>CAZHUY010000278.1:0-7683 GCA_964535465.1 uncultured Myxococcales bacterium
GAAACCACGGCGGAGGTGGTGGCGCGACCTACCTCCTTGGCGCCGCCTCGCACGTTGAAACCCTGGTAGCAGGCCGTGAGCGAGACGGTGATGCCGAAGATCACGGACTTGATGAGGCCCTGGATGTAGTCGACCGGGTCCACCCAGTGGCGGAACAGCTCCAGGACCTGCCCGAGGTCGATCTGGTAGACGAGAATGGAGATCACGTACCCGCCCAGCAGGCCGAGCACGTTGAACACCATGGTCATCACCGGCATCATGAGGAGGGCGGCGATGATGCGCGGGGTGACCAGGTAGTGCACCGGGTTCACCGCGAAGGCGGTCAGGGCGTCGATCTGCTCGGTGATGCGCATCGAGCCCAGCTCGGTGGCCATGGCGGAGCCGGCCCGCGCGGTGATCATCAGGGCGGTGAACACCGGGCCCAGCTCGCGCGCCAAGGCCACGCCGACGCCATAACCGACCCAGCGCTGCTGCTCGAACATGGCCAGCGCGGTGATGGCTTGCAGGGCGGTGACCGCCCCGGTGAAAAGACCCACCAGCATGATGATGGGCAACGATCCCACCCCGATGAACTCCATCTGCTCGAGCAAGAGGCGCGGCCGGAAGGGCCGGCGCACCATCCAGGCCAAGGCCCGCCCCAGCAGGATCACGTGCAGGCCCAGCAGCTCGATGGCGGTCAGCAGCGGCGACAGCGGGCGGGTCATGGCCCGCAACAACCGATGCGGCATCAGGTTCGCGCCGGGGGCGCTGCTCGGGGAAACCTCGGTCATGAACGAACCCCGGGGAGCGAGGTCCGGTAGATGCGCGGCACCCTCTTCGAGATCCCGCACAGGATCTCGTAGCTGGCGGTGTCGGCCCAGTCGGCGATGTGATCGATGGTGATGCTCTCGTCACCGTCGCTGCCGATGAGAACGGTGGGCTCGCCCACCGAGACGCCCGGCACGCGGGTCACGTCGACCATCATCATGTCCATGCACACCGCCCCCACCACCGGGGCGCGCTGCCCGCGGATGAGGACCTCGGCCCCTCGGATGTGCCGGGGATAGCCGTCGGCATAACCGATGGGCAGGGTGGCCACGCGGGCCTTGCGCGTCGGCCGCCAATTCCCGCCGTAGCTCACCCCCTGCCCCGCGGGCACGTCGTGCAAGGCCATGATGCGCGTGCGCAGGTTGAGCACCGGCTCCAGGCCGGGCAGGTCCACCAGTGGGCTGGGGGTGGCGCCGTACATGACCAGACCGGGACGGATGGCACCAAAACGGGCCTCGGGAAAGCGCAGCATGGCCGCGCTGTTGGCGGCGTGAATGACCTTGGGCACGAGACCGTGGGCGCCGGCCACGCGCAGGGCCTGGCGAAAACGTGATAGCTGCTCGCGCGTGTTGTCGCCGTCCTTCATGTCGGCCGAGGCGAAGTGGGTGGCCATCCCGGTCAGCTCGACTTCGGGGAAACGCGCGGCCATTTCGAGGAAGGCGGGCAACTGTTTGACCTGCACGCCCAGGCGGTTCATGCCGGTGTCGATCTTCACGTGTATCGACCAGCGGCGGCCGTCGCGAGCCGCGGCCCCGGGTTGCCTGGGCTTGCGCCGATGGGGCGTGGCACCAAAACGCTGCAGCTCACCGATGTCGTAGACCACGGGGGTGAGCCCCTCTTCCAGGACCTCGGACTGGGTGTGGCCGTAGTAGGCCCCCAGCACCAGGATGGGACAGGTGACGCCCGCCCCGCGAAGCTCGAGGCCTTCCTCGACCAAGGACACCGCCAGGCCATCGACCAAGGGGGCCAACGCCCCCGCCACCTTCACGGCGCCGTGGCCGTAGGCGTCCGCCTTGACCACCCCGAAAACGCCGACGCCTGGACCGACGATGGCGCGCACGCGAGCCACGTTCCGACAGAGGGCGCCCAGATCCACCTCGGCCACGGTGGGGCGGATGGAGGTTCGCAGGTCCGCCTCGCGCACGGCAAGGCCACCGCCCTCTCCTTCCGCGCAGCCGCCGCGACGCAGGGCGGATCCCTCCCTCTCCGGGGAGGCTGGTCCAGTCGATGATCTGCTCGGGGGTGACTTCAAGGCTCGGCGGATTCTCACACCCGCTGGGTATAGCGTCAATTGCTTGAAAGACTGGAACTATTTCGGGCTATCCCACCTCGCAAGCCTGCAGCAGGGCAAAGAAACCCGGGAACAGAGTCAAACGGCGCCCGCGCAGGGAAACCAGGTTCTTGCGAGCCAGATCGCCGATCACGCGACACACGGTTTCGCGGCAGGCCCCGACCCTGCACGCCAGGTCCTTCTGGGTTGGAAAGTGCTTGATGACGGTGCCCTCGGTCCCGGCCTCGCCCTGGACGCGGGCCAGACCGGCGATGACGCGGTAGAGGCGCTCTTCCACGTCGCTGGTGGCCAGCCCCCAGGCCAGAACCTTCACGCAGGCCAGGCGACGCTCCATCTCGCGCGCCAGGGCCAGGGGGATCTCGGGAACCATGCGCGCCATGGCCCAGAAATCCTCGCGGGGCAGGAGCAAGACCACGCTGGTTTCGCTGGCCACCAGGCTTTCCTGAGGAGCGCTCTCGGCGCGAATGGTGGCCAACACGTCGCCATCCCGGAAGGTCTCGAGCGTCAACTCGCGCTCGGTCTTGCGAACCACGTTCACGCAGCCGCGCACCACCATGATGCTGGCGCCTGCCCACCGGCCCTCGAGCTCAATCTCCTGACCGGGCCCCACCGAACGGATGCAGGCGCAGGCGGCGAGCCGGGCCAGCACGCCCGAGGGCAGGCTGGCGAAGACCCTCGATCCGCGCAAGGCGCCCAGAGCTGGGTGCGCCGTCAGATCGGTTGGAAGCGAGACCATTTCGTTGTGGGCATACGAGGTGGCGGTGTTCATGGGACCTCCCGACGACACCGGCTTACTGCAACGCGGATGCCAGCGGCTATGCCGCGAGATCTCTACGAAAATGCCCGAAAGACCGCCGCCACCCTGACACCAATGCCGCATCTCGGTCGCCCAAAAGTGGTGAAAGATGAACTTCCCCCTTCGCCGCCTCCGAAGGTATTCCCCCAGCCCTGTTCGTGGCCCCAAGTCGTGGTCGTGGCCGCAGTCGTGGCCGTGGCCGTGGCCGTGGCCGATGCCCCTAGCCCTAGCGCTACGGGCCCAGCGTCCCTTATGCTAAGCCATCCCCCTGGAGGGCAAGCTGATCTACCGGTTCTTCTTCTTCCTGCTGTTCGCCATGACGGTCCTGGGAGGGGTGCACAGCTACTTCTGGCTTCGCTTGGTGCGCGAAACCCAGTTGCCGTCGCCCTATCGCTTGTGGGCCACGACGGCCTGCATTGTGCTCGCGCTCTTGGTGCCACTTTCCATGATGGCCCCACGCCTGCTGCCCCGGACCCTGGCCGGGTTCGCCGCATGGCCTGGCTACATGTGGATGGGCACGATGCTGATGCTCTTCGCGGCCCTGCTCACCACCGACATGACCCGCCTGCTGTTTCTGGCTGGCCGCTGGCTGCAGGGGGGCGCCCCCATGGCGCCGGACAAGCACCTGGCTCTGGTGCGCGTGGTCGCCATCGCGGTCTGTGGCACCGCAATGGTGGCTGGGGTGTATTCGGTCTTCCAGGGGCTTCGGCCCCCCGCAGTCAAGGAGGTGCGCATCTCCCTTCCCAAGCTGCCGGCCTCCCTGTCGGGGACCACGTTGGTGCAGTTGACTGACCTCCACATCGGGGCCACCAAGAGCAAAGGCTTTGGCGAAGACGTGGTCAGACGCACCAACGCCCTCGAGCCCGACATCATCCTGCTCACCGGCGATGTCGTCGAGGGCCGCTTCGGCTCCGCCCAAGCCGACGTACAGGTGCTGGCCGGTCTGAGGGCGCGCTTGGGCGTGTACATGGTGACGGGAAACCACGAGTACTACTCCGGCCTGCGCGAATGGCTGCCCGAGCTGGAGCGCCTGGGGATCAAGATCCTGCGCAACCGAAGCGTCACGCTGGACGCGGACAAGGACGGTGGCTGGGTGCTGGCGGGCATCGATGACTGGAACGGCGACAGCGTCGAGCCAGGCCAGGGCGCAGACGTGGGGCTGGCCATGGCCAACATCGATCCGCAGCGCGCGGTGGTCCTGCTCTCCCATCAGCCGCGCGCAGCCTTCCGAGCCGCCAAGGCCGGGGCTGGGCTGATCCTGTCCGGCCACACCCACGGGGGACAGATCTGGCCCTTCGGTATGGCGGTCCGCTTGCAGCAGAAGTCCTTCCTGAAAGGGCTTTATGATGTCGAGGGCTCCCAGCTCTACGTCAGCCCGGGCACGGGCTACTGGGGCCCACCCATGCGCCTGGGAACCCGCTCGGAAATCACGCGCATCACGCTGGTACCCGGCTAGTAGCCACGGGAGAACCGCGGGGGAGAGAGGAAACTGCGCGCCCGGCCTGATTCGAACAGGCGACCCCCGGCTTCGTAGGCCGATGCTCTATCCAGTTGAGCTACGGGCGCAGACTGTGAGGGCGAATGTATGCCGCGTGGGTGGGGCACAAGTCAAGTTCGGATCGGCAACTTCCGCACGATAGCCGCCCCTCCCCGGTTGGCAGCGGCCATTTTCCCTGGCCACGGCCAACACGAGGGGTGGAAAAATCAGCCGCGGCGGCGGCGCAGGGCCAGGGCCAGGCCCAAAGCGGCGAACAGGAAGGCCAGCGGCGCGGGCGCGCTCGAGCCGAAGCTGCAGCCGCCGGCAGACCCCTTCTCGGCGACCTCGGGGTCCTGCGCTCCGGTAGCCCCAGCCTCGCCACCCGATCCTACCGGATCGTCCCCACCCACGGAACCAGTCTGGCCACCCGCCGGGTCAGACTTGCTGCCGGGGTTGGGGGTGCCGGCCACGGCGCCCGCCGAGGGCGAGCCGCCCACCGGGGGCTGGCTGGTGACGACGCTGCCACCGACCGGCGGAATGTTGCCGCCCTTGGAACTCGAAGTGGGCGTGGTGTTTCCGGCACGCACAACCGCCGAGCTGCCCCCCGTGGGCCTGGTGCCCGAACTGGCCACGGCACCGGCCTTGGCGCCGCCACTGCTCACCTTGCCCGCCGGAGGCGGAGTCGCACCACCCGCGCCCGAGGCACCGGCTGCCCCCGAGGCGCCAGCAGCCCCCGACGAACCGCCCGTGGGGGTAGTGCCAGTATCGCCATAGAAGCTCACCGGCCCCTTGTCTTCGGCATTGGCGGCCCAACCGCGGCGATCCCAGGCGACCATGGCCAAAAGGTGCGAGGCGAAGAGGCCAAGCTCCTGCCCCGACACGTCGGGCTCGTCCCATTTCACGAGCGGGATCAGAACGGAATTGACCGAAGTGTCGTCCTTGTTCGCGATACCCAGGGCGGCGGCGCACGCGGCCTGCACGTACTTGCTGCTGGCCTTGAGCCCCGCCGTCATGTCGCTGGCGTACTTGTCTTTGTCGCCCATCATCACCAGGGCCGCCTTGGCCATCGTGCCCAGATCCGTGGTTCCGACCTTGCCCTCCAGGAAACCGCGCGCCCCCTCGTCGTCGCCCAGGTAACCCATGACCAGCATGGCCAGCCCGGCGAAGACCGTATTCGAGTCACTGGCCCCACACTGCAGCCGTGTGCGCAGAGTCGCGGCACGGGCGCCCAGGCTGCCCTTGCGTGCCGCCAACTCGACCGCGGCCCACAACTTGGGGTAGTCGAACTTGGTGCCCACGCCCGTGCCCGTGCTGCGCGTGGCCTTGGTGCAATCCGTGGCCGTGCCCGAACACGCCGGCCCGATGACCGAATCGTCGTTGGCCCCCCAGGACTTGCGGCCGGCGCAGTACAGGTTCATCAGCTTGTCCAACCCGGTGTCCACGTTGCTGAAATCAGCCACGGCCGAGTGTTGCAGCTGGCGCGCCTGGCTGTTGCCCGTGCCGATGCCCGGGGGCGGAGGGGCCGGGGCCAGACTCCCGTCCGCCTTCTTGATCATGACCGCCTTGCCGGGTGAGTTGGGATAGGCGCCGCTTTGGCCCGAGTTTCCGAAGCTCACCCCAAAGGTGATATCCCCGACCGCCACGCTGCCCCCTCCCGACTTGGAGATGGCGAGGGTGAACTTGGCCTTCTCGCCCGGCATGAGGGTGTTGGCCACCTTCTGGCTCTGCCGCGATACCGTAATGGTGGCGCCCGTGGCGGTGGCCTTGAGAACGAAGCTGGGCAGAAGGTAGCCCATGTTGTTCTGAACGAAGATGTCCAGGTTGGCCGAGCCAGACGACGGAACGGCGACCGTGTCGCTGGCCGGGCGAACCACGATGTTGTAGGCCGATCCCCACAAGTCATGGCACCAGTGGGCCCTTGCCTCGGTGGACGATAGCGATAACGTCAGGACTGTGCCGAGCAGGAATGCAAAACGCTTGGTCATGCCCATGGCTCCATTTGTTGCTGTTGTGGCTGGCGGGTCCAATCTCTACAGGACGAGTCGCCATTGGTTAGGCTAAGGATCCCGTCTTGATTATCAAGGAATCGTGATGCTCTTGCGCGCAAATTTCTTTGTTTTTTCGCCACTGTTGGCCCTCCTGGCCCTACACGCCATCACAACCGGGTACACCTGGGCAGCCGACGCCACGCTGTCCGTGCCAGACTTGGCAAAAGCTGCTGCGCTCGGGAATCAGCAAGCGGTCCATGCCTTGTTGAACGGCGGGGCGGCCGTGGATGAGAAAGACGCCGCCGCGTGGACGGCCCTGCACCACGCGGCTGCCGGCGGCTTCAGCGCGGTGGTCTCCCTTCTGCTCGACCGCGGCGCCGACCCCAACGCCCGCGATGGCTTCGAGATGACCCCGCTACACTGGGCGGCCACCCTGGGGCGCGCCGAGGTGGCCGGCCTGCTGGCCCGACGCGGGGCGCGCCATGACAGCCGCAATGACTACGGCATGACCCCGATACACCTGGCGGCCGACGACAAGGTGGTCAAGGTGTTGTGCGACGCCGGGGCGAACACCAACGCCCTCGACGATCGCGGCCGAACCCCGCTGCACACCGCCCGCCACGGCAGCGTGGCCAACGCCCTCATCAACTGCAAGGCCGACCTGCGCATTCGCACACCCCAGAGACTGACGGCCATGGAGCTGGCCATCGCCGATGTCACCGAGGAAGCCGGCTTCACCGCCCAAGGCCCCCGCTTGATGCGCCTGCGCAGCCTCATCAGCCAAGCCACCCTGACGGTGATGAACATCTCGACCAAGCCCATCGACGACTTCAAGCTGTCGGGGCGCAGCTCGGCGTGCAGCGTGGACGTCACCCCGCCCGGCCTGCCCAGCCTGCAACCAGGCCAGGTCCAGGATTTCACCCTGACCTTCGTGCGCACGACCGGAGCCAACGAGGGCGAGCACGCCGTCTGGTTCACGGCCTCCTCGGGCGACAAGGAGCTGATGGACTTCGACCTGCGCATCAACAACCAGATGGAGGAAATCCCCGAAGACACCGGCGTCATCCGCCTGGCCCAGGGCACCCTGCGCCCCGCGCCCTCGCGCCTGCGCTACCTGGCCTTCGCGGCCGCCCCGCTCGTCGTTTTGCTCGCCTGGTGGCTGGTCAAGCGGAGACGGACGCGGAGTTGAACACAGGGCGAGCTGCGCCCGCAACCCAAGCCAGAAGGTCGTAGACGTGGTCGTAGACGTGGTCGTGGCCGTGGCCCTGGCCCTGGCCGGACATTCTTCGTCTGCGACCACGACCAGGGCCACGGCCATACCCCC
>CAZHUY010000279.1:0-573 GCA_964535465.1 uncultured Myxococcales bacterium
AGGAGGTCCCCCATGTCTGTAGGAAGTTCGGTTCGTTCGATGCTGTCTGTTGCCCTGGCTTCGATCCTGGGGATAGCGCTCTCGGCCTGCTCCGGTTCGGAGGCTCAATTGGGAAACGCGGCGAGCGCTCCCGAGGCGAGCGTCCCAGAGGGAAGCTCCCCGGTGGAAGAGACCGCCTCGGTTTCCATGGCTTTGATCAACGTCCCAAGCGATGCCCTGTGCCTGGAATTCGCGGTCACCTCGACGGGCGGCAGTTGGGGCGCGAAGACCCAGCTCTTCGCCATCACGCCCGGCGCTGCCTCCGCCACCCTGACCATGGGTTCCCTGCCCTCCGGCAACGCCAGCATCGCCGCGCGCACCTTCGGCGTGGCCTGCGCCCAGGTCACGGCCAGCACCAACCCGACCTGGGTCTCGGCCGGTCCCGTATCTGTGTCTCTCGTGGCTGGGCAGACGGTCAGCGCGTCCATCGTTCTGCGGAAACCCGGCGCGGTCCAGATCACGGCGACATTTGACAATGGGGCGCTCACCATCACTCCCACCACCAAGGACTTCGGCTCCTCTCAGGTTGGCAAC
>CAZHUY010000279.1:673-7680 GCA_964535465.1 uncultured Myxococcales bacterium
CCACCTTGGCCGCTTCTGCCAGCTGCACCGTGACCGTGATCTTCGCCCCCACCTCCGGAGGTAAGAAGAGCGCTGTCCTGGCCATCGGGGCTGGCACCGCCGCGCCTATCAACGGCACCGCCAAGGCGCTCACCATCACTCCCACCACCAAGGACTTCGGCTCCTCTCAGGTTGGCAACTCGGGAATCGCCTCCTTCACGGTGACCAATCCCGGAAGCGCGGCCGTTTCCTTGGCGCCTGCCGAGGTGACAGGGACCCACTTCGACCAGTTCCCCATTGCGACCTCCGACTGTGGCTCCTCGTTGGGGGCCGGCGCGAGCTGCCGAGTGAATGTCATCTTCAAACCGACGTCGGCTGGTAGCAAGACCGCGACGCTCACGGTGGGCGATGCCCAGGCCACGCTGAGCGGAGTCGGGGTCGAGAACGCCCTGACGTTCTCCCCCAGCACCCTCGACTTTCCCACGACCGTGGTGGGCAGCACCTCCAGCATCACGGTCACGCTCACCAACAGCTACTCCGCGCCCTTGTCCATCAACGGCTGGGCCCTCACCTCGTCCGAGTTCGTCTTTGGCGAGGCCTCGACCTGCACGGCCACCTTGGCCGCTTCTGCCAGCTGCACCGTGACCGTGATCTTCGCCCCCACCTCGGCAGGCACCAAGAGCGCCGTTCTGGCCATCGGGGCTGGCACCGCCGCGCCTATCAACGGCACGGCAACCCAGGGCACCCTCTACCGTATCAACACGGGCAGCAGCACGGTGGTGTCGCCGTTTGCTGGCGACCAGTACTTCAGTGGCGGCACCCAGCATTCGGTCACCAACGCCATAAACCTCAGTGGCGTGACCAATCCGGCGCCCGCGGCTGTGTACCAGAGCGAGCGTTACGGCAACATAACCTACACCTTCCCCAACCTCGCGGCCTCGGCCTCGCACACGGTCAGGTTGCACTTCGCCGAGCTGTACTGGACTGCCAGGGGCAGACGCGTGTTCAACGTGGCCATCAACGGGACGAACGTGCTGTCGAATTTCGACATCTACGCGACGACCGGGGCCCAGTACAGGGCCGTGGTTCGCGAGTTCACGACGACCGCGAATTCATCCGGCCAGATCACCGTGCAGTTCACGACTGTCACCGACAACGCAAGCATCTCGGGTATCGAGATTCTCAGGTAGTGAGAATTTGGCCAGCGCTCGCGGGCTCTGCGAGGACACTCGAGAGCCCGCGGCCCGGCCTGACCGAGAGCGCTGCGCCCGATGACCTCTGAGGAAGCAGGAAATCAGGAAGCGGACATGCGGACTGCAAACCGGATGGGACTCGAGCTCGAGGAGCCAACCGGCAGAATCATCGGCGTGGCACTCCAGGTCCACGAAGCACTTGGCCCGGCTCATCAGCCCTTGTGCTCGGCGGTGGCTTCCAGCGCGCCCGCGTCCTTGGGAAAGGCCACCACCAGCAACACCAGCGCGGGGAGCACGGCCACGATGGTGATGACGAAGAAGAGGGGCCAGCCCACGGCGATGGCCAACCAGCCCGAGCCCGCGCTCACCAGGCGGCCGATGATGGTCGAGGCGCTGGACAGCAGCGCGAACTGGGTCGCCGAGAAGGACTTGTTACACAGGGACATGACGAAGGCCGCGAAGGCCGCGTCCACCATGCCGCCGAAGGAGTTGTCGATGGCGATGGCGGCGGCCAGCAACAGCACGCTCTTGCCGTGGATGGCGAGCGCCAGGTAGCCGGTGTTGGCCAGCGCCGCGAGCGCGCCGAACGAGAGCAGACAGCGGCGCACGCCGAACTTGGCCACCAGGCCTCCCCCCAGCATCACGCCCACGATGGTGGC
The DNA here is from genome assembly GCA_964535465.1 of uncultured Myxococcales bacterium. GTDB lineage: Bacteria > Myxococcota_A > Polyangia > Fen-1088 > Fen-1088 > Fen-1137. Next base: position 2,505 of record CAZHUY010000279.1, read on the forward strand.
CGCGAATCCCACGCCCTTGTTCCAGTAGCCGATCTCGCTGTTGGAGAAGCCGCTCTTGATGAGAAAGGGCATCACCATGCCGCCCGCGATGGTGTCGCCCATGCGGTAGAGCATGACGAAGATGAGCGCCAAGGTCGCGCCCTTGCGGCTGAAGAAGTCGACGAAGGGCTTCACCACGGCGTCGGCGATGGTGCGCGGCGGGCGCACCGCCTCGGGCTCGGGCGCCAGCCAGGTGGCCACGATGCCGATGCTCATCAGCAGCGCCATCACCAGGTAGACGCGCGACCAGGGCATGTGATCGGACAGCACCAAGGCCCCGGCACCCGACACCAACATGGCGATGCGGTACCCCATGATCCAGGTGGACGTGCCCGAGGCGCGCTCGGCCAGCGGCAGCACGTCGGTGCGGTAGGCATCGGCGGCCACGTCCTGGCTGGCGGAGAGAAAGGCGACCAGCACCGCCATGCCCGCGATGGCCAGCGGGGCCTGCTGGGGGTTGATGGTGGACATCACCCCGATCCCGACCAGGAGGCCCAGTTGGGCCAGCGCCATCCAACCCCGCCGTCTGCCCCACAGGGGAAAGCTGAAGCGGTCGAGCAGCGGCGCCCACACGAACTTGAAGGAATAGGGCAGGGTGACCAGCGAGAACAGACCGATGGTCTTGAGGTTCACGCCGGCGTTGGTCATCCACGCGCTCAGGGTGGTGCGCGTGAGCGCCAGCGGCAGGCCCGAGGCAAAGCCCAGCGCGATGAGCATGCCGACCCGCTTGCTGCGGAAGGCGTTGAGAAACGCGCCCATGCGACTCACCTTCACTCGGCCAAGGGGCGAACGCCAGTTTTCCTCGCCCGTCGCACACCTTCGGTCGCAGCGGCCAGCGTCGAGGCGGCGCGTTCGGCTTTCGTGTCTCTCCACGCAACCGGCGTGCGTCCTCGCCGACAAGACGGCATGCGCGCATGGATCGCTCTGCAAGTCTGGGTGATGGCGGGGTGCTCTCTGGTCCCCGGCGGGCCGGGCGACAGGGGCGCCCCGCCAGGGGGGGGTTCTTGGCGGCCGGGATGGCTGGAAGTCCATCACCTCGACGCGGGCCCGGCCATCAGCACCCTGGTGGTCGCGCCCAGCGGACGCTGCCTGCTAATCGACGCGGGCGAGGGCCAATGGGACAACGAGGCGGGCGCCAACATCGTCGGCCCCTACCTCATGAATGTCCTCGGCACCTCCTACCTGGATTACGTGCTGGTCAGCCATTTCCATCTGGATCACACCGGCGCCCCGGGGCGCGGTGGGCTGTGGCATCTCTTTCACCGTCAGGGCGTGCGCGCCGGCAAGCTCCTGCACCGGGATTTCTCGCGCTTTCCCAGCGACGGCGGCGCCACCCTGGCGCGCTGGCGGGACTACCTGGCGGCCGAAGGCGAGGCCCTGCACCCCGAGGTGGCGCGTCCGGGAGCCGCGCAGATCGATCTTGGCCCCGGCGTGACCGTCACCATCGTGGCGGTGGACGGCAACGGCCGCCTCGTGCCCGGGTCGGGAGCCCACGACGATGCGCCGCCCAGCGAGAACGACTATTCCGTGGCCCTGGTCCTGCGCTACGGTCGGCTCGACTACTTCTTCGGCGGCGACCTGTCCGGCGAAACCATAGTTACGAGCTTTGGCACCGCGTACCACGACATTGAACAGGCCGTGACGCCCCTGATCAAAGACATCGACGTCTACCGGGTCAGCCATCACGGCAGCATGCACTCGTCCAGCCCGACCCTGCTCGACCAGATGAAGCCCCGCGCCAGTATCATCGAGGTCGATGACGGCAACAGCGATGGCCACCCCCACCAGGCCACGGTCGACAGGCTCGCCGCGTCGGGACCCATTTACATGACTGAGCGCGGTAGACCTGACGCCAGCCTACGCGGCGCGCGGGTGGTGGGCCCCGTGGTGTTGGCGACCCAGGATGGGGTCGACTACTGGCTGGCGGGGGATCGCTTCCTGGCCACCGACCCGGTCCGGGTTGATGCGGACGGCGATGGCTACTTTCGGGAGGCCGACCCCGACGACGCGTCCGTCGCTGTGGTGCCGGCGCCCCGCGGTGGCTGCGATCCCTCTCACCAGGATTGTCGGTGACCATTTCCGAAACGATGGGCTTCTCACCGACCCCGGCATAGTGGTAGTACCCTGTAGTACCTCTGCGCCAGGAGCTGAGTTCATGAAGACGTCCCATCGTATCTTCCCGCTCGTCGTAGGTCTCTTCTGTGCAACCGCCTTGATCTCGCAGGCAGGGGGGGCCCAAGCCGCCAAGGGTGGCAAGGGCGGGGACACGGTTACCAAGGTGGTCGAAATCAACAAACAGGCGCTGGCCAACATGCAGGCCGGCAAGTTCGATGCGGCGCGCGATGCGCTGTGGGGTGCGATATCGACCCTCACCGATGCCGGGCTGGCCGAGCACGAGATCAAGGCGCGCACCCACGTGCACCTGGCGGCGGTCTACCTCACCGGCTTCAACGACAAGAGCAAGGCCATCCGGCAGTTCGTGATGGCGCTCAAGATCAACCCCAACATCAAGATCACCCCTCAGGTGGACACCCCGGCCCTCACCGAGGCCCTGGACGCCGCTCGCAACCAGGCCGCGGGAGGCGGGGCGGCCCCCGCTGCCGAGCCCGTGGTGGCCGAGCCCACCCCCGAGCCCCCTCGTGCAAAGGCAGAGGATGTCGAGCCGTTCCCACCCAGCAAGGTCAAGGAAGCGCTCTTCTGTCCGCTGCCCAACGAGGTCCCGCCCGACGTGGACATCATGATCCGCTGTGTGACCAAGAAGAAATCCCGCCAGGCCAGCGCGACCCTGTACTACCGTGAGGCTGGCTCCGAGAACTTCACCCCGCTTCCCATGATCCGCTCGTCCAAGGGCTGGCTCTCGGCCACCGTTCCCGGCAACGCGGTGACGGGTTCGGCTTTCAGCTTCTACATCTCCGCCAAGGTCCCCGGTTCCAAGGACGCGAGCCAGGGCAGCGCCGAGAGCCCCACTCTCCTGCCGGTGGTCGGCGGGGCCTCGCCCATGAATAACACCATGCTGATCTCCCTTCTGAACAGCCAGGGCGGAAGCACCGGCGCTGCCACGTCCGAGATCGACGACTCGGCGCCTCTCAAGGAGATCACGGACCAGTACAAGATCGACGAGGATCTGCGCAAGTACCACCGCCGCTACGTCGGGTCGTTCTTCGTCTCGGTGGGGGGCGGGATGGGCTACACCTATCACGGCAGCGGTAAGGCCGCCGGTCGCTTCACCGACCCGGACAACAATGGCAAGGAATACCCCGCGCTGACGGTCAATCCTGGATCCAACCTGGCCGGTCTGTTCCAGCTGGTTCCCGAAATCGGGTACGTGGTGAGCGAGAAGCTTGCCCTCTCCGTGCAAGGCCGGGTTCAGTACCAGCCCTTCGATTCCACCGGACAGGTGGGCGGCGAGAATCCTCCCACCTTGGCCTGGGCCCTCTTCTTGCGTGGCCAGTACAACTTCTGGACCATCTCCAACTTCCAGACCTTCGTTTCTGCCGCGGTCGGTGGCGGTCCGCACGTCTTCATGGGTTCCATCCCCAGAATGTGGGACTCCAGCACCCTGCGTGAAGGTGCGCGTCCTCCCGAAGGACGTGCGAAGGGGGTCGACGATCACAGCAACGTCATCCTCTCGGGTCCCGTCGCCGGTGCCGCCGGCGTCGGCTTCCTTTGGCACATCACCCGCAACTTCGGCTTCTGGATGGAGGGGCGTGGCATGGCCAGCGTGGGGCCCGTCATGTTCCTGGGCGAGGTCAACGCAGGTGTGAGCGTGGCCTTGAAGTTCGAGAAGTCGGCCCCGCCGAAGCCCAAGGAGGGCGAAGGCGGTTGGGAAGCTCCGCCGGAAGACAAGGCTCTCTTCGAGGCCCCTCCGGAGGACTAGGCGTCCAGGGCCACGGGTGGACCTTTCGGTCCAAGACATCGCGGCTCGCGTCCTGTCCCACTATGCGGGACTGGAGGGTGCCACGGTTGCGCCCCTGGGGGCGGGTCTCATCAATCAGACGTATCTGGTCAGACGCGCCGACCAGCATTTCGTGCTGCAGCGGCTGAACCCGATCTTCTCGGCCGCCATCAACCGCAACATCGAAGCGGTCACCCGCCGGCTGGCCGCGCAAGGCATGGTGACCCCGCGCCTGGTCCCCACCCGTCAGGGGCACATGGCGGTTGAGCTGGGCGAGGGGCAGGGTGTGTGGCGCCTGCAGACCCACGTGGATGGCGTGTCCTTCGATGTGGTGCAAAGCCCCGCGCAGGCGCGTGCCGCCGGGGAGCTGGTGGCGCGCTTTCATCGCGCCCTGGACGGATTCGAGCACCCGTTCGCGGGCATGCGAACCGGCGTGCACGACACCCCCAGGCACCTGGCCACCCTGCAGCAGGCGATGGCCGAGGGCGAAGGGCACCGCCTGTACGTCGAGGTCAAGACCCTGGGCCGCGAGCTGGTGGCGGCGGCCGCCAGCATGCCCGCCTTGCCCGACCTGCCGAGCCGCGTGTGCCACGGCGATCTCAAGCTGAACAACATCATGTTCGCGGGGCACGCGCCGCCCGCCTCGGAGCAGGCGCTGTGCCTCATCGATCTGGACACCGTCGGCCCCATGGCCCTGGCGCACGAGCTGGGCGATGCCTGGCGCTCGTGGTGCAACCGCAGTCCCGAGGACGCTCGGCCCGCGCGTTTTGACCTGGCGGTTTTCCGCGCCTCGTTCGAAGGCTACCGCGATGGCCTGGGGCGAACTCTCAGCGCGGATGAACGCCGCGCCTGCCTGCACGGCGTGGAGTGGATCAGCCTGGAGCTGGCCATGCGCTTCTGCGCCGATGCCCTACGCGAGTCGTACTTCGGGTGGTCCCCCGAGCGCTACCCCGGCCGCGGCGAGCACAACCTGGCCCGCGCCCAAGGCCAATGGGCCCTGCACCAAGCCGTGTGCGCCACCCGCGAGGAGAGGGCACGGATTCTGGGGAGTGGCTAGCGGCCAGCGGTTCGCGTGGGCGTGAGCGAGAGCGAGAGCGTGTTCGTGGGAGGCTAGCGGAGAGCGCGGAGCGGATCGCGGGAGGCGGTCAAACCACAAACCCGCGAATCGCAAACCGCTGTGCGCTGGCCGCTACAGATTTGATGAAGGGGCTGGTCCCCCCAAGGAAAAGGTACCAATAGTGG
>CAZHUY010000280.1:0-7665 GCA_964535465.1 uncultured Myxococcales bacterium
GCAGTCAGGGCCGCGATGGCGGCGTTGATGTGCTCGGGGACGCCGGGAAGCGCGGCCAGCGGCTCCCACACGCGTTCGGCCAACTCGGTCAGGGAGCGGGCTTGGACCGGCGGGCGGCCGGACAGCAGGGTGAAGAGCAGGCCGCCGAGCGCATAGAGATCCGCGGCCACGCCGATGGCGGGCGGCACATCTTCGACATCGCACCCGATCAACTCGGGCGCCACGAACGACCACCTGTCAAGGCCATGCTCGACCAGGCCGCGGACGGAGGCGAAGAGGCCGAAGTCCGCGACAAGCACGCGACCATCGGGGGTGACCAGGACATTGGCTGGACACAAGCCCAGATGACACAGTGGCGGCTCTGCCTGGTGGGCTTTGGCCAGTACCCGGGCCAGCTTGCTGGTGACCAGGCTGGCCACCGCGGGCTCTAGCGTGGCCGCCGGGTTCTTGCCGCGGGCGGCCTGCAAAAGGCCGTTGAGATCGACGCTGGCCACGAATTCGCGGATGAGAAACACGCCCTGTTCGCTGTGGGTGACGTCGAAGACCACGGGCCAGTCGGGGTCGTGCCGGTCGAGCAGCCTCTGCCCGGCGGCCATGAAACGCGCGGCGAGCGACGGGAAGCTTTCGCCAGGGATACGATCGGCGCGCAGCCATTTCACGATGCATGGCCGCTGCTCGCCGTTCACCTTCATCAAGGCGCCGTGGGTCTCGATGGCACCTGGGGGGCCCAGCCGTTCAGCGAGCTGGTATTTTCCGAGCAGCAGCAGCGAAGACACCGCCGCCATGATACCGCAGTCCCGCCCTCGTGGCGCGCGCCACCCGAGGTTGCGCCCCGCGTGCGGAGTCTGCCAGCTAAGCTGGCAGCGAAGCATTCGCGGGAAGGCTTGGAAACCCTCCCAGGGTTTCCATCAAAATCGCGTGCGGAGTCTGCCAGGAAAATCAAGAGCCCTTGGGCAAAACCAGCTTTTCGGCTGGCCTTGTCGAGAGGCTCTTGGCCTCTCAGGAACGTCCCTCGGCGGGACATCCCCTTGTTGCTGCTACTCGCAGCCCTTCTTCTTCGGGTTCTTGCAGCAGTCGAGGGCCTTCTTCGCGGCGGCCACCTTCTCCTTGGCGGCCTTGACGTCTTCCTTGGCCTTGTCCTTGAGCGGCTTCTCGCACTCGGTCTTCTCCTTGCCCTTCATGTCCTTGCAGCTCGACAGGTCGGCCTTGGGCATTTCCTTCTCGGCCTTCTTGGCCTCGTCCAGAGCGGTCTGCTGGGCGGTGCAGTCGGGCTTCTCGGCCTTGGCGGCGGCCGGCTTCTCGGCGGCCGGCTTCTCGGCCTTCTCGTCAGCCGGCTTGGCAGCGGCCTTGCCGGCGTCGGCTGGAGCCGGCGTCTTGGCAGCAGCCTTCTCGGCGGCGGGAGCGGGAGCCGCGGCCTTGGCGGCGGCGGGAGCGGGAGCCGCAGCCTTGGCGGCCGGAGCAGCGGCGGCCGGAGCCGGAGCAGCAGCGGGGGCGGCGGGCTTGGCACCCTCGGCCATGGCGGCGAGAGGCAGAGCAGCGGACACGACCATTACCAAAAACATTCGCTTCATCGGTTTCCCTCCTTGACGGTTAGCGTCTCAGGCGGGGAATAATACAGATCCAAGGATTTTCCGCCAGATCTGTCGATCACGAGTTCTGCACGTCACAGCCAGACGCGATACGCTGAGACCATTGACGCCGAAGGAGGCTTCCATGCGCAAGGTGAAGATCGTTTGCACGCTAGGACCGGCGACCGCGGGGGTACCCCGCTTGCTGGAACTCATAGAAGCGGGCATGGATGTCGCGCGTTTGAACTTTTCGCACGGGGATCACCAGACCCATCGCAAGGCCTATGACGAAGTGCGGGCGGCGGCTCGCGAAGCTCGTCGCCCCATCACCATCTTCGCCGACCTGTGCGGCCCCAAGATTCGCGTGGGACGCATGACCGATGGCGGGGTGCCCCTGCAAAGGGGCAAGACCATCGAGTTGTGCACCACCGAAATGTTGGGCACCAGCGAGCGCATTTCGCATACCTATTTGCCCCTGGCGCGCGACGTGAAGCCGGGCGATCCCATCCTGCTCGACGATGGCCTCCTGCAACTCCAGGTGGAGTCCATCAAAGGCGATGTGGTCACTTGCCGCGTGGTCGATGGCGGGATCCTCAAGGACAAGAAGGGCATGAACCTGCCGGGCTCGGCCCTGTCGGTGCCTGCGTTGACCGAGAAGGACAAACAGGACATCGCCTTTGGTCGCGAACTGGGCGTGGATTGGTTCGCGCTGTCCTTCGTGCGCAACCCCGAGGACGTGAAGGAAGCCAAGGCGCTGGCCGGCGGGATCCCCATCATCGCCAAGATCGAGAAACCGGAGGCCGTGGGCCGACTGGACGAGATCCTGGAGGTCGCCGACGCCGTGATGGTGGCGCGCGGCGATCTGGGGGTCGAGGCTGGCCACGAGAAGGTCCCTCTGATTCAGAAGCGCATCCTGCGTGACATCAAGATGCGGGCGAAGCCGGCCATCACCGCCACCCAGATGCTCGATTCCATGATCAAGAACCCGCGGCCCACGCGCGCCGAGGTGTCGGACGTGGCCAACGCGGTCCTCGATGGCACCGACGCGGTCATGCTGTCGGCCGAAACCTCGGTGGGCGATTATCCGGTCGAGGCGGTGAAGACCCTGGCGCGCATCATCGACGAGATCGAAAGCAGCGAGCACTACGGCAAGCTGTGGAAGGAGCGACCTGAAGTCACCGAGCTGACCTATTCCAGCTCCATCGCCGATGCCGCGGCGGAGATCGCCGAGAATCTCAAGTTGGCGGCCATCGCGGTCTATACCGAGAGCGGGCACTCGGCCGCGCTGCTGTCGGCGCAGCGCCCGCAGTCCAGCATCGTGGCGTTCTCGCGCCACGAGAACGTGTTGCAGCGAATGGGGTTGTTCTGGGGGGTGCGCCCCATGTTCGGGGCTTGGGTCAAGGGGGTGTCGGGCGTGGTCGAGCAGGCCGAGCGCGAGCTGCTGCAATCCGGCCTGGCCAAGCCGGGGGACGACATGGTGGTGACCTATGGCGTGGTCTTCGGCGGCGAGGCCTTCCAGACCAACATGCTGACCTTGCACAAGATCCGGGGGTAGATGAGCCGGCTTGTCATGGTTCTGGTGCTGGCGGGCTGCGCGGCGTGCAGCAAGTCGGAGCAGGGCTGCCCCTCCGGGATGAAGGTCGATGCCGCGCGCTCCATGCCCGGGCGCCATCTGTGGTGCAGAGACGAAGGCGCGCGGGCCGCTCGCTACATCGAGTTTCATCCTGGCGGAAAGCGGCCGAGGCAGATCTGCGACTACCGCGATGGCCGGCCCGCGGGCTCGTATTCCGCGTGGTTTCCTGGCGGGCAGCCGTGGATCGCCGGCCAGTATCTGGCGGGCCAGCCCGATGGGCGCTGGGAGCAGATGGACAGCGCCGGGAAGAAGGCCGCCGAAGGCGTGTACCGTGATGGTCGGTTGATCGCCGGGGTGCCGGTGGCGGGCACCCCGGTCTGCGCGCGAATGGTCGAACCCGGTCCCGAAGACCGCCCGCGCTAGTTCCCCATTTCAAAGCCCAAACGCTCGGCCAAGGACCGTAGGGGCTTGGGGGGGCGGCGGCGATTCGCTTGGAAGAAGGACAAGTGGTCCCACACCGCCTCTTGCGCGCGGTGGGTATGCTCGCCGTCGTGTCGCAGTCCCGCGCGTTCGACCAGCAGGGTCACCATGTCCCATTCGATGGGGTCGGCGGACCCCGGTTTGAGCGTGTGTAGGAATCGAACAAGCGCGGCGGCGAATCGTCCCTTGACTTGGGTGGCCTGGGCCTCCGAGAGCACCCCGAGATGGTCAGCGATCTCCAACATGGATCGGCAGACTTCGACGCTGGTGGCCTGTTCAGCCAGGCTCGAGATCATGTCCAGACGCAGATCCTGGGTGGTGTCTTCCGCCAGGTCATCCAGCGTCACCCGTTCATCTCCCACTCGACACTCGAAATCGGTGTAGCCGCTGCGGCGCGCGCTGAACGCGAGCTGCGAAACCTTGCCGGTTCGCCGATGCAATACCGTGGCCTTACCGGCGATGGTCGAAGCCCCATCCTTGCGCGTCTCGAGCGTGAGGTCGAGGGCGAAGCCAGGCACCGTGACCTGCTGCAAACCACCACAAGGGGGCTGCGCCTTGGAGAGCGAGGTGAACGCTGCCGCCGCCAGCGCGCGCGCGGGTGTCACCCGTGCTTGGCAAGCACGACGGTAGACATCGGCGCCCGTGCCCAGTTCGGGCTGGTTGCTCTTGGCCTGGGCCAGGATGTCGAGGAAGTCGTTTTCCGGGGGGCGTCCCCCCAGGCCGCGCCAGAGGTCCACGGCATGGCCGGCGCGGCGCAGATCGATGGAGCTCTCCAGCCCGGCCACGTCGTCGAAATACCAGCCGCAGCTCGCGTACATGAGCAGCAGCGAGCGCTGCATCTCCATGAGACCCAGGGCGCGTTCGGCGGTCTCGCTGTGTTCATGCTTGAGGCCGTTGCGTCCCAGTGGCTTGAGGTGTTGCAGGCGTTGCTCGGGCGAGGCGTCCACCACCAGTCCGTATTCGTCGCGGGCGTGCCAGGGATCCTTGAAGATGTCACCGGCTGCGTCGACGAAGAAGCGGGCGGCCCTATCTCGCAAGAAATCCAACGCCTCTCGCATGGGGCTGCGCCAGTCTTGCCGCCAACCGCGGCTGGCATCCATGGCGCACCCACAGTGACGACGCCAGCGCCCAACGCCGTGGGAGCAACTCCAGGCCGTGCCTTCGCCGTCGGGGCCGGCGTGCAGCCGCGCTTCCCAGGTGGGCGGGTGTCGCTCGAGATAAGCGGCCAGGTTGGTGATCTCTACGCCGGCCGGGGCGGCGGCCACCTGGGTGGTGTAGGCCAAAGTCAGGTCGGCGAACTTCTTGTGGTGTCCGTAAAGCTCACCATCGGAGGCCGCCACTACCAGTCGACGCGTATCCGTGCCCGCGCGCTCGGCCGCTTTGCGCACGGCCTCGAGGAAATGATGGGCGTCACGGGTGGCATTGCCAAAGGCCAGGTCGCGCGAAGCCGGACCATCGAAGATGGCCAAGGCCAGCGAGCGGCCCGAGCCGTCGGGGTGTGGCCAGCGATACAGCCGGTGGGTTTCGACGGTACTGGCCGTGACCTGCACCCATGGCTTGCCCGGGCGACGAACCTCCGCCACCTGTTCCGGAGCCAAGATGGTGAAGCGCACGCCCGCGTCGATCAGGGCCTCGAGGGTGGCCGAGTTGGCCGCGGTCTCGGGCAACCACATGCCCTCGGCGTCGCGCCCGAAACGCTGGCGAAAGTCGTACAAGCCCCAGAGGATCTGGGTGCGCAGATCATGCGGCGAGAGCAAGGGGGCGATGGGATGGCCCCAGACCTGCGCTAGCCCTCCGCCTTTTCCCAGACGCGCGACCTGGGCCGCGTCACCCTCGCGGATGCGCTGGACAGTGTGCGCATCATGGCGCTCGATCCAGCGCGCCAGGGTGGGGCCGAAGTTGAAGGTGAGGCGTTCGTAGTTGTTGACCAGCGCCTTCACCTTGTCCACGCCGTGGAAGATGCGCGCGTAGGCATTGGCGCGATAGCACTCGGCGTGGATGCGCTCGTTCCAGTCGTGGAAAGGCGAGGCCCCCGGCTCGCGCGGCATCTCGTCTGTCCATGGGTTCTCGCGGGGCGGCTGATAGAAGTGGCCGTGAATGACCAGACTGACAGGACGCGGTTTGTTCATCGGTGGGGATTTAGAAGTCGCGAACGCGGGTGCCCCAGGTTTCCTGGGCCTTGGCTACCACGGTAATGCCACCCTCGCTGACATAGTGGCGAACGGCATCGCGGGCCAGATCATGGCCAATGTGATCGCCGCTCGCCACCCGAACGTTCTTGTCGACGATGGCGCGTTGGATGCGAGCGCGCGGGCCGACGTAGACATTGTCGAACAGAATGCTGTCGCGCACCTCCGCGCCTTCCTCGATCCAGACGTTGCGCCCCAGCACGCAGTCTTTGACGAAGCCGCCGGCGATCACGCAGCCGCTGGACATGATGGACTGCACCGCCATACCACGGCGGCGCTCGTCATCGAAGACCAGCTTGGAGGGTGGGTCGGGATAGTTCTGGCTGATGATGGGCCATTCCCAGTTGTACAGGTTGAAGCGCGGCACGACGTTCTTGAGGTCCATGTTGGCCTCGAAGTACGCCTCGATGGTCCCGACGTCGCGCCAGTAGCCCTGCTCGCCGACCGCGGTGACTCCGGGGATGGTGTTCTTCGAGAAGTCGTAGCAGTACACCCGGCCGGTCTTGACCAACGAGGGCAGGATGTCTCGGCCAAAATCGTGGTGGGACTCTTGACCGGCGTCGGCCTCCAGCGATTCGCGCAGCGCTTTGGGGGCGAAGATGTAGTTGCCCATGGACGCCAGCGCGCGCGCGGAATCGCCGGGAATGGTGGTGACGTTGCTCTTGGGCTTCTCCTGGAACCCCGTCACGCGACCCGAAGAGTCGGTTTCGATGATGCCGAACCCCGCGGCCTCGTTGACGGGCACGGGCAGACACGCGATGGTGGCCAGCGCGTCGTGCTCGCGGTGGAATTCGATCATCTGGCGCACGTTCATCTTGTAGACGTGGTCAGCGCCGAAGACCAGAACCATGTCGGGGCGGAAGATGTCCACCAGGTGGAGATTCTGGTGGATGGCGTCGGCTGTCCCGCGGTACCAGCTTTCACCGGTGCGCATCTGTGCCGGCACGATGGTCACGAAATCGGCGTGCGTGCTACGCGTGGCCCATGTTCGCTGCACGTGTTCGACCAACGATTGTGCTTTGTACTGGGTCAGCACGTAGATGGCCCGAATTCCCGAGTTGTGCATGTTCGACAGCACGAAGTCGACGATTCGGTAACGCCCGCCAAAGGGGACCGCAGGTTTTGCACGATCACGGGTCAGGGGAAACAGCCGCTCCCCTTTGCCGCCCGCCATGATGAAAGCCAGAACGCGAGGTAGGTCCATGAGTTTGGTCGGACCATTATATCCTCGAATTGGTCTCGCGCCTGGTTTGTGACAGACTTCGGCAACTCCAATGTCACCTGAAGAAAAGCTGTACCGACATCTGCACGAGCTCTCGATGAACATGTGGTGGGCGTGGAACCCGTCGGTCATCAAGCTCTTCCGTGACCTCGACCCGGAGGCTTTTCGCGCCTCGAAGCACAACCCCCTGAGGGTCGTGAAGTCCCTGTCGCAGGAACGGCTACACGAGCTGGTCCAGGACGCGGCATTGCGGGCGCGCGTTGACCGCGTATGCCGTGAGTTTCACGCCTACGTGTCGCCCAATGCCCACACCTGGGCTCAGACCGAGGCGGCGCCCCTCCGCGTGCGCCCGGTGGCATACTTCTCGGCCGAGTTCGGCATTCACGAATCGCTGCCCATCTACAGCGGTGGCTTGGGAGTGCTGGCGGGCGATCACGTCAAGACCGCCTCCGACCTTGGCCTGGCGCTGGTGGCGGTGGGGCTCTTCTACCGTGAGTCGTACTTCCGCCAGCAGATCGATGCGGAAGGCTACCAGCACGCGCAGTACGAAACCGCGCCCGAAGAGTACTTGGCGGCCACGCGTAAACTGGGGCCGGACGGGCGACCGGTGATAATCAACATTCCTCTCGGCCG
>CAZHUY010000281.1:0-7664 GCA_964535465.1 uncultured Myxococcales bacterium
CCGCTTTGAGCGGCTCACGCCGGAAAGCCCCCGGCTCTGCCGGGGGATGCGTTACACCAGAGCCAGTCTCGAAGCTCGCTCCGTGTGTGCCGTCCGAATGTCGTCAGCGTTCGGCGCCGACCTGCGCACAATAGTTGCGTGGATTCGCCCAGGGGCTGGCGCTCAGGACGGTGTCGAACCACGACCAAACGGATTCCATTTCCGGGGTCACGCTCTCCGCTGAACCATAGGTCAGCGTGGTTGGCGCGCAAGTGGTGCAAGAGCGAACGTAGAGGCTTGCGGTGCATCCGCTCGTGGCAGCCGGCGCGTGGGGCAGAGCCGCCAGGTTGACGGCCTGAAGGCGGCTAAACAGGTCGCTCACCTGGCGGCGGGTGACGCTATCGAAAGGGGTCGTGGCGGAAAGGGGCGGTGTCTCGGGCGGGAAAGCGGCGGTGTTGACGTACCGTTTGAGCACTCCGCCAGTGCCGACATAGGTTTGCAGGTAGACGGCCGGGCCGGTCGAGCCAACCCCTTGCGTCTGCCAAACCAGATACCCCGTATCTCCAGGTAGCTCGCCACAGGTCGTGGCGGCGATGAGGTTGCCGGTGCCGGACCTGCAAGCGGCCGAACCCTCGTCTGCGTAGCAGCCTTCGCTCCTGGTGCCCACCCCGGAGCATATGGCCTTGTGACCGAGGCAGTTCGCGGTGCAGAGCAGAGTGTTTCCCGAGTACCAGCCCGTCACCCCGGAAGAGTCGGCGCGGCACTCGTATCCACAGTAGTTCTGGGCCGTGCCGGCGTCCGTGTCACCGCTGCCGCCCGTACCGGTTGTCCCGGCGGTTCCGGTCTGGCCACCGGTGGCGACATCACGATTGGCATCGACCGTGCCGCCCGTGACCACCGGCAGGTCCCGACGTGCATCCGAAATACCGTCGCCCGTACCAGCATCCAGCTTGCCTGGTCCCGCACCTCCCGTGCCGGAACTGCCGCCTCCATCCCGATCGCCAGCAGCGGCATCCAGCCCGCTCGTGCCAGCGGTCCCCCCCGCACCGGTGCTACCACCTCCTTCTGCATCGCCGATGCCTCCCGTCTCTTTCGCGGCGCCGGCTGCGCCGTCTAGCGAAACGCGAGTGCCTGAAGAATTCGAGCAGCCGGTTCCTGCAAAGAGTCCTGTCGTCAGCACGAGCACCACAGCGATGGATTGTGTTTTCATGGTGGGGAACCGCTGGCTGGGCCAACGGCCTCTTGGGGGATTGGAGGTTTTCGCACGCCCAAACGCCAACATTTCAATGGTGGGAACATCCATAGCGCAAGCAATGGGAAAAAAGGCGCCGCAGGCGGCTGTCCGCTCGCGGCGCCCAGTCATTCTCGCCTACCAAGTGGTGTAGTAGGCGTACGGGAAACCACCTGCGGTGGCGTGCAGGCAGTAGCCCCCGTTACGCTTCGCGGGCAAGGTGAACCAGGTCTGTCCGTTGCAGTTCATGGTCTCGCCGTTGACCTGGAAGATCCGGCCGGTCATGTTCCCGCAGTTGCCGGCAGTCAACGTGGCCATGGTCTGGTCGCATACTTGGCCAGTGCCCAGGTAACCTTGCTGGATGCCGGGGCCGGGCTTGGCCGTCCATGGGAAGCAAAGCCCCGCACAGGGATCGCTGGCGGTCACGGTGATGGAGACTGGAGCCGAGGTCGCCACGAAACCGGTCAGGTCATAAGCCTTCGCCGTGAGGACGTAGGTTCCCGCGGCCGCGCCTGGCCACGTGAAGGTATAGGGTGCGACGGTGTCCGTGCCGAGCAGGGTGCTGCCTTGGTAGAATTCGACCTTGCTGATGCCATCGCCTACATCGGGATCGCTGGCGTCCGCCGTGATTGTGATGGTGGCTGGCGCGTTGAAGTTGGCGCCGTTTGCGGGTGATGCGATGGCGACGGAGGGCGGGCCCACGGATACCTCGTTGGAAGCGTCGCTTTCCTGGCCACAATTGTTGGCAGTCACCACGTAGTAATAGCGGAGCTCGCTGTCAAGCCCCGTATCGGTCCAGGTCGTGCCGGCAGCGTAAGGAATGGTGAAGCTGCTGTCGTACAGACCGGGGCTGGTCCCGCGTTTGACCGTAAAGACCGAGCCGGCGGTGGTCGAGGATGACCAGGTCAGCTCCGCCATGAGCGAGGCCAGGGGGCGGGCAACCAAGGAGGGCACGGGCAGCGGGCGAGGTGTCGGGTCTGAGGTCATGTCCTCAGAAGGCGGCGCAAAACCGCGAAGGAAATCATCCCACTCGGTCTGTAGGCTCCACAACGTCCCCGCTCCCTTGTAGTAGTTGGGGTCCATCGGCTCGCAGCGCTTGGGAAGGTAGATGGCCAATCCCTTGGGCTCGGGCGTCCCATAGTTCGTCGCCACCATCGCTCCCGACACCGCGTTCATGACAGCCGTTGCCAGGGGAGGAATGGCCGCCGATAGCACGCCACACTTGATCCCGATCTGATTGGCCAAAGTGTAGATATCGGAGTAACCGACCCCGTCTGGGCGGAGTTGGCCGCCTATGATCTCGCCAACGTGGTTCGCCGCGGTTCGCGCATCGGAGACGCAGTTGTAGAACTGTGGATCTCGTAGCTCATGCCCAAGCGCACTTATCGCGGTGGTCAGCGAACCGGCAGACCCGAAATGGGTAGAAGTGATGGCGCTCGTGGCCATGGTCTCCAGTAGCGGATCGCCACCAAAGGTGAAGGTGGTCGCGATCGAGGTCGCCAAAGCAGACGCGCTCATGTTCGGGTTTGCCACCAGGGGGGGCAGGAACTGGGCGTAGTTCAGCGTTGGCCCCACGCCCGCTTCGGAGGCAACGAAATAGTCGAGGTAGGGGTGGGAATTCGCCGCCATCTCCCATGTGCCCACGTTGCAGCCGTCAGACCCCAGGATGCCCACCTTTTGGCCGAAGGCTGTGTTCATACGCGAAAGCATCGTGGCGTAGTCCCCGTTGGGGTTGTTGATGGCGCCGAAACCGTTCCAGGCACCACCGTGATCGTAGGTCGTCACCGCGTAGTTGTCGGCCGGGAAATTGGTGGCGACGAAGTCGGCGAAATCGCCTATCACATGCGGATCCCCCATGCTGACGGCGCCCATCTCCTTGAGAATCGTGGGAGAGGCATTGCGGTTCACGCGAAGGTAGATGAGCTGACCTTGATAGAGCGGCACCTTCCAATTGCCACGGTCATAGGAAGGCGTATCCAAGAGAGCCACGATGTTGACGTCATCGGTCGATCCCGATTGCCCCATGCGAGCGATGTCCCATATCACGTCGGTGGAGAAGTCGCCGTCGGTGAAGAACAGCACCATCAGAGTCCACTTGGCCTTGGGCGCGGGGGTCGTGGACCACTCGATGGGGTTGGGCGAGCCAATCTCGAACGTGCAGGCGGGGTTGTACGACATGTCCGCGCGGCATTCGGAGACACACGTATCGTTGGAGATGAACCCGGGGGGCAGCGTTTTGGGATTCTCCTCCGGATGGCAGTAGTACCCAGCGGGGCACGCCGGTCCGGGCGGCGAGGTGTGGTCGCATTCCTTCATGGCCCGGCCCTCATGACTGGTGGGGGCCAGCCGCAGTGGTTTCTCTTTGGTGAAATCGAGCAAGGGCCCGCGAAGGGGAGCGATGGCAAGCAGGGTCTGCCCGGTCATACCGCCATCGAAGGGAGCATCGCTGTACAGCATGTTGCCGTCGAAGGTCCAGGTGCAACGCGGATCGGATCCTGCGCACGCGTCGCTCAGGCGTACCTCGGCCCACGCCGCGACCGTGTCGGCACTCAAGGCGAGCGTCGGATGGGAATCCGGCGTGATGAGACCCTTGCGCAGCGTCCAGTTGCACCTGCCGTCGGGAATGGGGCACGGTCGGATAGTCGCAAGTTGAACCGCGCTGAGATCGGCGGGGAAGTTGCCGGCGTACATGCCGGTGCGGTGGTCCGCGCCCAGGCTGATCAGAGCACTCTCGATGGTGAACGTGCAGTTCGCATCGGAATCGGTGCAAGTGCTGTCGAGCGCGAGCGTCCCTTCATTGACGGGACCCGAGGTCGCTTTGATGGCGAAGCCGGAGTGGCTGACGTTTTCCAGAATGCCCTTGTGCCAAATCCATTGGCACTCGTCGTCGTCAAAGGTGCAGGAGGAATCGAGGATGAGGTTGGGGCTGGTGCTGGAAACGACCCCGCGAATCGCCAGAGAGGAATTCCGGGCGCTGACGATCATCCCGTGACGGAAGTACCACATGCAGTCCGGGTTGCTCGTGGGGCAATTCTCCCAGAGCTTGACTTCGCTGCCCTCGGAAGCCCCGCCGTAGGCGTTGAGCGCGAAGGTGCTTCCCGATGAGGAGTCGACGATGATTCTCGTGCCGCCGGTCATCTCGTGCCCGCCTACCGTCAGGCCGGCCGGCGTTCCGCCCTGGCGGCCGATCGGAGCAAACTTGCTGGGAACGGGAGGCCCGACGTGTTCCCGCCATTGCGCCGGCCGCCACAGTGGTTTCCCAGAGAGAGCCTTGGACGGAGCCTGATGGCCCGTGGGGGATTCGCACCCGGAAACAATGCCCCCCACAGAGATCGCCAGGACCAATCGACCAACGACACGAGCACCAATTTGGAGATCCATGCTTCCCACCTTTCTTGCAGTTCAGAGTTCGGTGAGGCGCCATGAAACCGCACGCCATGCCAACTATCACGACCGCGGCGGATAATCGGCGCGACGCTCCTCTGTGTCAATCGAAAAGGAAGCCCCGTCGGAGCGCACCTCTGAGAACCCGAGTCTGGTGCAGCAAGCCTTATTGGGCCGTATCAGGAACAGTGAGAAGGGCCCGGTGCACAGCGTGCTGCGCCGGCGGCGCCGTCGCGCCCACCGGTCGAGCCGCCTCCGAACAGGTTACTTGGGCAATCGGTAAATGCCGCCAGGAAGCACGGTGAAATAGATGTTCGTGGCGTCGATGATGAGGATGGGGGTGTAGGCCGTTGCGTCCATCGAAGTGAGTGTCACGATGGGTGCGGTTCCCTCTAGGGCCACCTTTTTGATACGAATCGGCGATATGACGTTGGCCCAGTAAGCGAAATCGGTGTCGATGGCCAGCGAACATCCCATGCCTACGCTTACGGCGGGTTGAAGGACCTTGTGGGCTGTGCCGCCCAAGGGAAGTCGCACCAGGTTGTCTCCCTCGATCCAGTGGATGCCGCGAGCGTCGACGGCAATGTTCCCCGTGATTTGCAGAGCCACGGCCATGGCCCTGGGTGGGGCACCGCCGGCAGCAGCGACCGCGGAGATCGTGCCGCCCAGATCCGGCGACCTCCCGGTCCAGTAGACGTTCTTGTCGAAGACCACGATATTGTTCGGTCTGCTTTGCGCCGAGGCGAGGGTCACCGGCGGCGTTCCCCCAGCGATCGAGGCTTTCATGACAGTGCCAGTCATCGAGAGCTCCGTGGGCGTGCGACCTTCGGTGGTCCAGTAAACGTTGTCGCCATCGGCGGCAATGGAATTGGCGGAATACTGCTCGGTGGCCAACGTGGTCGGAGCTGTCCCCGTGACCGAGACTTTCGACACCTTGCCCTGGGAGTAGTCCGTCCAGTAGACATTCACGCCATCCGTGGCCAAGGTCACCATTCCGGTCAATCCCGTCACCAGGGGAACCGGGGTTCCGCCCGTGATGGCGACCTTGAAGATCCCCTCGTCGGCGAAATACAGGTTGGCTCCATCGGTGACCATCGAGGTGATCAGGTTGGCGTTCGCCACGAGCTGGGGAGGAACCAGCACGGTGACGGAAACCGTGGCGGTCACGGTCTGGCCCGCGCTTCCGGTGACGGTGAGCTGGAACGTGGTCGAAACATTCAGATTCCCGGTCGGCACCGCGACACCGCTTTCAACCACGATGTCGCCCGGGGTGATGACGCCGGTGCCGTTGACGAAGATCGCGGTCAACGTGGTGGGGTGGTCGGGAGTGACGGAGCTAGAGCCCGCGACAAAGCTCGTGATGCGCGGCTGGATGTCGGAGGCCAAGCCCGGATCGGGGCCGTTCGGGGTCCCTGACTTGGGGGGCAGGACGCCATCCACCAATTGCAGGGAATCCGCGCACACGCCGTTCACGCAAAGCTGCCCCTGGCTGCAGTTGGTTTCTGACACGCAGCCGCTGTGGCAACGCTGGTCCACCGCGCACACCAGACCGCTGGCGCACTCTGTGGATGTGCAGTCCGCCTCGCTCTGCAGTTGGCAAACTCCCGCGCCTTGCACCATCACGCAGCTTTGACCGGCGGGGCAGTCGCGGGTCTCCCGGCAACCTTGGTGGCACCTGCCCATGGTGCAGACCAAAGGCGAGTTGCAGTCGCTGTTGAGGGTGCACTCCTCGCCCGGATCTATCTTCTTGGTGCTGTTGCAGGCGACGGCGATGGAAGCGACGAGAAGCGTGGGAATCCAGAGT
This sequence comes from uncultured Myxococcales bacterium, assembly GCA_964535465.1. Classification (GTDB taxonomy): domain Bacteria; phylum Myxococcota_A; class Polyangia; order Fen-1088; family Fen-1088; genus Fen-1137. The sequence goes on from CAZHUY010000281.1 coordinate 6,399, forward strand.
GGGCGAGACCTAAGCGACATGCTGATGCCTCCGTGCGCGCATCGTATCAGCGCGTGGCCTTTCCGCGAGCCTGATTTCACGGGCCCTGAAGGGCTGGGGCCGCCGCTCTCGCGCCTGACATTCTTGTCATGAGGCCGTCCTTCAGCAGCTCAGTGGCCCAACGGCGGAATTGCGTGCCATGGGCTGAACGCACGCGGTAGCCGACGGCCAGGACGGCCTCCAGGTTGTAGTGGTCGATGGGCCGCTCGACCTCCTTTTCCCCTCGTGGCGAACTATCCGGAATTTCCGGATGGTTGCCGTCGGGTCCAGCTCGCCCTCGGCGTAGATGTTCTGCAGGTGCTCGTTGACCGTGCGGGTACGCAAACGCATCGTCGCTGCCCTCGGGCTGGATGAGGCCGGCCTGCCGTATGGACCTCTGGCCATCGAAGGCTTTCGCAAGGTTGCTAGGGAAGTATTTGCACGCGCCATGGGTGGCCCCCCGCTTGCGTTGGACATGCTTGATGCTGATTACGAGAGCGCGCGTGTAAAGGCTGAGCTTACGAACTTGGGCGTCCTCTTGCTGGGCACGGCGGCGGATCGCGCGCGCTTGGGAACCGCTCCGGTCGTGCAGGCCATCAAGTACGATGAACGTGGGACGAAGATCGGCAAGTATGTCTGGGACGACTACACCCTTCGCCCCTAGAGCTGGTCGACGCGGTCTGGGCAGAAGTGCCGGATTTCCGCGAGAGCTACGAGTTGCCCGACGGCATGTTGCGTACCACCGTGCCGGCATTCGAGGAAGCCGTGATTCGCGAGTTGCTGGTCAACGCCCTCGTGCACCGGCCCTACGCCAAGCGGGGTGACATTTTCCTGAACCTGCACCCCGATCGGCTGGAGGTGGTGAACCCTGGACGGCTGCCCCTGGGGGTGACCCCGCAAAACATCCTGCATGCGAGTCAGCGCAGAAATGACGGGCTGGCCCGGGTTTTTCACGACCTGAAGCTGATGGAACGCGAGGGCAGTGGGTTCGACTTGATGTACGAACGCCTGCTCACCACCGGCCGGAGTGTTCCGGTGGCCAGCGAAGGCACGGATTCCGTACACGTCGTGGTGCCAAGGCGAGTCCTACAGCCTGGCGTGATTCGCCTGAGTACCGAGGCTGACCAGCGATTTCACCTGAGCCAGCGCGAACGGATCGCCTTGGCCATGCTGGCGCTCGGCGACGGATTGTCTGGATAGAGTCCCAGCAGATGGTGTGAATCCACAGCCCCCACGATGACGGCGGAG
>CAZHUY010000282.1:0-7534 GCA_964535465.1 uncultured Myxococcales bacterium
TCTCCGCGCTTGTGGGCGCGCTTCGTGCCACCGACCTTGAACAGCGCCTCGAACTCCTCGAACGCGCCCTCGCCCACCGGGAGAAGAAAAAATGAAGGACGACCGACGGCTCGAACGCCTCTATGAGGGGTTGAGCCCCAAAGAAACGGCCACGCTCGTCTTCTCGCACCTCAGCCGCGGGAACGTCGCGGAGGCCGACCGGATCCGCGATCTCGTGCCCATGAAGGTCTACCGACTGCCAGATCCTGAGCACGTTGACCATTTCGAACGGCTGCGACGGGCCACGCTTTACTTCGCCATGGAGCACTGGAGGTATCATGCCCGCTGCCTTGCCGCATCGGGGTTCGTGGTCCAGTGCTACCGCTCGCAGAACCCCGAAATCGAAGAACGAGTGCAGGCATGCTTCGACGCATGGACGCTCTGGGAAACGCGTCTTCTCAGTCTCGACGCGGCCCTTGATGCCATCTGCAACAAGCACGGCGTCGACGTGGCCGACGTCCGCCGGATGGCCGGCGTTGATGGCCCCTACCAGGTCCTTGGGCTTGGCGAGGTGGATCAGCAGTTGGTGGCCGCCATGACCGAGACCTTCGACGGCGTGCTGGAACGCGCCCAATAGCTGCCAAGGAAACGGAGGTTACCCGAATGAATGCCCTGGCTGAGAACAGCCAGAAAACAGCCAGGTTGCACGCTTGGCGACCGGCCGCCCTTCGCTGAACCGTTCGCCACGCCCTGGGGCATCGGGCATACTAGAGGCGTACATGACGGTAACGGTTGACCTGCCCGACTCTGCCATCAAGGCGCTGGACGCAAAGACCAGCGATGATGCGGTGGCAAATCTGCGCCTGGCCGCGGCCATGAAGCTCTACGAGCTGGGGCGACTGTCGACGGGCGCGGCGGCCGACCTGGCTGGGCTGGGGCGCGTCGAGTTCTTGGACCGGCTGGCCGAATTTGGCGTCAACGCCTTCCAGGAGACCCCGGAAGAGCTGGCCCGCGAACTGGAAACCCTGCGGTCCAGCCGTGCCTGAGACCGTCTCGAACACGTCGCCGCTGATCTACCTGCACCGGCTGCGTCGTCTGGATCTGCTGCCACTGCTGTTCGGCAAGGTGGTGGTTCCCCTCCAGGTTGCGCAAGAGCTGGACGGCGGCAGGGCAAGGGGGCGCGATGTTCCTGATCTGCGCCAGCCCTGGATCGAAATCCGAAGGGCGACGGCCGCACATGAGTACGCGGAGCTTGGTCCCGGTGAAAGCGGCGCGCTCGACCTGGCCCGCACCTCGCCCGACGCACTCGTCATCCTGGACGACGGCGCCGCCCGCGCGTGGGCAGCCCGCCTGGGGCTTCGCTGTGTGGGCACGGTCGGGATCCTCATCGAGGCGAAACGCAGTGGGCATCTTCAGCAGGTGCGCTCTGAGCTGGTTCGCCTGGCCCAACTCGGGTTTCGCATGGCCCCGTCGCTGCACCGATGCGTGCTCGCCGAAGCCGGGGAGGAGTAGCCCCAAGCCGGGCAATTTTGGGGGCAACTCTGGGGGCAACCGGCTGGACCCGCGGCAAGAAACGCTTTTCATTCCCACTGGTTACGGCGTCCGTTTGATTGCTACTGCGCCACCGAGCAAGCTTCCAAGGAAGCCCGACCGCCGGTCGAGACCGCGAGTCGTTGACGCGAGTCGGACGCATTCCATGATCATCTCCTCATGACGAGGAATCGCCCATGACGGCTCCCGTGCTGCTGTGGTTTCGCAGGGACCTGCGCTTGGCGGACAATCCCGCGCTGCGGGCGGCGGTCGAGCGTGGGACGCCCATCGTGCCGGTGTTCATCTGGTCACCCGAGGACGAAGGGGCCTGGGCCCCGGGCGCGGCCAGTCGGGCCTACCTGGCACGCTCTCTGGCGGCGCTGGACACCGATCTGCGCGCCCGCCGATCGCGGCTGATCGTCCTGCAGGGGCGCTCCGAGGACGCCCTGCCCCGCTTGGCGGCCGAGCTGCGCGCCCAGGCGGTCTACGCCAACCGTCGGCACGAGCCTGCCGCCGCGGCGGCCGACCAGCGAGTGGCCAAGCAACTGAGCAGCCTCGGCATTCCCATTCTGCAGAGCGAGGCAACGTTGCTCGGCGATCCAGGATCTCCGCGCACGCGCAGCGGAGGACCGTTCCAGATCTTCACGCCCTTCTGGCGCCACTGTCTCGCGCACCTGCAAGTGCCGGCGCTTGGTCCCACACCCTCCATGTGGCCTTCGCCGCGGCGCTGGCCGAAGTCGATACGCATCGAGGAGCTGCCGCTCCTGCCCGATCACCCCTGGGCCGATCGCATGCTGTCGCACTGGACGCCGGGCGAGGCAGGCGCCCTGGCCCGGCTGCACAGCTTCTGCGACGAGGCCTTGTCGACCTATCCGCACCAGCGAGATTTCCCGGCGATCGACGGCGTGTCTCGCCTGTCGCCTCACCTGCACGCGGGCGAGATCGGACCGCGCCAGATCTGGCACACCCTGATGGACTGGCAGAACCTCAGCCCTGACGGCAGTGTGTTCGCGGCCGAGAGCTTCTTGCGCCAACTCGGCTGGCGCGAGTTCGCCTACCACATCCTCCACCACTTCCCCGATACCGACGTGCAGCCGCTGCGGCAGGCCTTCCGCAAGCTCCCCTGGTCGGGGCCGCGCGCGCACCTGCGCGCCTGGCAGCGCGGTCGCACCGGCTACCCGCTGGTCGATGCGGGCATGCGCGAGCTGTGGGCCACCGGCTTCATGCACAACCGCGTGCGCATGGTGGCCGCGTCCTTCCTGGTCAAGCACCTGCTGGTGTCCTGGCAGCAAGGCGCGCGCTGGTTCTGGGACACCCTGGTGGATGCGGATCTGGCGCAAAACTCGTTCAACTGGCAGTGGAGCGCCGGCTGCGGCGCCGACGCGGCCCCCTACTTCCGCATCTTCAACCCCACCACCCAGGCCGAACGCACCGATCCCCAGGGCGCCTACATCCGGCGCTGGTTGCCGGAGCTGGCCCGCTTGCCCACGCCCCATCTCTTCGCCCCCTGGACCGCGCCAAGCGCGGTGTTGAGCGCGGCCGGCGTTGTCCTCGGCAAGACCTACCCCAAGCCCATCGTCGACCACGCCATGGCCCGCGAGCGGGCGCTGGCCGCGCTGGCGGCGACGCGCACACGGCGGCCTTGAGCGCACAACAAGACAGTCCACGGCGCTCGCCCGGACGAAAAGCAGCCGTGGCGCGGCAACAGGCGCTCCAAGGCGACGCCCCGATTCCACCCGATGTCACGGCGGCGAGCCCGTGCAACGCCTTGTCAGCCAGCACTACGCCGCAAGTCCGAGCCATAGCCCTACCGCGCGATTCACGCGAATCATGATTCCGTCATCGAGCCGTCCCACCGTCTTCCCGATTCGAAACTGCCTACGAGCGTTCAACGCCGGGTTCGGCGGCCCTCCGCAGATTTCTACTTCCAGTTCTCTAAGGCGAGGCCAGGCACCTTCGAGAAGTGCCGGATATTGTTTGTAACCAAGGTACAGCGAAGAGCGGAGGCGTGAGCCGCGATTAGGACATCGAACTCGCCGATGGGTGTCCCGCGTTCAGCAAGAATCGTCCCGATTCGCCCGAACTCCAACGCAGCATCCTCGCCGAAACCGACCAACTCTACCGCGGCAACGAAGGTGTCGATGAGCGCATGCAGCCTACGCGAGCCCTTTCTGTCAGCGCCATAGCGCAACTCTGCGAGGCTGATCGCACTGATGCACAGCTCGGATGGTTTGTGTGCAGTGATGCGCTCGGCGACCTGACCTTCTCCTCGCAACGCATAGCTGATTGTGTCCGTGTCCAGGAGGTATTTCATCGGCGCTCAAAAGGGTTCTTCCGACCAGCGATTGGCTGAGCTTTAGGACGGGGAATCTCCTCCTTCCACGCGCCGAGGCAAGCCAGAAATTCCGAGGACCAATCGTCCGCGGGTTCAAGAATGACCTTTCTCCCAACTCTTCGGACCACCAGCTCATCCTGGCCCTCGAATCGACACGACTTCGGAAGACGCACGGCCTGACTGCCGCCATTCCGAAAAATCTTCGCACGCTCAGGCATCATCAAAGTCTATACCTGCGTATATACTTGTCAAGCGAAGCTTCGTGGACCATGGGCGGTGAACACCTGCCCAGCGTCACCACGTTGCAGTGCCAGTCAGTGGCGAAAACCTCGGGTTCCACGGGAGCAAGCGCTGACGGCATTAGCCTCAGCCGTTGCTGGGCCTTCTTGGTGTATCGGAAGTTCATCGCTCCCGCCGAACTCGCGAATCTGGTCGATATGGAGCGATAGCACCTCATCGACCGTCAGGAAGACAGGATCATTGCTCACTTGGCGAGCTTTCGGAACGTCTCCGCATGTCGACGTAATGCGCGCGCCTGTACCTTCGCTAGCCGTCCGCGTCGCGATTGGTCGTTCTCAAGCGGGGTGATGATGAGACGCTTTCCGTCGGTCTTCAGGTCCAGGTCGGTCTCCTGCGTGATCCCAAGCAGGTCCAGGATGGGGCGATCGATGATGATCCCGGCACTGTTTCCGATGGCCTGCAAGCGCTTCGTCATTTCTCGAGTATGAACGATGTTCATAACGTCGTCCACCGCACGGTCCGCCGAGCGGCTTGGCGCTAACCCGCCGGCGGCCGTTTCCAATCCGCTTCGATGAACTCATTCAGGGCGATCGTACCTGGGCGCAACGTTGACAACGCTTCACGCACGATATGGGACGGCGCAGGTACGCGCTCGACAGACGGCCCGAACGGCAACACATCTCCCCGCCCTGGTACGGTGCTGAACCGCAACTGTCCTGCCATCTCGTCGTCCCAAGCATAGAACGCGGCGGGGGATATCCCTTGCTGTCGCGCCCGAGCCAACCGGATCTCGGCCGCACTCACGAGGAAGTCCGTCAAGCTGACTCGATGCCGGCCCACGCGGACATCCTACTGGAGCGTTTCGTCTACCCAGGTTGATTGCCTCCGGTCATCTTGCTCGCTCAATCCCTTCCCGCGCACGCGATCCTGGTAGCCGCACCTTCTTCCTGCGGAACGGATTCCGTGTGCCCACACAAACCCGATCAGTCCCCGTTCTTTTTGCTTGAACTGCCTACGAGAGGTCCAACGCCTTGTTCGGCAGCACCTTTGACGGCCCGCTCGTAGTCATCCATTCCCGGAAGCCTCTTGATTCCCCTGAACCTCAGCGCGACGTTTGTGTGCGGAACAAACAGGTCCGACCCGAATTCGTCCATCACGACCACGCGGGCTTGATCCTCCGTCGAGTACTTCCGGTCATCCGGGTGTTCGTTGCGGATCCTCCACGCGGGGTCGTAGCAGAAGACCACAGACCATCCCTTGTCGAAACCGCGAACGGCCTCCGCGATGACTCCGCAGGCTTTGGGGAGAAGGCTTCCTTCCCGCTGCGGAAGCAACTCCTCGGGAGTGGTACCGAACGTCAGATTTCGCTCCACTTGCATGCGTTTGGGATCCGCATCTTCCCGTTTGCAGTAGCCGTTGATGCGGATGAATTCCTCGGCACGCGCGACCGCTTCGGCCTCCGTGAGAACGCGGGTGGGCCCCGGCGACGGACCAGGCGGAGGCGAGGTGCCACACCCAAGAGCAAGCCCCACGAAAAGAAGGATGAAGTGTCGCATGCGTGTCTGCCGAACGGTTTGCCGTTAAGCTGCAAGCCCGCCGCCGAGCCGGCCCCTCGATGATACTACGATGTCCCTGCGGCGGGACTGTCTGTCAGCTGCAACGGCTTGTTGGGCCGCGTCCGAAGCGATCGATGATTGATCTGCAAGCCGTCATCACATCGGGCTCGGCAGCTCTCTCGATCTCGGCCCTTTCCTTGTCGGCTGCGGCAAGCGCTGCCGGCTCCCAAGACGGCCGTGCCGTGCTGAGCGGAAATCGGTCGAGGTCGGAGTCCAGCGAGCCGAATACGACGAAGTCCGGGTCCACGCGCCAGTCGTCGACAAGACTCTGGGCAAGCGACGCCAGTTCACGAGCTGCCAGGCAGATGCCACGCTTCCGCTCGACCACTTCGCGAGCGATTGCCACTGCCTGTTCCTGGCAGTGTCTCAGTCGGTCTGTATCGAGACGAATCATCTTTTGTCCGCCCAGTCAGGATGGAACGACCGACTCACACCGGGACCGTGGGTTACGCTCGGGACCGGTAAGAGAACCAAAACGCAGAGCCACAACGGAGGAGTCGGTCATGAGCAATTGTACTCGATATCTGGGACTCGATGTTCACGCCGAAACCATCAACGCGGCCATCGCCGAAGGACGCCGCCAGATCCGCAGCCTGGGCAAGTTCCCCAATCGCCCGGACGCTGTCCGCAGGCTGATCGAACGGCTCGGCGGCAGCAAGCACCTCAAGGTCTGCTACGAGTCCGGGCCAACCGGGTACGCCTTGTACTGGCAGCTCACCAAGCTGGGCGTCGACTGCGAGGTCATCGCGCCCTCGCTGATTCCCAAGAAGGCCAGCGACAAGGTCAAAACCGATCGTCGTGATGCGGAGAAGCTCGCCCAGTCCTACCAAGCCGGAGACCTGACGCCGGTTTGGGTGCCTTCGCCAGAACATGAGGCCCTTCGTGATCTCGTGCGCCGTTACCCACGAAGCCACTGCGGCGGGTTCGTCCGACTGCAACGGCTTGTTGGGCGGTCCCTCGCACGGTATCATCGATTCATGCAGAGCTTTACGGCGGTCATAGAGCGTGACGAAGCCACAGGGCTGTTCGTCGGCTACGTTCCAGGCTGGCCGGGTGCCCACTCGCAAGGCGCTACACTCGACGAACTCCGCCAGAACCTCGAAGAGGTCACAGCAATGCTTCTCGAGGACGGAGCTGCAAGGCTCGAGGGAGAGTTCGTCGGAACACAGACGGTGAAGGTCGCGTAGTCCATGGGCGACGTCCCCGTCCTGAAGCCGCGGGAGGTCGCCGAGATACTCGTGGCCCTCGGATTCGTTCAGGTACGCCAGCGCGGTTCCCACTGCCAGTACCGACATCCGGATGGCCGCATGACAACCGTTCCGTTCCATCAAGGAGAGACATTTCGCCAGCTCTCCTTCGAGCCATCGCGCGCGACATCGGCATGGATGTCCGGGACTTCGTCTCTCGCATCTGACGAGCGCCCTCAGGATCCGCCCAGCGCCTTGGCTTTCACCGGCGAGCGGCCGTCTGCGGCGTCCGGTGCAGCGCCATGTTGGACGGCGATGCTCGATGGCTGCGACACCGATAGGCTCCTGCCGACGTCAATCCAACCATAGACGCCGTCGTGGTTGCGCACGCGAAGGGCCATGAAGTCCTTCCCATACCGCACGCGCAATACAGGCAATCGTCCCCGAGCTACTGCCACCGCGGTGGGTTCCCCCCTTCCATCAACTTCGCTCCAGCGGCGATACATTGGCACCTCGCCTGTGACTGTTGCCACGAACGACCGATCGTGCCTGACGTCCAGGGCATAGAGCGCGCCTCCAAGGGCGACGACAACTAAATCACCGTTCGTGATTCCGGATCAGAAAAAAGGTTGAAAAGCACGGGACCA
>CAZHUY010000283.1:0-7508 GCA_964535465.1 uncultured Myxococcales bacterium
AGATCACGAAGTCTCGCTACCAGCAACAGATCAACGGGAGACATCCCTTCCGCATTCGCCGCCCGGAGAAGAAACAGAGGGACAACGAGGGGGCAAAATTCCAGACCGTGATCGTTACTCCGTCCATCCACTACATCAGCTATGCCACGAAACTGGACGAGGAGAAGGGCGAGCACGAGACCGACGCGCAGAAGTCGAGCGGGTCCTTCAACATCGGCTGTCCCGATATCAAGGACATTCTTCCCCAGGGATTGAATCGCCCGGCGGTGGTCACCATCCGAGGGAAAAGCGGAACCTTCAAGAGCTCGATTGCCCATAACTTCTTGATTCGGGGCATTGTGCCGCATGAGGAGGAGCCGAAGGATGTCCCGGTAGAACCGGAGAGTGCTCTCCTGCTCACCCTGGGCGAAAAGACTCGTTTCGACGGTTACGCCTCGGACTGGCTTCTCGACGACTCCACAACCGTATCCGACAAGATCTGGGACGAGCAGGGGGAATACGGGATCCACGATGGCAAGCTGTGGCGCAGAGTCTGGAAGTACAAAGGTAACGGTGCGCAGCCATTGTTGATCGAGATCGCCTTCAAGCAGGGCGCGTTGCTGGCGGAGGAGTTCATCGAGTACGTCCGTGACGCATTTCTGATTCCGAAACCTACTTCCGATGAGCCCGGGATCGGCCGAGTCGTGCTCGATGACGTCAGTATGATCGGCACCAGCTACCCCCTCTTGCGCCATAGCGGAACCGCGGGCGACCTGTGCCTCTCCACCTTCGTGCACCTGATGGGAACCAAGCGGGTCAATCTCATCATGGTCGGCTCGCCAGGCAACTTCATCGAAGCGGACGAGATGGTCAATCGAGCCTGCACCCTCTCCGACACGGTCCTCTCTTGCGATTTCTGCGACATCTTTGGCCAACGACGAGTGCTGGTCACGGGCGAGGGGCTGATATCCGGCCGTGGCTCCGAAGGCGGTAGCCAGGTCCGAGAGGGTGGCGTCGTGCCGGGCGTCATGGTGGTCACCCAAAGAGAAGGCGAGAAGCCTCACTTCAAAGTCGACAGGAAGATTCTAGACGGTTTGGTGGGCTACGAGAAAGGCAACATCCACCGGCCCGGGGTGGTTCTTCACGTGTTTTCGGAGGGAGACATCCTCAAGAGCTACAACCGCGAGCTTGAAACCATGCTCGAGCGTGCCTGCGCGTCCCCTGCGCCCGCCGACTTCGGCTCGAGCGGCGACCAGGAGCGGGGCCTCACCCCGCGCACGGTCACGGTCCAACCCTTCGGATCCGACCGTTCCGAGGCTATTCACGACTCTCTGACCATCCTGGGTCAGAGGCCCGTGGACAAGACCGTGCTCGTGGCCGTGGATGAGTTCGCGGGGGCCGATGACCAGGCTGCGGGGGCCAAGAACGCTGGGGGGACCAAGATCGAAGAGTGCTTCGCCCAAATCAAGCCGGAGAAGGGGCAGAGAGACCTCGTCCCCAAAGCGCTGAAGGATCGCCTTCGCCCCTACTACGCCAACGTCCTGGTGCTGGCGTACAACACGGCTGTCCTGCCGGAGGACGAATGGAAGGCCCGTACTCGATGGTCTGATATCCTCAGCATGGTCAAGAAACACGTGTGGGTCCCCCCCTCGCCACCGACCGGACGTCTAGCCCAGCAGGCCGACGATCCTTGGAGTGCATTCCTGGACGAATGGTTCGCGAAGCCGCTCCTCAAGCGTTCACGCACTGGAGCACAGGTGCCTCGCGTCTATTGGCCATTCGAAGCCGGGGCTTGGTCCTTGGAGACGCTCGCGTGCATCCTGCTTGATGCCATTGCATCCGCGATGCCCGGCCCAACCGAATCGAAAGTCGATAAGAGTCGAGAACAGATGCTCTTTGATTTCATCCGGGACCTAGACCGAGAGACCGCCAGGAATCCCAGCCTTGTCCAGGAGGAACTGACCAGCCTCGCCTACCTCTTCTACTATTCATGGCGGCATTGGGCGCTGGACATCAATCGTGCCCATGCGATGAAGATCGAGAAGAAGTTGGCCAATAAGCTGGTCCCGAATGCGGCGGTCTATGTGTGCTGGTATTCCCAACTCCGCGAGCTGATCGACGAGTATCCTCAACTCGGGAGCATGCTGCGGGTCCGACCTCTACCGGGAGGCGGCTTCAGGGGAGACTGGTTCATCGGCGTTCTCCAGGGCTCCGTGAGCCACAGCTTGGGCACAAGCGTGCTGAACACTCTCTGCAGCGAGGACGAAGACCGGAAGCGCTTCGTTCGTGGTGTTGGACTTCCGACGCACACAAGCGGCGCCAACAATACGTTGAAGGCATGGCCGCGCGCGATGGAGAAAGAGGGGGAAGAGAGCACCCTTGTGAAGATGATCGAGATCCATAGCAACGCTTGCTCCCGGAGCATGATTCCGCGCTACAAGAAGTTGCGTGGTTCGTTCGGCACCTTCGGCCGTCAGATCGCCTTCTCGGCAGCAGACGAATCTCTTTCCACCGATCTAGCGGTCAAGGATTGCATAGAGAGACTTCCCAAGATAGTCAAGAGTTCCGGATCCTGACGACCGACGCGAAGAGGTCGCCAATCATGGTGATGCTCCTCTGTAGCCTGCTCCACGCGAGCAGGAGTTGTGTCTCCCACTGCTTGCAGCAATCCCCCAACTGCTTGCTGTTGGTCTCTTCAGCTGCAATCGAAGCTCTCAGTTCCTCGGCATGCTCTTTCCACCATGTTGACTCGGTCAGCGGCTTATCCCCATGTCGGGCGAGGAGGTCATACATGTCGAATCCCGAGACCCAGTCTTTCTGGTGTTCGCGTTTGAAGTCCTGCCAGGCGATAACGAGTCGGACCAGCGACTTCTGCCAAATGGCATTGAGCCGATCGTAGTCCTTGAAGGCGCTTCGCCACAGCCAGTGGAACTCGCCATCGGCACCGCCAGCTCCGAGCCCTTTCACCGAGGCGTAGGAGACATTCATCGTCGGGCTCGTTGAACCCTGGGGCCCCAACGGTCCCTTGAGGAAGGTACGCACGACGGCTTCTTCTTTGTCTTCGATACCGCGGGTGGGGAGGCCGATGCCCAACTGCATGCGTTCGAAGTTGGCGCGTCTGCTACTCAAGAAGTCCAGGGCCCTGTCCGCCAAACGCCAGGATCGGCTCTCGTGGGCTACGCCCAGGAACCAGTCTCCGCGTGTGGAGAAGCTGCCCGGCAGTCCCGTCGCCACGGTGACGGTGGCAGGGTCTTTCTGCTGAGCAGTGCAAGCCATTTTGTACCAGAACCGCGTGGCCACAGCGGTTGTATCGGCGTCCCGACTGACAGGCTCAAAGGGCTGATCCGGAGATGCGAATCGTTCCAGATCGAGCACCTCCGCGAGAAGGAGCCACGTGCGAAGGAACGCGTGTGAAACGATGTTCCTTTGCACATCATCCGATTCGCCGAAAAGCCGTCGAGCGTTGGGGCGTACCTTCCACTCTCGCTCTGCGAGCGACTTGAGCCACTCCTCAAGTTCCTTTGGCTTCTTGGATTCCTCCATGGACCGCACCATGAGGAGGATCTCCGACATCCATACTTCGAGAACGAAACACGAAAAGGACTCCGAGCTGAGCAGGCACACATCGAAGGCTGTGTATCGGAGCGGGCTCTTGGTCGTGGATACGCTGGTGATCGCCTTGCATGCTCCGAAGAACTCTCGCCAAGTGGGACGCCTCTTCGATTCGCGCGTGTTCTTTTCGTCGTCGGTCTCCACCTGTCCGTCGCCACCGCCTTCGCCTTCTCCCCAATTTCCGTCCGCTTCCGCCCTGGCTTGTGGCAATCCATCCCAGACCTCGCCAACGGTCTTAGGGCGACGACCGTCGTCGAAGAGAACGCGGATTCTCGTGTCCCTGTGTGCCGTCCACGCGTCCACCTTGCAGAGGAGAAATCCGAAATCCCATGTGAAGGGAACCCTGTCCGTGCTTTGGTCTATCTGGACATCCTTCGAGTCGTTTCCGAAGCCGTAGCCCAGCTTGCTCTGAAAGGACTCGTGGCGGCGCGTCGGCGCCAGTTCCTTGCCTGACGGTTGTTGGTGGAGGCCATAAGGGTCGTCGTCGGCGCTCAAGTACGCGGCCTGCGAGCGAAGGGAAGATTTCCTGCTTGGCCTCCAAAACTCGTCGACCTGAAGGAGTCGCGTATGTTCGAGCTGTGTCTCTGGTTGGCCGATACACCAATCGCGGAGGGTCTTGTAGTCATTCATCGCGACCGGGCGCACCACCCCCGTCGCGCAAAAGGGCTTGAACAAACCCTCGAGGAATGGGTTCACGGCGTCAATATAGGACTTGACCTGGTCCGTCTCAGAGAATAGGCAGACCTCGAGCGGAACAGGCTCTGGCCGTCCCGCTTCGATGCCTTTGTAGAGCTCAAAGTGAGGGTTAACGACCGCGCGCTCGACACCGTCATCCTCAGAGTGCAACTCGCGAACCAGAACCCGCCCGATCGGGGCTGTCGGATCGCCACTGAGCGGGGGAATGACAGCAATGGCGACGCGACTGTCGCCATAGAAGGGGACGCGCCAGGTATGCAGCCTAAGGTCCGCCAGGGATTGCAGCTCGTTTTCGACCTCGGTTCCGGCAGGGCTTTCGGGCTGGCCACGGCGGCCGTCCACCACCAGGGTGGTCACGTTCATGCGACGCATTTGACGGAAGAGCACGGGCAAGAAGAACGGTTCCCTTTGGAGATCGAAGTAGATCTCTCTCCATATTCGCAGATCCTCAAGCACGAGCCTGACCGGAGGGTCCTTGCCCCAATTCCGTGGCGGTTCGACCGCTCTGGTGACGATGTTGAGTAGGATGGGAGCAGGCAGATCGTGAAGCTCGAGCCGTCGACAGACGATCTTTGGCAGGATGAGACGGGCAAGCGCCGCGACGGCCTTCTTGCCCGTGGCAAATCGCTGTGGCAGCAGCAGCTTGGCGAAATTCGCTGCAAGGTCCCAGGCGTCGACATCCGATGTCGTGACGAGGACGGCGGCCTCACAGTCTTCGACTGTTGAGTGCAAGGAATCTATCTTGCCGTAGTCAATTTCCTCGACGGACTTGTCAGCGTCTTTGGCGAACAGGTTCTTGAGGGGCTCCCGCAGTGGCCAGAAGGCTTCTTTAAGAAACGCGCGCCAGAGGTGAATTTTGTGGGTACCGGGTTCGCCGATCAGCGCGGCGACCCCGCCACGAGAGAGTCCGCCCGGTCCATCCTCGCTCCGACGCGCGAGGAGCTCATCCAATTGACGGATACCGAATTGGGCATATGACGACTCAAACGGCTTCGGTTTGGGATCCGACCCGCCGTCCGTCCAGGAACGATGGAGTGCGTGAAGCGAGCGATAGACCTGTATGTAGCTCTGATGTTCGTGGCTTTGGCCTTCTTCCTTGGGTGTCTGGGGGCCGCCGCTACGGGGGACCTCCGGGTCATCGTGATTCTGTAGGTAGGGCCGGTGGCCCTTAGGCGGCGCCGCAGGATTGTCGCCCTTGCCTGCGTTAACCTCGGTCCAAGAGCCTCGCCCCGATCGAAGCTTAATCGGGTGCTGACCCCGGACGTAGGGTTGGCCGCGCAACTTCTCTATGGCGACGGTCCGGCGCTGGTAGCCCTTGACCTCGACCTCTCGCAGACGAACCACGAGATCGCAGACCGCTTCTTCCTGGATCACGCCGCCTAGCTCGGGCTCTTCGAGCACGAAGGCGATGTGGCAACTACCCTCGGCGAGTGCAAGCAGGCGCTTGATCCGTGACCTTCTGCTCTCGTCGCCTGACGCGTTCTCTGCGACCAGGGTGTTCAGCCCTTCCGAGGAGTCGATGACCAGCAGATGCTTGGGGCCGGACTCGTTTTTCCCGAGGCTGCGAACCAGTCGAATAAGCGTGCCCCATTCGTCCTGACAGGAAGATCGGTGGAAATCGATGAAGGAGACCTCAGGCGTCGAAGTAACGGCGGGTGGCGCTGCGAGCGCGCCGAGGTCCTCCAGCTTCGCGACTTCGTGATCGGCGAGCTGGATATAGAGCTGCTTGTCGTCCCCATATGGGTTCTTGCCGTCGCCATCCAGTGGACTCAGTCGCGCATTGGGTGTGTAAAGAAGAAAACGATCCCAGATCGAACTGGCCTTGCCGTATCCGAGATCGGTAGAGACGTAGAAGACGAGGGGCTGGTACGCCGGGGTGCTTGCACTGGATGCAAGGGCGTCGGCGATGTAGCGAGACGCCAAGTGGAGGCCAAGTTCGGACTTGCCCGTACCGCCTGTGCCGAGAATACAAACAGTAGTCGTGCGCCCCTCCAGAGCAACGCCATGGACAGGTGTGCTGTTCCGTTGCTTCCCTGAGTGGCCCAGCAGTTCATCGAGACTGGGAATGCCAAAACGAATGACGTCCGGTCTTGCTTGCATTGTATTTCCACGACGGTTCGAGCGGGAGGACACGCATTGTACACCGGCGGCGAGATTGGGGGGGCGTCCTTGCGCACACGGTCGCTAAGTAGTGGAGCTGACCACCCCCAATGGGTATCTCCAAAGATTGAGACGATCATCTGGAGTGCACCGAAAGTGCATGCGGCGACCGCCATTGGTGGAAAAGCCAAGTCCGAGGTGGGGCAAGGTCTCTCCCAGCCTGGACCCGCAATTCCCGGGATCCTCGTGGCAGCGTTACATCATCTCCTCCTCCCTTGTCCCTGGATGGTCCTCGATGCGATCAACCCGACCCCGTTCAACCTGATTGCGAATATCAAGATCCAGCGTGCACGGAGTCGGCATGATCCAAGAAAACATCTCAGCATCTCGTGTTTCTGGTCGGAATTGGCCCTCACCGCGGGGATCAGGTTGATGTGCCTGCTCCACCCGTTTCATGTGCCGAGTCTACGGAACAGTTACTTTGGGGTTTTGAGCCTGGGTTACGATGGCGTGGGTCGAGAGTCGGGTTGAAACAAGTCCGGTTCGTGCAACTCCTCCACCCGTCTCGTAGCTCTATCGTCCGGCGTTTCGGACATGGAAGCGCCGCCAGCTGCGTATCAGCTGCACGGAGCCCGTCTCGCGGGGGCAGCGTGAACCGGGCAGTCTCCTGATGTGGAAACGTCGGCTCGATCAACGCGACGGCGACTGCTGTTCAGGCAGGGCCGGGTCAGGGATGGTCAAGGGACCGAATTCCCTGGCCAGCTCTGCGGGGTAGAGACGTGCTCGGGTGGCGGCCCAGTAGCGGGGCGCCAGCTCAAGGTAGCGATCCTTGGGCCATTGGCCGAGGACTCGAAAAAGGTCGCGCAGGTACTCCTCGGGGTCGAGCCGATGCAGGCGGGCCGAGGCGATCAATGAGAAGAGGTGCCCGGCGCTGGCGGCGTGGTCGTCGCTGCCCACGAAGAGCCACGCCTTCCGTCCCACGGCGATCCTACGCAGCTCGCGTTCGGAGCGGTTGTTATCCAGCAGCAGCCGGCCATCGTCGAGAAACCGCATCAGCGCATCCTTTTGGCGGACGAGGTAGCCCAAGGCGCTGCGCACAGGTCCACGCACGGTGCGGACCT
>CAZHUY010000284.1:0-7476 GCA_964535465.1 uncultured Myxococcales bacterium
GTGCTGCACGCGAAAACCCTTGAAGACCTTGATCTTCCCGTCATCCATGCGCACGGGAATCGTGAAGTGGTATTCGCGCAGCGGCTGGCGAAGGAGCTCCTTCACGCCATCATCGAGCTCCAGTATGGCGGCCACCTTGTCAAACTGAGCTTGCGCTACCTCATACGGATTATACGAATCGCTCTGCATGTGTTTACGTGCCCTTCCTATTTGTGATTGAAGTGCCAGATGCCGCCTGTCACCTGCGACTTGTCGCGGGTCACGGCCTCGACCCGGGGGAAAATAGCTCTGCTCTTTGGCGATTTGGAGTCCTTTCTCATTTCGACCCTCATTCTCTTCAGCGCCCCAACCCGTGCGGACAACGGCGGGGCACGTCTAGGTGTGTCATGGGCGCCCCCCCTGGGTGTCTGGTAGACGACGAAAGGCTCGGGATGGCCGGGTACGTGGCGGCAGGTGAGGCGATCGGAGCGCGACCGGTCGTCTTCCGGAACCATGAGCAACTTGCGCTCTCTAGCTATCTACGATGCGGCCACGCTCATGGTCGGCCAGCCCCGCCGCTCGAGCTCGTCGAGCGAGCGGCCGGTCAGGGTCGACCTCGCTCCACACCACGGCCCGGCTGTCGCACAGCCGCCGCAGCTCGGGGAAGACCTGCTTGACCAGCTCCTCGCGCTCCTTGCGCATGTCCCGGAAGGTCGACGAGATGAACACGCGAACCGCGCGCTCGATGGGCGTCTGGTCGTCAGTCTTGTTTTCTGCCGCAGCTTTCTGCATCGCCTGCCTCCAACGCCTTTCTCGCAGACGTTCCCTTGGCGCACAAGGATGACACAGGAGGGTGATCCGATCTGAGCGGGAATAGGAATCGAGCGTTTCTGCCGATAAGATTCCAAAAGAGTACGATCATGAGATGTAGGCCCGCGATGCACTTCATCCCGATGAGGCCGGCGACTTTCTGGCCTTTCCTGCTGGTTGCTTGGGGCTGTGTCGACCTCACACCTCCTTGGGAGAAAAACCGTGGCCTCGATGCCGGCAAGGATGTCCTCCGGGTCCTGGACAGCCAAGGGTTGGCAGGCGCTTCCGGGGGCAGCGGGGGTGTGGGTGGTTCTGGCGGCACCGGCGGATCTGTGGACACCGGTGGCGCGGGAGGAAGCACGGAACCTGGAGGTGCGGGCGGCTCCGATGCGGCTGACGCTGCGGTGCCCCTGCCTGATGCGGGCACGCTCGATGCCAAATTCGAGAATGATGTCCCGCCCACGCCGGGGAGCGATGCCGCTGATGCTCCCCTCGTGCAGCAGGATACTGGCCTCTCTGACGCTCGGACGGATCGCTACCGAACAGAAGGGGGAGGCGCCGGAGGGGCGACAGGCGACGCCGCCAGGGACATCGCGGTCGACGAGATCGGGGGAACAGGCGGAGGCCCGGGCGGAACCGGTGGAACCTCGACCGGCGGGACCTCGACAGGTGGCGCGGGAGGCTCGATGACGCCAGATGCTGCCCCTCTTCCCCCCGACGGAGGGCTCTCCAGTGGGTTGGTCGCCTATTATTCCTGTGACCAGACAGCCGGGCCGACATTGACGGACCAGTCTGGAAACAAGAAGAACGGTACCCTCTCAGGCGGATACTCATTCTCACAGGGAAAGTTCGGCAGCGCCTTGTCGTTCGATGTGGCGAACAAGGGGTACGCCACCCTGCCGGCGGACCTGCTCGCGGGCGCAAGCGATGTCACCATCGCCACCTGGGTCTATCTCAACAGCAATCCCAACTGGCAACGGGTGTGGGACTTCGGCAAAGACACGAATGTCTACCTGTATCTCACCACCAACAGTTACACACACCTGCTGCGCTCTGGTATCACCATGACTGGCAACACCAATGAGAAGGGTGTTCAGACCGATGCTTTGCCGCTCAACACGTGGAAGCACGTTACGCTGGTCCTGAACGCTGCGGGCGCCACCATCTACGTTGATGGACAGCAGAAAGCCAACAATGCCGCCGTGGTCTTGCGCCCGGTTGATCTCGGCAGCATGCCGAACTACCTGATCGGTCGTTCGCAATTCTCTGCCGATCCATACCTCGACGGCAAGGTTGACGAGTTCCGCATCTACAACCGCGCGCTTTCGGCCCAGGAGATCCAGGCGCTGTTCACTGGATCATAGTTGTTCGGAAGGCGACGCGATCCGAGCCGGACGTGAGCGGCCTGACTACCTGGTCGTGCCGAGCGACTTCAGGCAGCCTGCCTCCAACTCGTGGAACAACTTGGCCTCCAGCCTGGCGGCCCGTTCGGAGTGGAAGCGCTGAAACACGCCCTGAAGCTCGTCCTGCAGCCGGGCGATGGTCACCGCGTCTCCACGCCGGCCGATCTCGACGAGCAGCTCACGACAGGCGTAGCCGACGCAGACGCTGGGGCGATGTCGCACGGGGAGCGCGCAACCCGTGGGCTCACGAAAGGCACAACCGGCGTGCTCGCCGCGCGCGTGCCTCAGGTCGCTCGGTTTGGTTCCGTTCAGCCTCAGGGCCGCCAGCTCGGTGTCGCTGAACAGCTCGTGGGTGTGGGCCGAGCAGCACTGGCCGCCCCGCCAGAGGGTCGACGGCGTTTTGCCGCAACCCGCGCAGGTCTGCACGGGCCCGAGCCGGGCCGCCAACCGTTCGCGCAGCTCGCACAGTTGCCGGGCGAGCCGCGTCTCGGTTTCCCCGGCGGTCTTGCAGGTGTCCTGTGCGGCCAAGCGGCGGCGAAGGGCGAGGAGCTCGTCCGCGCGAGAACGCGGACCGGACAGACGATCCAGCATGTACCTGACGGTCAAGAGCACGGGGCCAGCATACCAGCAGCGTGCGCGGGCTAACCTCTTGGGCGGCCTTTGCCACTAACAGGGTGGCTTCCTTCGAAGGAGACGATAACGCAATGTGTGCGATGCGATGGTCAATCTGGCTAGGTGGCGCCATCCTCTTGGCGGCGTGCGAAGGCCCAACCCCCACCGGCACCAACTACGTGCCCGCGTCGGGCGGTCGTTCGCAGGTGATCGTCGCGACGGGAGGGCGCTCGGGCACGGGCGGGACGACGCGGCTGGCCTCGGACGCGGGGCGACTGGCCTCGGACGCGGGGCGGCCGGGCGGCGCGGTTGGGGTCAGCCCGGTCTCGGGCTCGCTCGCCTGTCGGGAAGAGGGCGCGTCGTGCGAGTCCGCCACCGACTGTTGCGCCGGGGCTAGCTGCCTCAGCGTCAGCACCGAGAAGGGCGGCTATCGCTGCAAGCGCAACTGCACGACCCCTGCCGAGTGCCAGACCGGATGCTGCGCCCGGGTCGACGGCCTGGCGACCTCGGTCTGCCTGGAGGCGGCGTTCTGCCCGAGCTCCTGTCACCCGAAAGAGGCGGCCTGCCAGCACGACTACCATTGCTGCTCTGGCTTGGCCTGCGCCATCTTCGACGCGCAGACCAGTGCGTGCAAACCGGTCTGCACCCAGGGTGCGGACTGTCCGAGCGGCTGTTGCGTGCCGCTTGGCCAGACCGGCACATCGGTTTGCCTGGACGCGATCTACTGCCGGAGCGCCACCTGTCACCAGGCCGAAGAAGCCTGCGCCGCGGACCTGGCCTGCTGCGATGGTTTGACCTGCGTCCTCTTCGCCACCGATCCCATCACCAGCGCATGCAAGCCGGCCTGCACGAAGAACCAGGACTGTTCCACCGGATGCTGTCTGGCGCAGGGGAGTGGAAACCCCGGCGCCTGTCTCGAGAAGTCCTATTGCGCGGCAGGTGGTTCCGGAGAGCGATGATCAGCTGAAGCGCACACGGCGTATGAGCGCCACCGCGAGGGCTCCGAGAAGGAAGGCCCAGCGGGCGTCGCGGTCGCGCGATCCTCGGCCAAGGTCGCAGGAGCAGCCGGATGAGGGGCTGTCGGAATTCGTGGATGGCGGCATGGTCACGCTGGAGCCGGCGGAGCTCTTTCCCCCGCTACCGTTCGATCCGCCCGCGCGGCTGACGGAGCTGAGGCTGGCCACGCTCCCGCCTGCGCTTGCCGTGGCGCTGCTGAGGCCGCCGTTCGCGCCGGTTGCGCCGCCCGGGGTGCCCCCGCTCTTCGACGTCGCGCCACCGCTGGCGTTTCCGCCGCGGCCGCCCAGCGAGCCGCCGCTCCCTCCGGCGCCGGCGGATCCCGAGCTCGCGCGCCCGCCGGCTGGACCGTCGGGGCCCCCGGCATCCGCGCGCCCGCCGGCTCCGGCCGCCCCGTCAGCGATGTTCCCGGCAAGTCCGCCGTCGGCGCCGGCGCGGCCACCCGTGCTGCCGCCCGCGCCTCCGTCCTGGCCGCCCACCGATGCCGGTCCCCAGGCGTACTGCAGACGCTCCAGTCCGGACTGGTTGGGGATGGAGAGCGTGATGTTCGCGCCGGTTCCAGTCTTGATGGTCATGCTGTACCAGTCGCCATCGCGCAGCCCCGGCCAGTAGAAGCTGCCCATGCTCCAGGCTCGCAACTGGCTGCTGATGCCGCGAATGTACGCCTCGAAGTAGTTGGTGGGGGCCTTGCTGTAGTCCAGATAGTCGTAGCTCTTGCCGTTCTTGCTGCCCGGGCTCATGGGGCCGCCCCATTCGGTGCAAACGGTACGGTCGGCGTAGCTGCCGACCGAGCCCTTGATGTGATTCGACCAGTCGGATTCCTTGGTCATGGATTCCGACCCGAAGAAGCTGTAGTCGTGCACGGCCAACAGGCAGTCCTTGAGCCGGCTGTCAGAGCCGACATCCGAGACGTTCTGGGCGTTGCCGGTTCCATCGAGGATTACGCGCCCCTTGGGGACCGTGGGGTTGCGGGTCAACCATTCATTGTAAAGGTTGTTGAGATCGGTCTTGCTGTACATGTTGGGCTCGTTGAACACCTCGAAGTAGGCGTTGTCGTTGTCGCCGTACTTGTCGACCACGGCCTTCCACATGGCCCACCAGGCGTTCATGTCCGGCGGCTTGTTGTCCTTGGCACTATCCCAGTAGCCCAACACCACCTTGCCCTTGGCCAACACGGCATCGATGGCGCCGGTATAGGTGCTCCAGAATTTCGAGACCGTGGCCTCGTTGATCGGCATGCGCACGGCGTTGGCGCCCAGCTTGGACATGAACTGGTCCATGATGGCCGTGCCCGTGGCAAAGGCCGAGTCGTAGGTGTCGGACGATGAGAGGCCCGAAATGTAGAGAACGCCTGACTGGAAGTTGTCGCGCGAATCGGCCCAGTTGACGCCCCTGAATTGGTTGGTGGCGGCAAGCGAGGGGCTGGCGACTCCCACGCCCACGGCCAGCACGCTCAGCGTCGTCGCGATTCTCGATGGGGCCCTGGTCGCGGGGTACTTCATTGTTCGCTCCTCGGTCTTCGTGGTGCGCTGGAGGAATCCTGCGCGTCCTTGGGATTGTCCGGGCAACGGTGGTTTTGGCTCGTTCCTTTCGAAATAGGGACGTCGAGTTCGTTGTGCCAGATGTGTCGAATCCTGCGCTCGTGGCCACCCGCCACCGTCACCTCGGGTCGGCGGCATGATGAGTCTGGGGTGGCCCTTCACCTGCGATGGACGTTAGTCCTTTGGGCTTTGGGAGACAGACTGTAGGATTCCTCCGTCTCTTATGACGCGCGGGAGCAATAGCGAGATGGACTCCGGAAATCCTCAGGCGAGCAGCGAGGGTGATGTGGAGGATCCCCTTCTGGACAAGCGCTATCGCATCATCCGATTGCTGGGCGAGGGAGGGATGGGGGAGGTCTTTCTTGCTGAACACGTGGTGTTGCGAAAGCAGGTAGCAGTCAAACTCCTGCGCGCCGAGTTCGCCAATCGCGAAGATGTGGTCAAGCGCTTCTATCGGGAAGCCCAGGCTGCCGCCTCCGTAGGCCACAAGAACATCATCGAGGTTTTTGATGTTGGGGTCTCTGCCCACAACGAGCCCTATCTGGTCATGGAGTACCTGGAGGGGGAGAGCCTGCGGGACCTGCTGAGGCGCACGGGCCCGATGAATTTGGCCGCCGCCTGTGCCGTGATTGAGCCGACTTTGCTGGCTCTTCAGGCCGCGCACTGCAAAGGGATCATCCATCGTGATCTCAAACCGGAAAACATCTTCCTCGTACACGGGTCCCATGAGCCGCCGGTGGTGAAGCTCATCGATTTCGGGATTTCGAAGATCGTGTCGGGTGAACCGGACCAGTGGCGCACGCAGACGGGGTTCGTCATGGGGACCCCGGCCTATATGTCTCCTGAACAGGCACGCGGCGCCTCGAACCTTGATGGCCGCACGGATCTGTTCTCCATCGGGACGATCCTGTTCGAAATGCTCACCGGCGGGCTGCCCTTTGCTGGCAGCAACTTCAACGAGTTCTTCGCCAATCTGCTCACCGCGGAACCGCGAGAGCCGCAGTCAGTTTTCGACAAGTTTCCCATGGAGGCCGCCTCTCTCCTGCGGAAGGCGATTCAGAAGGATCCGAGTCAACGATTCCAGACTGCGACCGAGATGCTCGACGCCCTCAAGACGCTGACCGAGTACGAGAGGCGCGACGAATGCCTACGTCTTCTGTCCATCACCCTGGGCGAACGTCGCTTCGCCGCCGGCGATTTGGGCGCGCCTCTTCCGAACGTCGGAGGGCCAGGTGAGGCGAAGCCCCCGACCAGCGAAGTCCTGCCTGAGCAAAACATCGGCGCACAGCCGAGTCAGCCAGCGGCGAACCCTCGCTCTCGGCGAACCATGGCCGTGCTGCTCGTCGGAGTCCTCGCCGTCGTGCTTCTCGCGCTGGTCGGTGCCTGGTGGCCGGGCCGAAAAGGGCCCCCGGCTCCAATCCCTCCGGTCGATCAAGAAAAGCTCGCTGTCCCGGCCCATCCGTCTGTTCCTGAGATCCCGATACCTCCTCCCACGCAAGAGATCGCCAAGCCGACCCCCGTGGCCGCTCCGCCGTCCTCCGAGCCCTCGATGACCGCCCCTCAGGACAAACCGGAGAAACCGAAACGAGACCGACGGGGAGCCAGGCCTGTGGACCACAGTCGGTATCGAGGAGCGGCGAGCCCCGTGCGAATTCACGAAGAATTCGAATAGGTGATTGATGATGCTCGATAAGAAACTTGGGGTTTGTTTGGCCGTCCTCGTCACCCTCGCGGCTCTTCCGGCTTGGGCGGACGAAAAAGAAGAGGCCAAACAGTTGTTCGACTCGGGCCTGAAGCTGATGAGGCTGAATGACTTCTCGGCTGCCGCGGCCAATTTCGAGCGTTCGACGACCTTGTACTCCACGCAGAACGGCCTGGCCAATCTCGCCTATTGCTACAAGGCCATGCAGCGCTATGGGGATGCCCTGGCCGTCCTCGAACGCCTCAGGAAGAAATACGGCAGTCAACTCAGGCCGGACATCAGGGCCGAGGCAGATCATCAGGAACAGGAGATACGGTCGCTGGTCGGCTTGCTGACGGTTCAGACGGTGCCGCCTGATACTAGCGTCACGATCGACGGCAAAGAGGCAGGAACAGGACCCACGGTGGGCCCGGTG
>CAZHUY010000285.1:0-1631 GCA_964535465.1 uncultured Myxococcales bacterium
CCGTGTTGGGCGCGATGCCCAGATCCTCGGACAAGCTCTGGTAGCTGAGCGGTGACGCGACCCTTTCGCGCAACAGCTCGACCAAAAGCGAAATCGCCCTTAGCTCGTGGACGTTGTCGAAGGTGAGGATGTCCTCGCGAATCAGACCGTCCAGGTATTGCCGACGCCAGCGCCCCACGTCCAGGGGATCGTCGGACAGGAACGGCTCGGGGAATCCGCCGCTGTCGAGGAAGCGAGCCAGCTCGGCGGCGATACCGGCACGGCCTGCCTCGGCCGGCGAAACCGGCAGCAGGCGATGCAGAAAATACCGGCCCGCCAAGCTGTCGCCCGATTTCCGGAACGTTTCGAGCCGCGCACTACCCGTCACCAGGATGCGGAGCTTCGGTTGCCTGGTGTCGTAGATCCCCTTGAGGTGGTTCTTCCAACGCGGCAACTTGTGCAGCTCATCGAGGATCAGGAGATCCGTGTCGCTTCGCCAGGACTCAGCCATGATGACCGCGCGGTCCTGGGAATTGTCATGGTTCAGGTACTGGGGACTGCGAAACTCGGCCATCAGCGCCCGCGCCAGGTACGACTTGCCCACCTGCCGAGGACCAAACAGGAAGACCATCTTCTTGTCGAGATCGCGAAGGATCGCTTGGGTTTGGGCTCGCTCCACGATTCGACCATGCTGCAATCCCTTGCGGTTTGGTCAAGACCGTTCCGCAATAGGCTGCGGTTCGTACGGTTCGCCCGGGTGGCGTGCGCCATGGGCTAGGTCCACGACGCTCGCTCCACCAAGAAAACGTCTTGGCCCTGGCCCTGGTCCTGGTCGAACAGCCCCCCAAGCACAACGAAACCCGCGGCCCTGCCGGATCCCCTCAGGGCGTCTGGCCGGCCGGCGGGTTCACGTCCCAGAGCGCGCCGATGTCAAAGGCCACCGCGTCGAATGGCGGGATCCGGGCCTCGCCTTCGCCGCCGAAGGTGTCGGTCACCATCCAGCCACGTTCGCCATGGTTGAGAACCTCGATGGTGCGCGCGGCGGGATCGACGAACCACAGCCAGGAAACGCCGTGCTCGAAGTAGATGCGCTGCTTGCGCGTCCGATCGATGAGAACCGTGGCGGGCGAAAGGACCTCGCACACCCAGTCGGGTGCCAGGGTGAAGTAGGCCACGTCGGGACAAGTCGCCATGCGCTCCCGGCGCCAGCCTGCCAGGTCAGGCACCAACACCTGCGCATCCCAATGGAGCTCTGGCTCATCAAGAATGACCCAGCCGCCCGGGCCGCCGCGTCCCCGGTGAAACGGCCCCGCCAACTCGCCCCCGATCGCCGAGCTGGCCATGGCATGGCGAGAAGCTGGTCGCGGCGAGACGATCAACTCGCCGTCGATGATTTCCCCGATCAGGTTTTCGGGAAGACGCAGGATGTCCTCGTAGCTGGCGGGCCGGGACTTCGTCGAAGCTGACGGCATGGTGTGAGTCTAGCAGGTCGCCAAAAACGCACACCACCACGCAGGAACCGGTCCTGGTCGAACATCCCCTCAATCATGGCCTTGATTCTGCTCGGCGTCCCATTCGTCCAAGACCAAGTCCAGGGCCAAGTCCAAGACGCTCGTTCCATTGAAGGACGTCCTGGTCTTGGCCCTGGTCTT
>CAZHUY010000285.1:1731-7351 GCA_964535465.1 uncultured Myxococcales bacterium
GAACCATCCCTCGACAACATCGACGCCCACGGCCTTGCCGCCCAGCCGCCTGCCCAGCCGTGGAACCGGTGGCTTCGATTCCGCTCGGCGTTCCGTTTGACCAAGACCAAGACCAAGTCCAAGACGCTCGTTCCATTGAAGGACGTCCTGGTCTTGGCCCTGGTCTTGGTCTTGGTCGAACCATCCCTCGACAACATCGACGCCCACGGCCTTGCCGCCCAGCCGCCTGCCCCGCCGTGGAATCCCTGGCCGGGATTCAGGTAGACGCCCCGTTCGTCCAGGATCAGGTCCACGACCAAGTCCACGGCGCTCGGACCCTGCAGGCGAGACCCAGCTTGCGCCCGGCTATCGGCCAGAGGTCAAGCATGGGCTGGAAGGCGCAAGTTTTCTGCAACCGCGTAGAATGGATAGCGCAATGCCCACGGTCCTTCGATCAGGCCCCTACCGGGTATACTTCTTCAGTCATGAGCCCAACGAGCCCCCACACGTCCATGTGGATCGCGACGATTCGTCAGCGAAGTTCTGGCTCACTCCCGTTGCTCTGGTGCACAACTTCGGCTTTTCTCGGCACGAGCTTGCCGACTTGGAGCGGTTGATCATGCAAAACCAACATCTCTTGCTCGAGGCGTGGAATGAGTTCTTCAGCACCTAATCCCGGCGAACGAATCACGGATGTCCACGTGACGGACGACGCCCTGTGCGTGGACCTTTCCGACGGCCGAACCATCACGGTTCCTTTGACCTGGTTTCCTCGTCTGTTCCATGCAACGGCCGAGGAACGGAACAATTGGAAGATTGCCGCTGCCGGGTTTGGCATCCATTGGCCGGATATCGACGAGGATCTCAGCTCCGAGGGCCTGCTCCGCGGAGCCCCCGCGGCCGCGCGCCGGAGAGGCGCTGCCTGAGGTTCTCACCTGGTCTGGGCGATATCGGACGCCATCGGAAGCTCATACTCGTACCGCGTGGCCGGATCGAAAATGTCCGCGACCAGCCTTCGTATGGCGGCGCGGTTTTCGCGCAAGAGGTAGTCAACCTCGGCCAGCACCAGCCCGGGCACTATGATCGCGCTCGCCGAGGTGAGCGCCTCCTCGTACTCCGGAAAGCTCGCATCGCCGTTCCGGTCGCAAGCCAGCGCACGCAGCAGCCCGCCGGTATCGGCCACGAGTGCTGGTTTCAATCCTTCAGATCCTTGAACAGGAGCGACTCGTCTCCGAGCTTGCAGTCGGTGGACTCGAACAATCGGGTGGCCGGGGGGCGACGGCCCGTGTAGTACCGAGATGCCACGACGCGCAGCCCCTTGCGCACAAGCTCGGACGCCGAGTGCCCCGCGGCACGAGCCTTCTTCAGGGCCCGTACGTCCTCGTCTTCTAGTCTGACGGTCGTTGATGTAAGCCGCGCCATACAATCACCATGCATCGCAGGCGCCTTCGGGACAAGGACAGTGCCCACGGAATCCAGGGTTGCAGCCGGCGCTCAGCAGCCCGGCCGGTCGGTTGATCTCCGAAGCGCGCCGATGTCGAAGGCCACCGCGTCGAACGGCGGGATCCAGACCTCGCCTTCGCCGCCAGGTCGGCGTTCCGTTTGTCCAAGACGAAGTCCAAGACCAAGTCCAAGACGCTCGTTCCATTGAAGGACGTCTTGGTCTTGGTCATGGTCCTGGTCTTGGTCGAACCATCCCTCGACGCCATCGACGCCCACGGCCTTGCCGACTAGGCGCCCGCCCCGCCGTGGAACCCATGGCCTTGATTCAGGTCGGCGTCCCATTCGTCCAAGACCAAGTCCAAGACGCTCCTTCCATTGAAGGGCGTCTTGCTCGTGGCCCTGGTCTTGGTCTTGGTCGAACATCAGCCCCTCCAAAACCACGGCCATCGCCACCTGGATACCCCGTGGGTAACCTTGGCGTCATGGCTCATGCTCTGCGAGCGAAGGTCAAGGAAGGTCATCTGGTTATCGACGAGCCCGTCGATTTGCCGGAAGGCACCATCGTCGAGCTGCTGCCGGTCGAGCACCCCGGTCGTCCGCAACCCAAGTTCGGCAGCGCCCGCGGACGTGTACACATGACCCCTGATTTCGATGCCCCCCTCGACGACTTTGCGGACTACGTCAGGTGAGACTGCTCCTCGACACGCACACGTTCCTGTGGCTCATCGCAGGGGATTCGAACCTCAGCCCCAATGCGCGTCGAGCCATTGAAGATCCCGAGAACACACCTGTCTTGAGCGTTGCCAGCCTCTGGGAAATGGCCATCAAGGTCAGCCTGGGCAAGCTGATCCTGGATTTCGATCTTCCCTTCGCGGAAGCCATGGGCGGGCAACTGCGAGACAATGGGATTGCGGTCTTGCCTTTGGAACTCGTGCACGTTGGTCAAGTCGCGGTCATGCCGTTTCATCACCGTGATCCCTTCGATCGGCTGCTTATCGGCCAGGCTCTGGTCGAGGGCATCCCGGTTGTCGGCCGAGATCCAGCATTTGATCAATACGGCGTGCAACGGATCTGGTAGGCCACTCATCTCGTTTGCGCGCCTTTGCCCTGGCGCTCCCTACCCCGCCGTGGGAACCCCTGGCTTCGATTCTGCTCGGCGTCCCATTCGTCCAAGACCAAGTCCAAGACGCTCGTTCCATTACAGGGCGTCTTGGTCGTGGTCTCGGTCTTGGTCGAACCATCCCTCGACGCCATCGACACCCACGGCCTTGCCGCCCAGGCGCTCGATTCCACATCGTGCTTCCGCTCAGCCGTCCGGGGGGCGTGCTACCCTCGAAGGCGGAGACGACTATGGCCCAGGCGCGAAGCCAACTTGAACAGGTGTTGCGGCAAATAGATCGGATGAGCGACGAGCAGCAGTGCGAGCTGCTGGAAGCTATGCTGCTCAGGCAGCGCCGGTCCGAGCTGGGCTGGGGCATGATCAAACGCATACGCTCGACGCTGCCACGCCGGAGCGAGCAGCAGGTCAAGCGCGACGTGGACACCGCGATCCAGCAGGTGCGGCGTGAGCACTCGCGGACGACGCGCGCCTAGGGCCGTGGTCGACACGAACATCCTGGCGCGAGGACTGCTTCGGCCAGGCGGGCCGAGTGCTGCCCTGCTGCAGGCGGCCGAAGACGAGACTTTCAGCCTGGTGCTGACGACCAGAATCGAAGCCACCGGTTCCACAGCGGGGCAGGCGCCTGATCGGCAAGACCGTGGGCGTCGATGGTGTCGAGGGCCGTTTGTCCAAGGCCAGGTCCAAGGCAACTCCAAGAACCCCCATCACGACCAGCGCCCGATCCGGTCCAACTCCGAACTACTTGCTCCCGAGCGCCAACTCTGGAAGCTGCCGCAACGGGAATGCGGTGATTCGCTCGGAGAGGGGACAGCGTAGCCGGCCGGGATAGAGCACCCGCACGTGCTGCAGCCCCAGATCCTGCGAGGCCACCTGCATCGAACGGGCGATCCACACGTTGCATTTCGAACGACAGTAGTTGGATTTGCAGCATTGGCAAACGGTAACGTCATCAGATCTCCAGCGCCCGCAGCCACGGAAGGGCCTGGCGCACGGAAAGGCCGTCCTCATCGGTCTCGACCCGCACATCGCCCACCAGTTGAACCCCGGGGATGTGGTAGCGGTCGTGAAAGTAGTGCATGCCCGGCGTAAGGGCGCGATCGCTCGCCTTGACCTCGACCATCAGCGTGGGGCGTCCCTTCTCGACGGTCACGAAATCCACCTCCTTGCCCTCCTTGGTTCTCAGGTAGTGAAGCGAGCGCGATTGCCCGTCGCGATCCTCGAGATACGCAAGGCGCTTGTGCAGACACATGGCCACCAGGTTTTCCAGGCGCTGCCCCTCGTCTCCCTTGACCAGCCCGGTGTCGTAGAAATACAGCTTCGGCTGCCTCTGCAGCGAGCGCGCGATCGATCGGGTGTGGGGCTGCACGCGAAAGACGATGTAAAGCGCCTCCAGGATCTCGACATAGCGTTTGACCGTGTTGGGCGCGATGCCCAGATCCTCGGACAAGCTCTGGTAGCTGAGCGGTGACGCGACCCTTTCGCGCAACAGCTCGATTGTCGGAAGGTCTCGAGCCGCGCACTACCCGTCACCAGGATGCGGAGCTTCGGTTGCCTGGTGTCGTAGATCCCCTTGAGGTGGTTCTTCCAACGCGGCAACTTGTGCAGCTCATCGAGGATCAGGAGATCCGTGTCGCTTCGCCAGGACTCAGCCATGATGACCGCGCGGTCCTGGGAATTGTCATGGTTCAGGTACTGGGGACTGCGAAACTCGGCCATCAGCGCCCGCGCCAGGTACGACTTGCCCACCTGCCGAGGACCAAACAGGAAGACCATCTTCTTGTCGAGATCGCGAAGGATCGCTTGGGTTTGGGCTCGCTCCACGATTCGACCATGCTGCAACCCCTTGCGGTTTGGTCAAGACCGTGCACCTGCACCGCGGCCGCGCCGCGGACACCTCCACGCATTTTCCGCTTGACCAAAATTCGCCGCGCTATTTACTCGCTCTGCCGCGTCATTCACCCGCGGTGAAGTATTCAACTCGTGTGAAGGAAAGTGTTGGGAACATGGAAGACAGGATTACTTCGTTATCGGAAGCCGATCTGGTCAAGTTGGGTGAGCGCATGCGATCGGCCTACTTGCTGGAGCAGGCCAGCTACACCATCCCGCTGGCGCGCTCCGAGGGCGAGCCCTTGGCCAAGCTGATGCGTCCCGGGTTGATCGACCTGACGGAAAAGGCCCGCGCGTCCGTGGCCAAAAGCTACGAGGACAAGACGGTGACGGCGGAGGAGGCCAAGCTGGCCACCGAATACCAGCACACGACGCTGCACTCGATCACGGAATGGGGCCGAAAGGCCTCGGCGCGCGCCACCGCGGCCGTGCTCTCGGGGGCGACGCTCCCCGCGCAAATGACCTACGTTCCCACGGCCCGCTCGATTCCTGCCCGCATCAAGGAGGTGCAAGGGCTGCTCGGTTTGCTCGAGCAACACACGGCCGCCATGGACCAAGTCGGTCCTCCCACGCAGCCGCTCATCGATGAGGGGCGCAAGCTGTGCGAGGCCATTGTCACGAGCGACGGCGAGCAAGAGCTGAAGCGCGGCTCGACCCTGCCTGTCGCGGTGGCCAACTTCTACGCCCGCAAGGCCGAGCTGTACATCGGCCTCAAGATCATCAACCAGGCTGGGCATGAGCTGTACGCGCACGATCTCGCTTCCGCCAGCCGCTTCAACCTCTCGCTGCTCTACCGCAAGAAGACCGGCGGCCCCGCCCAAACCAGCCCCACCCCGCCCGCCCCCACGCCTTCGACTTCAACGCCATCAGCCGCGGCGCCGTAGCAACTTCACCTGACCATTCCGCCGGGCCCCCACGGTCTCACGCCGCCGGGGCCCGACGTTTTTCCAGGGCCATGCGCTGCGTTCCAGGGCCGGGCCTGACGCCGCCAGGGTTCCGGTCGCTCCGACTCCCGAGCGGCCAGGCCGGGGGGGCGTCCCAGGGTCCCGGTCAACGCGCGGACGCCATGGTGCGGGGGTTCTCGCCGATTGCAGCCGCTGCCCGACCCGTCCCATCAACGCACTGTAGCCATGTCGCCAGGCGCCCGACCCGCCCCACCGCCCGCCCGACCCGCCCCACCGCCCGCCCGAC
>CAZHUY010000286.1:0-245 GCA_964535465.1 uncultured Myxococcales bacterium
ATCTACCCGGCCGTGGATCCGCTCGACTCGACCTCGACCATTCTGTCTCCCGACGTGGTCGGCATGGAGCACTACACCGTCGCCCGCCAAGTGCAGAAGCTCTTGCAGCGCTACAAGGAGCTGCAGGACATCATCGCCATCCTCGGCATGGACGAGCTCTCCGAGGACGACAAGCTGACCGTGGGACGCGCGCGCAAGATCCAGCGCTTCCTGTCGCAGCCCTTCCACGTGGCCGAGACCTTCAC
>CAZHUY010000286.1:255-7272 GCA_964535465.1 uncultured Myxococcales bacterium
ATCAAGGACACCGTGCGAGGCTTCAAGGAGGTCATCGAGGGCAAGTGCGATGACATCCCGGAGCAGGCGTTCTTCATGATGGGCGGCATCGAAGACGTGCGCGCCCGCGCCGAAAAGATGGCCAAAGAGAGCTAGCCGATGCTCCTGACCGTCACCACCCCTCGCGGCTCGCTGGTCCAGATCGATGTCGATTCGATCGCGGCCCCTGGTGCACTCGGGGAATTCGGCGTCTTCCCTGGGCACGTGCCCTTCATGACCGTCCTCAAACCCGGTGTTCTTCAGTATCGGAGCAAAGAGGGCGCGCGTTTCCTGGCCGTCGGGGATGGCATTTTGCAGGTCACGCGCGGGGTCGACAACGAGAAGATCTCGGTCTTGGTGGATCGGGGAGAAGCCGGTACGGGCATCAACCGCGAAGCAGCGGCGCAAGAGCTGGCTTCTCTCGACGCCGAGTTGGCCAAGAGCAAGGCCGAGTCCGCTGGGGAGCTGAAGGCCCTGCTCGGCCGTCGCGCCTGGGCGGCCGCCCGTGTCGATGCGGCCAGCAAAGCCAAGTAGCCCTTCCCTGCCCCATCGGGCTCGACCGGCCTAGCCCGGCCTGCTAGGCCCTGCCCCCATGAGATTCTTCGTCACCTGCGCGCGCGGCACCGAAGGCGCCCTTCGACGCGAGCTGGTCGCCCAGCGCATTCATGCCCCCAAGGGAGCCACGGGCGGCGTCACGTTCGACGGCACCATGGAAGACGGAATGAAGGTGTGTCTGTGGTCGCGGGTGGCCATGCGCGTCTTGCTCGAGGTTGGCAGTTTTCCCGCCGCCGACGCGGACTCCCTCTACGATGGCGCGCGCGCCGTGGACCTCGATCGCTTTCTCGACGGCCGCACCACCCTGTCCGTCACCGCCACCACGCACGACAATCCCGAGTTGCACCATTCCGGTTTCGCCGCTCTCAAGGTCAAGGACGCCGTGGTGGACGCCCTTCGCGACCGCATGGCCGGCAAGCGGCCCGACGTGAACGTGAAGGATCCCGACGTCTCCCTGATCCTTCACCTGCGCGGCGAGGATGCCCGGCTCTTCGTGGATCTGGCGGGCGAGCCGCTGCACCGCCGCGGCTATCGGGTGGCCATGGGAGATGCCCCGCTCAAAGAATCCTTGGCCGCCTCGGTCCTGGCCCTGGGCGGGGCGCGCAGCGATCTTCCCTTCGTCGATCCCATGGCGGGAACCGGCACCCTGGCCATCGAGCATGCGCTGTCGAGCCGCAAGATGGCGCCGGGGCTGCGGCGGTCATTCGGCTTCGAACGCTGGGCCGACCAGACCCACATGCCCATCTTCCGGCACCTGAAACAGGCCGCGCAGGAAACCATGCTCGCCCGTGCCCCCTGCCCCATCCTGGCCCGCGACAACGCCAAGGCCGCCATCGAGGCCGCGCGCCGCAACGCCCAAGCGGCGGGGGTCGCGGACGACATTCGTTTCGAGCTTGCCGAGATCGCCAGCCTGGCGCCCGAGGGGCCAGCCGGCATCTTGTGCATGAATCCCCCTTACGGAGAGCGTCTGCCCGGTCCAGCCCCAGGGCAAGCCTTGGACAAGATCTTCACCGACGTCGCCCGCGCCCTGGACCGCATGCGCGGCTGGACCGCCATCATCCTGTGCGGCAATCCGATGCTTGCGCGCTCAATCCCGCGCAAGCATCAGATTTCGCATCGGCTGTGGAACGGTCCGCTCGAGACCAGGCTGTTGGTCTACGGCCTGTAACGACCTACTGGCAGCCGGCAGCGGTGAGGAGAGCCACCGCGCAATTGGACGCCACGGTGCCGCCGCCGACACCCGCGTTCAGGCAATCGGTGTAGCAGCTGGTACCAACCCCGCACGCCTCTGGTCCCGCCGCTGCCAGACAGTCCACTTTCGCCTTGCACGCGTCCTCAAGCCGATCCGTGTTCTCCATGCAGCTGCTGCACGGATCGGCGCCCTCCGCTGCATAGCCGTTGTTCTTGATCGTCAGGTAGCAGTTGCCGCCCTCACCATCGAGGCTCAGGGCATCTCCCTCTCCCTCGTCCGGGACATCCACCGGACTGTCGACGCCAACATCCAGTCCAACCTCGGGGCCCGAGACAGACGCTGCATCGGGATCCGGAACGCCGGCATCATCAGGCAACGCGTCTTCCTCGGTCGTGGATGCGTCAGGCTCCGCATCGCTCACGCCACCATCCGATTCCACGGTTCCGCTCGAACCCGCGCTGCCACCGGTTCCCGTCGCTCCGCCCGTGCCGGTGCCCGTGGTCCCGCCAGACGCACTCCCGCCGGCTCCGTCCGTCCCCGTGCCAGTACCTCCTCCCAGACCGCCGCCCACACTGGCGCTGCCGCCCACACTGGTTCCGCCACCCGCGCTGGAAACGCTGCCGCCCGTGCTGGTGCTGCCGCCCTTGCTGCCACCCGCGCTGCTGCTCCCAGCCGCGCTGGTGCTCCCAGCCGCGCTGCTGGCGCCGCCCACGCTGGAGCTGGCACCGGCACCGCCACCCACGCTCGAGCCGCCGGCGCTGGACTTGCCCGCCGAACCCGTGTTGCCCCCGACCTTGGTGCTGCCCTTGGCCGAAGAAGAACCTCCCCTGCCCCCACTGCCACTGCTGCCGCTCTCGCCGCCGCAGCCAACGGTTGCCAAGGCAAGGACAAAAGCGAAGACCACACTGCCTGCATAGGACGTAACTAGTTTCACGACGGACTCCTGTGATAGTTCGCCCGCATCTACACCTCACCCCACGGGGATGGGAAGGGCCGAACACCAAGGATCACAGACTGGCTCGGACACGGACGCGCCCCGGACAACGCTGGAGCGCCAGGATGGCGCGATCCCCCTACAACCCGCTAAGGAATCGCCACTTGTTGTTGTTGGTCCGTTCCAAGACGAAACGATGGCGATCGTTCACACGTCGGTAGCGTTCCCCGCTCTCGGTCTGCAGCTCGAAAGCCCCGTTGAGGTACGCTTCGACCTCGGCCCGATCCCCGTTGAGCACGATTCGCTGGTACTCGATGTCGTAGCGAAGAGACTGCACGCGTCCCAGGCGTCCGGTCAGCAATTGGCGTAGCCCATCATAGCCATAGTCATCGTTGGCCTGCGGCGTGCCACCGTCTTCAAAGTACTTGTTTGACGCGAGCAGCAAAATACCATCGATGTTCTTCTCGATGAGAAAGGCTCGGTACTGCTCGATGGTCTCGATAACCGCCATGTTGTCCTCATTGGCGGGGATGTTGGTGCCGGGCAACATCCGCGTGTGACCGCAGCCAGCCAGCCCAGCCATGAGCAGCAAGGCCAGGACACCGAATCTGAGATTTGTCATGCAGAGAACCACCTAGCATCAATTGTTCCAGCAGGAAAGGCCCTCCTGCCCACGGCCGTGCACGGGCATCCGCCCCGCACTGCGACTCTATGTCGCGGAAGCAAGACCGGTGCTGCCAAGATGACAGCGCTCGCGTAGGCGGAGGCGTCTTTGCCCGCCGCAGCCAGAGCGCGGGAAGGTTTGGAAACCCTCCCAGGGTTTCCATCAAAATCGTTCGAACAGCTTGTCGACGTTCTCCTTCTCCCAGGCAGCGGCACGCTCGTAGTCGCAGAACTGTCTCTCGAGCGCGAGGAACTCGGGGGGATGAAAACACCGCCGTCCAGCTTTGCGTCGAATCTCGAGGCGCCCGTGCAGCATTTCGTGGAAGACGATCCATTCAAGGAAGAAACGCGGAACGTCTGCCCGATCCAGGGCGGGATGAACACGGATGATTCGGTCCTCGACCGAAAAACTCCCCATCTTCATGGATTTTTGGTTGGCTCGGAACATCGCCGGCCCCCAGGTGATCCTCGCCTGTAGCTCCCCTCCGAAGTACCGCCGGTTCAGCCCATCGAACACGTCCTGCAGGTCGAAGAACCGTCCTTCAACGCGCAGCTTCACCTTTCTCGGGCGCCTGGGCACATGGTTGATCGCGGGCAGATGACGCTCGATGAAGTCCCCCAGGGTCTGCGAGGCGCGTCGATCGTTGTGAACCACATAGCGCGCCAGGGCGCGCACCAGTCGAGGCTCCGCCTCAGCGAAGACGCGGTGAATCCGCACCGTGTAGCCGCTGGGAGCACGGCGGACCGCCACGATGTTGTAGCGGTTGTCGGTGAGGGTGATGTGCACGCTCTTGTCGGGCGGCAGATAGGCGGCGACCGCCTGTTCCAGCCGAACCTCCTCCAAGGGACGGTCGACGACGGGCAGCCTCGCCACCCGACCTGGAACCTCGGACCTCGCGGATCGTCGCGACAGAGTCGCCGAAGCCGCTTTCCCCTCCGCCTGGACGAAACGAAAGGCCAGCTGTCGCGGATCTACGGGAACCGTCCCATTCGCCTCTGGCAGGGCGTCGGCGGATCGAGTCTGCGTCTTTATCAATGGTGTCCTCGTCGCATTGCAAGAACCGGTCTTGCTCAGTTGCAATACGGCAATGCTAACAACCATCGGGCTGTGGATCAAAATTCTATATATTTGAAGTTATTTGACTTTTCCTGTTGATAACCACAGCACCCCACAAAGTGGTCATTTCACCTACACTGTAGGACACAAAACCACCTTGTTTCTCGGCATTCCGCGAGAATGCCGAGCCAGAATGCGACCACCTACTTCGGTTGGTCGCTCTTGGGCGCCGACTCCGCTTCGGGCGTGGCGCGGTCCTTTCGGGGAGCCTCCGCCGAAACCTCGGAGCCCACCGACGAGACGCCTCCGCTCGGCGTCGCAGCGCGCGCGGGCGGAGAGGCAGGCCCGTCATCAGACTCGGCACTGCCCCCGTGTTGGCCCAGGCTGCTGCGCTCCTCTTCCTCCAAGAGCGCCTCCACCTCGGCTGGTGGCCCCAGCTTCTTGCGGCGACGACGGCGGCGATCCGCGCGGTCTTCTCGATCGGCCTCGGAGCGATCCGCTGCCTTCTGGCCAGAGGAACGCAACTCGAAGTCCTCGAGCGCGAAGGAACCACGGGCCTTCACGATGATGCGCTTCTGCAGGCGTTTCTCGATGTCTTCGAGATAGCCATGGTCCGACGTGGCCAAGACTTGGGCTACGTCGGGATGGACCTCGACCAAGACCGAGTCACCTTCGATCATATTGCCTTGCCGGCGAAGCTCACGCAGGAGCTCGTTGGCCACGGTTCGCCGGGACTTGGTGTAGCCACGCCCCTCGCAATGCTCACAGGGCTCGGTCAAGGCGTGGAGCAGCGACTCCCGCGTTCGCTTGCGGGTCATCTCGACCAGGCCGAGCTCGGAAATGCGCGTGACGGCCGCCTTGGCGCGATCCCGGCGCAGGTGCTCATTGAAGGCACGCATGACCCGGTCGCGATTCGAGGCCCGGTCCATGTCGATGAAATCGACGACAATCATGCCCCCGATCGATCGAATCCGCAGCTGCTCGGCGACCTCGCGACACGCCTCCAGGTTGGTCTGGGTGATGGTGTCTTCGAGGTTCCTCTTGCCCACGAAGCGTCCCGTGTTGACGTCGATGGCCGTCAAGGCCTCCATCTCGTCGACGATGAGATAGCCGCCCGACTTCAACCAGACCTTTCGTTCCAAGGCTCTATCGATCTCGATCTCGATACCGTAGCCATCGAAGATCGGTTCCGAGCCGTCATAGAGATCAATCTGGCCCGAGAAGTCCGGCATGAAGGCCGCGATGAACTTCTTGATGCGGTCGTATTCAGCGCGCGAGTCGATGATCAGCTTGCCCACCTCGGGGGTGAACATGTCGCGAACCGTGCGCAGCAAGAGATCCAAATCGTTGTAGATGAGCGCGGGACATCGAGAGCTCTGTGTCCTTCGCACGATCTCGTTCCACAACTTGATGAGGAAATCCATGTCGGCCCGGAGATCCTTCTCGGGCACGTTCTCGGCCACCGTGCGAACGATGAACCCCGTTCCCGGCGGCCGCATCTGGTCGATGATTTCGCGCAGCCGGCGCCGCTCTTTGTCCGACGAAATACGCCGTGAGATACCCACGTGCTCGACGGTGGGCATGAAGACCAGGTGGCGCCCCGGCAACGAGATGTAGCGGGTGGTGCGGGCGCCCTTGGTGCTGATCGGCTCCTTGGTCACCTGCACCACGATTTCCTGCCCTTCGCGCAGAAGATCCTCGATGCGCGCCCCTCCGGGAGGCCCCGGCGGCTCGTTCTCGTCGTCGTCGTCCAGGCCACCTCCACGCCCCTGCCCCTCCCCGGCCGAAACCAGGCGGCGCAGATCGTCCGGCGTGCCCCGCACGTCCGAGACGTGGAGATAGGCAGACTTCTCCAGACCGATATTGACAAAGGCCGCTTGCATGCCCGGCAGCACGCGTTCCACCCGGCCCTTGTAAATGTTGCCCCCGATGCCCCGTTCTTGTTTGCGCTCGATGTAGAGTTCGGCCAGCAGGCCATTCTCGACCAGCGCGACCCGGGTCTCGGGACCGTCCGCGTTGATGACCAAAAAGCTGTCAGTCATTTAGCACTGCGAAAAACCGAAGTCTTGACTCGATGACCCTGACGCGAATGTCAGAGAACTCGGACCGCCGTAGCTTCGTCTTTGAACAGCACTATTCATGAGAACCTCAAAATTTTGAATGGTTACGTGGCGTTGCACGCCCCGTTCGGATATCGGCACAGGGGTTGCTTGGTGTACGAACCAAGCAACGGACGGCGGCAACAACTCCGAAAGTTGCTCCTCCTCCCAACACACCGGCGCAAGTCGGTGTGGCCTAACTTCGCGGTTGATTCCCTTCATCCGCCTAAAATAGATAGCCGAGCTTAAATACCTTCGCTTAGTAACTACGGTAGCCCTCGTGAACCCACACGGGGGCTTTTCCGTTTCTGGACCAACCCAACTCGACTCCGCCCCCTGGTCGCCCCAGACGCTGTGATGGTCGGGACTAACGAGGGTCAGCGGGTTCGCGGGCCGAGAAGTGGAAGTTGCCGAATCCAAAACTATCCCTACCCACCTTCCTACTTCAATGGCCCTCATGGGCGCAATAGAATCACGTGAATGTAGAGGTAGGCGCCCA
>CAZHUY010000287.1:0-7239 GCA_964535465.1 uncultured Myxococcales bacterium
GTTGGCTTGCGGCGCTGGCGTGGGCGGAGGCCTCGGATGACTGGACGGCCGTCGAGCAACGCTTGAGCACGCGACAGCGGATCCTCCAAGGACAGAAGGAACAGGCCGAGGAGCGGGCGCGCGAGCAAGCCATGGCCGCCTACCGCCTGCAGCGTCGACGCGAGCTGGGCTTCTTCACCAACCCGGAATCCAGGGTGCGGGACGCGCAAGCCTCCGACCTGGCCATCGCCAGCTTGCAGCGTCGCCACGTCGAGCACCGCACCTTGTCCTCTGAGTGGCAAGCGGTCGGGGCCGAATTGGGCCGGCTGGAACAGGCCCGCGCCGCCCAGCAGAACGACGTCGTCGCGGACAGCGAGGTGAGCCCGAAGTTTCTCCGGCCGGTTCGAGGGGTCGTGGTGGGAACGCCAGGGGTTCGGGACGAGCCCCCCACCTCGACCGAGATACGAAGGGATGGCGTGGAGTTTCTCGCCAGGCTCAACGAGCCGGTGCGCGCCGTGGGCGCCGGGGTCGTGCGGATGGTCGAGACCATGCCCCAGGGCGGCTATTCCGTCGTGACCCAACACCCCAAGGGATGGATCAGCATCCTCTCCGGCTTGCGAGACGTGTCGGTCCGCGCCGGCGAGCCCGTGGCCCAGGGGCAGAGCATCGGCCTCGCGGGACGAAACCTCGATGGGGCCGCGGTGATCGCACTCGAGCTATGGCGTCAGCGCAAGCCGGTCGATCCCCGCGGCAAGCTCACCGCGTTTCCCGAGAAGCTCTAACCGGGCATTCGAGATGGTCGACGGGGGGCGGGCCTCGCGATAGTGTGGCCACTGCAAGTCGTGCGTTCTTTCAGACTTCTCCTGTTCGCGGCCCTGCTCGTCTCGGCGTGGCCAGCCCTGGCGGGTCCTTTGGACAATGCCCACGTGGGCTCCATGGGTTTTTCCGGGCCCACGACCGGAGATCTCGCGGCTGTGTATTGGAACCCCGCGGCCCTGGGCCTCATGCGGGGCTACCAGATCATGTTGGGTGGTGGCATGCGCTCCACTCACGTCACGGTCGAGCGCGCCGGCCTGGCGCAGACCACCGGCCAGCCTTTTCCGTCCGCCTCGGGCCGCGGTCTGGAGCACCCCGTGAATTGGCCGTTGGGCCCCACCGGCCTGTGGGGCATGGGGCTGGAAGTCGCCGGGCGGTTCGCCCTCGGGGTGGCCGGCTACACGCCGTTCTCGCAGGAGTTGAGCTTCGAGACCTCGGCCGGGGGAGACCCGGCCACGAGCTATCACCTGATCAAGATGGCCACGCGCCACCATGCCATGGCGGCGGCCCTGGCCATTCAGATTACCGATTGGCTGCAGCTGGGGGTGGCGCCTGGTCTGTTGCTTGGCTACGGGCGGCTGGTTTTCAACGAGGACACGGCCTCGGGCAGCGAGGATCCTGCGAGCGCGGCCCGCTACGATCTGGCCACGCGCGGAACCCAGGCGCCGGCGTACTTCGTGGCCGCCGGTATCCATTATCGACGCGCGGCCTGGGACGTCGGCTTCGCCTACACCAGCGCGCCCCTGGGCACGGATGGCCAGATCAGGCTGGCCATGAAACAGACGTGGGTGGTGCCACCCGCCGGTGTCGGTGGTCTGTGTGACTTCCTTGGTGACGCTAGCCAGCCCTGCGTGTTCAGTGAGATGCGCTATCGCTTGCCTGACATGTTCACGGGAGGGGTCACCTGGCGGGCCATGCCTCAGCTGGCCGTGACTGGCATGGCGCGTTGGCTGCGCTATGGCTCGCACGACGACATCGACTTGAGGCTCGTTGGGCCGAGCGGCGACCGCCTTGCCAAGAGCGGGGTAGCCGACCACCTGAGACTGTTTCGCGGCTTCCGCGACAGTTGGGATGTGCGGGCTCGCGTGGTCCACACACCGGTCGCGTGGTGGCGTTGGAGCGGGACCCTGCGCGTGGAGACCTCGGCCATTCCTTCTTCGCACGTGAACGCCGCCGCGGTGGACGGGCTCAAGATCGAGCCCATGGTGGCCAGCGAGTTTTCCCTGGGCCGCCACCTGCGCCTGGCGGGCGGCTACGCTTTGGAGTGGATGCTGCCCGTGACGGTGGACCATTCGGTCTTCGATCCTTCGGCGGCGGCGACCTGCGCCCAGGCCCAGGGCGATTTGAACGCGCCGTCTTGTCAGGCTCGCCGGGCCGGCCAGGCTCGGCCCACGGCCGTCGGCCGCTACACGCTGCTACGGCATACACTGGCCGTGACGGCCACGGTGAGCTTCTGACCATGAACGCGCGATTCTTGGCGATGATCGTCGTGTGCTGGGGAACGGCAGCGTCCTGTGGCGACGATCCTTCGTACGAGTACGACTCCCAGCCCATCTCGTTGGCGCGCGCTCCTGCCGGCACGTTGGGGGCCACCCTGGCCAAGGTCATGGTGGGCTCGGACAGGCCGCTGCTGCTCGTCGATACCGGATACCCTCTTTCGGCCCTGCATCGGGGCGCGTGTCCGGCGGCGACTTCCGAACCCACGACTTACCGGGGCACCATCGACCTGGTGGGCGTGGCGGAGCAGGCCGAGCCGGTGCGCGCGCGTTTTCGCGGCATCACGCTTTTCGACATCTGTCCCGGGGCGGTGGGCGGCGCCGAGACTCAGCCCCTCGGCGTCTTGGGTGGCGACGTGCTGAGCCACTTCTCGATGGCCTTTTCCTTGCCGCGAACCGCTGACGACAAGGCGAGCATGACCATCTTCGATTCCCTGCCGGCCGGGGACGACGACCTGGCGGCCGACGGCTACGCCGTCATTCACTTCGACTTGCGGGGGGGCGGCGCCACCGCCACGGCTGCGCAGGCCTCTCGCGCCAGTCTGCCGGCCAGCCGCGTGGTCTTGCGCGCCTGTGGCCAGCCGGCGGCATTCTCACCCGAAGCAGAGATGCAAACCTGCGCGAAGGGCGAGATGGAGGTGAAATCCTCGGGTGCCAACCTGCTGCTCATGCTGAGTACGGGTCACGGCCCCATGGTGTTGAGCGCGAGCGCCTGGCGCCGGCTGGGCGGCGAATCGGACGCCCCGGAACCGGGCGAGCCCATGCTCCACTCGCCGCTGGTCGGCGAGCCGATTCCCGCCCATTGGGTCTCGGTGTCGCGCTTGGCCTTGGTCGATGGCCATTCCGGGGATTCGTGGTCCGGGGCTTGTGCGGAGCTGGCGCGTGCTCGCCGAATCGAGTGGACCACGGCCCACCTGGACCAGCCTGGTGCGTGTTTCCAGCCTTGCGACGTCTCGGGCAAGAAGGCGCTCCCCGCCGCCGCCTATTGGGAGATCGGGTCGGACCTGCCCGCGGCAGTGGTGAGCGACACCAGCGATCTCATTGCGGGCCTCAACCGAGATTTCCCCTCCGCCCCCCAGGTCGACGGCATCATCGGGGCCGGCACCATGGCGGGCGTGTCCTTCGAGATCGACTACGTCAGCCGGCCCTCTCGCTTGGTGGTGTCATGCCAGCCGGGCGCGGATCGACAGACCTGCTGGGCACCGACTCGCTGCGAGGGGTTGGGCAGCGGCGACGAGCCTCGTGCCTGTTTTGGCCTGCCGGATCGGGGTTACGCCCCGCCGTGTTCGCAATAGCCGCAGGGACTACTTGGACGAGGTCTTGGCTTCCAGCGTGGAGATGGTGTCCTCCAGTTGCTGGATGGTGGCGCGTAGGTTGGCCACTTCGCTTTGCGTGGCCAAGCCGAGAACGCCGGCCGCCACGCCACCTGCCTTGTCCATGCCGGACTTGACCGAGCCACCCAGGCTGAGGGCCTTCATGGCCACGTTCATCAGGCGGGGATCGCTGGCCAGTTTGCTGACGCGAGGGCTGCCCGCCAAACGCATGGCCTGGCCCACGACAATGTCCTTGATGGATGTAATGACCGACATGACAGGTGCTACTACTTGCCATGACCCGGTGCCGGGGTCAACGGGGGCGGGGGCTGTTGTGAGTCGGCGAAAAATCCGCGATAAGGGGCGGCGGGTGGCATGAACATCGTCAATAGCCCACTTGGCCAATTCGTCATCTCGGTCGTGCTCCTGGCTGGCCTGGCGCCGCTCGTGGTCTGGTTCTTTCGTGACACCTGGGCCGAGTTGGACGCCGCGGCCTTGGCCCACCGGCAGAGCCGGCAGGGTCGTGTCGATACGCGCACACCGGTCACCCTCCTCCTGGCGGCGTTGTGCCTCATCCTCATCAACTACTACGGCAGCATCGAGTTCTTCGACCAGAGCGTCCTCCCCTGGTTGCGCCGCCTGCAGACCCAGCACCCCGACAGCATCAAGCTGTGGCTCTACGACGATCTCTATTGGCGCGTGTTCTGGGGGGTCACCCGCTACGCCGGCTACCTGCTGCCGCTGCTCGTCTGGCCGCTCGTCTTTCGCGAGAACCCCCTGGATCTCGGGTTGCGGGTGCGCGGCTTCTTCGAGCACGCCTGGATCTACCTGCTGTTCCTGGTCATCATCATCCCGGTCCTGGCGCTGGCCACCCACATCGGCGATTTCGGGACCTACTACCCCATGTACCAACTGGCCAGCCGCTCCTGGCTGGATCTGGCGGTGTGGGAGGGGTTGTACGTCGGCCAGTTCTTCGCGCTCGAGGTCTTCTTTCGCGGTTTCTGGTTGCGGGGCGCGCGCGCCCTGGGCCGCAACGCCATCTTCTTCATGGTCTGCCCCTACGTCATGATCCACTTCCCCAAGCCGTACCTCGAGTCGTGCGGAGCCCTGGTCGCGGGGGTGGTGCTGGGCTCGCTCTCCATGAAGACCCGCAGCATTTGGGCCGGCTTCCTGGTCCATTCCACCGTGGCGGTGCTCATGGACTTTCTGGCCCTCGACCATCGCCAGGCCTTGCCCACGCGCCTGACTCCGCTCTCCTCGACCCGGCTGGCCTTCCCCCACACGTCGAGCTTGCTGCTGGTGGTGTGGCTCCTGTCGGCGGCTGCGCTCGCCTTCGCGCTCTGGCGTCGGCGGCAGCGGGGTTCCGCTCCCGCTCCCGTCCCCGGTCCCTAAACAATGGAGGTTGAGAGAGAGCCGGTTACTGAGATCGGAGACGGGAGCGAGAGCGGAACGCTCCTAGTCGCCGTGCGGAAAACGGTTGCCCGATTTCCGCACGGCGCGTAGGAGCTGGCCGGAACAGACTCGACTCACGAACTGCCACGTGTCGTTTGGGGTCGCGGTTCTTGGGGTGGGAGGGGTCGACACCTGACAGGCTGGCCAAAGCCAGTTCAATCCCGGCCGCTGCGAATCTATTTGCTGTCCACGCGCTGAGGTCGGATCCCATTCGTCGTCGCGCAGGTCCTGTGTCTGATTCGGGAGCCCGACACTGTTTCTGCCCAGCCGCGTGTTTGCCACGATGAGAATGTACGAAATCCGCGTGGGGGTCGGCATCAGGCGCAATTCTGAAAGAAATGTACGAAGGTGAGCCAACCCTTTGTCAGGGTTTGTCCTACACGCGCGTCAGGAATTATCGGACCGCGGGGCTCTCGGCGCTCATTTCGCCGCGACTCCTGGTACCCTTATGGACCTCGGCGGGTGCATGCACGGCAACCACGACTATCTTGCAGGGCTTGCGCAGATCCACACCCGCGAGAGTGTGGAAGAGCGTCGGGCTTTGTGGCGACAAGGCCTGGCCAGCCTGGCCGCGGCGGCCGCGGAACAGCAGCCCACGCCGCTCGAAGGTCTGGCTACCGAGCCTCTGCTTCACAGCGTGCGCGTCTCCTTGTCTAGCGGGCTGATCGATGACGTGAGTTTTCTGTCGCGCCCGGTGGCCATGGCCGCGCTCTTCGAGCTGGCGGGCGCGCTGCCACCGGGGCCGGAGAAACGAGAGCTTGGCCGTCGCGTGCTCACCGCCTTGCACGAGGGCGACGCCGCGACCTTCGTGACTCTGGCCACCGCGCTCGCCTTGTCATCCCCGCGGGCGCTGGGGGGGGCCCTGGTCCGGGCTCGCGTCGCGCTCTCGCTGCGTTTACCTCTGGCCGCGGGCACCGGGGCCGACACCCTGGCTCTGGCTTTGATCTCTCGACCCGAGCTGGAACGCGACTGGCTGACCGCCCATTCCTTGGGGCCTTTACCCTCGCGGCGACTGGCGGGGCGTCTGCTGGAACGGGCGGCGCGCGAGGCGGCTCGACGCGCGCAAGACGGTGACGACAGCGGCGTGCGCGTGTTCGAGCGCTCCTCGGTGCGGGCGGCCTGGGCCCGACTGCTCGGCGATCGCGAATCCTTGGTGTGGCGCCACGTCGCCGCCGCCCGAGGTCTACTGGCCGAGGCCGTCCCCATGCGGGCCGTCGAAATCGATCGCGACCTGGGGCCGCGCCTGGGGCCGAGCGAGTGGCGACGAGCCGCGACCTCGCTGGCTGCCACCATGAGCCACGATCCCGACAAGGCCTTGTCTCGCTGCTTGCAGATCCTGGCCGGGGACATCATGTCCAAGGACAAGGGCGTGGCCTCGGTCATGATCTTCGGTCTGTCGCGCGCGGTGGAGGAAGAGCCGGAGGCCTCGGAGACGCTGCTCACCAAGCTGGTCCTGGTGGGCGGCATCGATGCCATCGAGGCGCTGGCGGATTTGTACGAGGAGCACGGCAACAATCCTATCGGCGCGCAGGCGGCGTTCAGTGCGGTGGAGGCCTTGCGTGCCACGGCTCCCACCGACGATGACGGGGCCGTGGCCCTGGTGCAGGCCCT
This sequence comes from uncultured Myxococcales bacterium, assembly GCA_964535465.1. Taxonomy (GTDB): domain Bacteria; phylum Myxococcota_A; class Polyangia; order Fen-1088; family Fen-1088; genus Fen-1137. The sequence goes on from CAZHUY010000287.1 coordinate 6,668, forward strand.
CATCGACGATCTGGAAATGGGCGAACGAGCCCCCAAGCGATCGCTGCGTATCACCCTGTCGAGCGCGCTGGCCGCCTTCGCCGATGGACGGGATCTGACCCAAGCCACCGACATGGCCCTGGAGGCGGCCCACGATGCCATCAGGCTTCTCGAGAACACGAGCGACTCCACCTCCGCGGGACGGCAGGCCTTGTTCCGGGCCCTGCGCGATTTGGACGCCGGGCTCTTGCAGACCTCGACGCTCTCCGATCTGCTGACCGTGCGCAAGCGCGAGGATCCAGGTCCTGACGGTCCGCTGGCCGACATGTTGTGGTTGCTGGGCAGCTGGCTGCTGGGGCGCGAGCAACAGAACCTGGCGGGCAAGACCGTCGAGCACCTGACCCTGCGCTTTCGCCAGTTTCGCACCCTGCTGCACCTGGTGGACGCCGAGTTCGGCGTGCTCGAAGACCCCTCCATCCCCGTGCGCAGCCGGTGCACGCACACCTTTCGCTTGCTGTGTGGGCGCGTGCGCGGTGACACCATCACGCCTTTGCGACGCCTGATCTGCGCCACGTTGGCGCGGTCCGCGGATG
>CAZHUY010000288.1:0-5028 GCA_964535465.1 uncultured Myxococcales bacterium
CTGGTGTTCATGCCCGTGAACACCGACGGACAGCTCCGTTTTTGAATCAGTAGTGCTAGGCTCGCTGGCGGCCAGGGGAGACGACACTATGCCCTCATCGTCGGACCCGGTGCGTTCTTTAGAAGCGTCAAAGACGCGGGTTCGACGAAGGGGCAGGAACGGACAGCGTGTCTTCCCGGTTTCCTATCCCCTTCGGCGCCTGCGCCCAAGGTGCAGCGCCAGTCCCGCCAGGCTCAGCACCACGGCGATCGATCCGGGACCCTGCGGGGCGCCGAGTGAGCAACCCCCTTTGCCTGAGGCGTTGGCGTCGCTGGGCACGTCGCAGATGAAGTTGGGTGAAAAAGCATAGATGTCGCACATACCCTGGACATCATCGGGCGAGAGCGTGCGCAGCCCCACCTCGGTGGCGGGCGAGTTCACCGAGACATACATGGTGGCGTCGGTGATCAAAGGGGGATTGTTGATGTTGCAATCGGGAATCGGATTGCCGGCGTGGTCCACGGGTCTCGGCACTGGATTCCCCTTCTTGTCGACGGCTGGGATGTAGCAGGTGTGTTCCAGTCCGAGCACGTGGCCCATCTCGTGGGTGACGGCCCCCTGGAAATCATGCGACTGGAAGGTCGCGAGCTCGGGCTGGTTCACGAAATCCGCCCACGTGAAATGGACCCCGTTCACTTCGATGTCGGCGTCCAGAATCTCGCCCGAGTCCTTGAGTTGAAACACCGTGGTGATGGCCAAGGCGCTGGCGTCGTAGCAGCGTGGCTCGCTGGGATCGGTGGGGGCCGGGTCGCGACACCACTCCGTCTGACGGAAAATGATGTGGTTGATGCCGTCCCTGCCCACCGGGCCGCCCACGTCGGGCGTGGCCTCCACCCCGAAGAGGACGTTGCTGCACCTGTCGATTCCGTCCAACGAGGCCTGCGTCCAGGCCGCGCCGCCTTGCTGGGCAGCATTCAGGTAGCCGGCGGCGTCCAGGTAGGACGGGAAGGCGCCCAAGGCGAATTTCATGGTCACGCACGGGGTTTTCCAGGCCGTGGCCACCCCGGCCGTGGTTCGCGTGCGGACATAGGCTGAAACGGGCCCCGACAGGCCCATCATGAACCCAGCCACGACAAGAGCGATGGTGTTCTTGTTCATCTACCGCTCCCTAGCGCCGGATCAGGGCTCGCACGCGCTGGCGAAGTTCGTCCAGGCCCATGGCTGGCTCGGCCTCCGTCGACTGCAGGCGGCCCTGAGCATCACGTCGCACCAGCGCGGAGTGTTCCGCCATCTCGGCCATCCATTGCTTCCCCGTCCAGCGCAGCGGGCGTTTGCCTTGGCTCATGCCCACCACCCGGGGGGCGTTCTGGCCCGCCAGGAACAGCAGCGTCTTCTCGCCGGAGATGAACTCGGGCATGCCGTGCACGCGCATCTCGACGTTGCCCACCGTTCCCCCGGGCTGCACGATGATCTCCCGCTCGGCCGATGTGCCCTTCCAAACCTCGTCGACCTGGAGCTCGATGGTGGTGTAGATGGAGCGGTGCTGGGCGTCCCATGCGCTCTTGGTCGAGACCACCTGGGCGATGACGATGCGGTCCGCCTGCTGGGTCATCTGTGCCAGATCCAGCGCGCTGACCAGGGAGGCCGCGGCCCAGTTGGGGAGCAGCGAGGCCAGCAGAAAGACCACCCTCGGGGGCAGAAACCTCATGCGCAAAAGAGTAACACTCAAGCCTTGAACGCGCCGGGCCTTATTTGTCGCTCTTGCGCAAGGTCAGTCGCGTGGCGCGGGCGGCCGCCAGCTCTTCGGCGGACAGGCGCCCGCTGCGCCTCATCATGGCCAGCAGATCGTACAGCCGTTGTTGCCAGCCGTCGTCCACATGGCCGTCGCGGAACCGGCGCGCCAGCACGTGCGGGTTGGGGGTCAGGGTCGCCAGGTAGGCCGATTCGATGGGGCGCAGCTGCCCGGGCTCCTTGCCGAAATAGGCCCGGCTGGCCTGGCGCACGCCGCGGATGCCGGGGCCCAGATCGATGACGTTCAGGTACATCTCGAGAAGGCGGTCCTTGCCCACCAGGTTGTGCAGGCGCCAAGCCAGCACGGCCTCTTCCAGCTTGCGGGCCAGGGTGCGGTGGTGGGTCAGGAACAGGTTCTTGGCCAATTGCTGGGTGATGGTGCTGGCCCCGCGCCCGAAGCTGCGGGTTTGCACATCTTGAACCAGGGCATGGCGGATCATCTCGATGTCGAAGCCAGGGTGCGCATAGAAGCGGCTGTCCTCGGAGGTCAGAAAGGCCGCCGGCAGGTGCCGGGGCATCTCGGCCAGAGGCGTGAAATCCGGGTGATACTTGCCGAGCGGCAGAGGCAGCGTCTGGGGCACCGGGGTTCCATTGGCCAGGGTGACGGCCATACTCGCCAGCACCTGGGGCTCGCGCTTGACGGCGCAGCGGGGCTCGACGCTCACGTCGAGGGTCAGCGCCTCCCAGGCCACCGCGTCGAAGGCAACCGACAGCGAGGCCCCCAAGCGGCCCCCCAGCGCCAGCCCGTCCAGCACCTTGCGCACGGGTTGGGCCTGCGCGGCCAACAGGTTGGCGCACTTCAGGGGCGCGCCGGTCGGAGTCTTGAGGGTGATCTCGCCCTTGGGGGCGCCCAGAACCTCTGCCCAGCCGCGCGCCTCGAGCTGCGCACCCAAGGCGCGGATCTCGGCGCTCTGGATCTCGATGCGGCCGTTGTTCCGACCGATCTGGCCTTGAGCATGAAGCTCGCCGCTCAGGTCGGGCCAGGCGGAACGATCCAGACCGGGGTGGCGCAGCTCGACGCCACGCACCTGCGCGTCCAGCTTGAAGGGGACACTCTGCTTCTCGCGATCCAGTGAGGCTTCGAGCCGCAGGTCGGCGCGCGCTTGCTCTACCCCCACGCCGCGCGGGCCGGTCAGCGCATCCAATGCACGCAAGGACTGGTCGCGCAGATCGATGCGCAGGCTCGTCCCCTCGGTGGCGTCTCGATACGACAAACGCAAGGCGGGCGACGTGTCGCTTCCGCTGCGAATCTCGATGATGTCCGTGGACCCCTCGCTGCGCGCCTCGAAGGTCACGTCTTGCAGCAGGGTTCCCCCCGCGGGGATCGACAGTACGCCCGCCTTGCCCACGGCGCTGATAGCTTTTCCCCGCTGGCTCTCGATGGTCAGCTCGGGCAAGCGAATGGTGGCCAGTGGCCCCATATCGACGACCAGGTCGCCGATGCGCGCGGATTTCTTGCCCTGCGGGTCGCGCTCCATGGTGACGTCGGACGAGCGAAACCCCAGGCGATGTCCACCCGGCAGGACCATGGCCCCGTGTACGCGGGCGCGACGGACGAGCAGCGCCAGCCCCGGCTTGCGCACGGCCTGCGCATCCGCCGCCCCAGGCTTGGCCGGTTTCGTGCCACGCTTGCCGCGCAGGTTGTCGGCCGCGCCCGTGCTCAGGTACTCCAGGTCCAGACCGTCCACCGTCACCGCGCTCGGCTCCCAGAACCCGTGGTCTGGGCCGCCCAGGCGGACCGTGACCCGCTCGGCGCGGGCCAGCGGCTCGGAGTCAAAGGGTGGCGCGCCCAGCACCTCCACATCGCGCGCCTGCAGGGCACGCAAGCCACTCAGCCCCAGGCCGCCCATGCGCACCTTGTGCCCCAGGGTCGCCTCCAGCCGGGCCTGTACCCAAGGCATCAGCTTGCCTTTCCACAGGCCAAAGCCCACCGGGATCAGCAGCAAGGCTGCCAAGGCAGCGGACGCGAAAAACACGAGTCGACGAGAGCGGGGCCGCAAGCCCAGCCATCGTACTCGCATTCGTCGCTCAGGCGAAGTAAGTGTGCTTAGTGCGCAGCGATGGAGGAGTGGGCGCGGCGGTCGGGCCCTTCGAAGGACTGGTTCAAGGTGCGGCGGTTGCGCCTGATGCCGTGGGCGCGCACACGGGCGCAGGCCAGGATCTCTTCCACCAGCTCCTCGAAGTCCAGGCCGGCCTCCTTGGCCATGCGCGGGAAGGGGGCGTCGGGCAGCAGCAGGGGGGCGGAGTCGATGTCGACGATGATCTCGTTGAAACGCTCATTGACCACCAGCTCGACGCAAGCTGGACCCTCGCAGCCAAGCGCATCGTAGGCCTGCGAGGCCAGGCGCTGCACCGAGGCCAGGCGGGCCGGCTGCAGGCGTGCGGGCGCGCAGGTCGCGTGGCCGCGCACCCCGATGGGGGCCTGGGCCGTCCATGAGCCGTTGCGCGAAACCTCCAGGGCGCCCAGGGCCAGGCCATCCAGCACCGGCACGCAGATGGGGCGGCCGTGCATGTGGCGTTCGACCAGGACGTCGTCGTCGAAGTTGAAGGCGTCCTCGAGGGCGCTCTCCAACTCCAGTTCGTCGTGAACCAGGGTTCCGCCCATCAGGCGGGTGGCCCCCACCGGGCGGATGACCACGGGGAAGCCGAAGGCGCCGTGAATCTCGTTGCTCTTGTCGGCCTGCTGGGCTCGGATCATGTAGGCGGGAGCCGTGGGCAGGTTGTGCAGGCGCAGGACGTCCTTGGTCTTGGCGCGGTTCATGGTCAGGCCGCTGGCCAGCACGCCCGAACCGGTGTAGGGGATGCCGAGCATTTCCAGCAGGCCCTGCAGGCAGCCATCGGCGCCGTAGCGGCCCCGTACCGTCAGGAACGCGGCGTCGATGCCGGACTGGCGCAGGGCCATGTCGATGTCCCGGTCCACGAAGATGGGTTGGGCATCGTGCCCCTTCCTGATCAGGGCGGCCATGACGGCCTCGCCGGCCCTGACCGAGGCATCTCGTTCCAGGGAAAGGCCGCCGAGAAGGACTCCAATCTTGCGCGCGGAACTCATCTCACACGGGTAACCCCTGCGACAGGCACCGTCAAAAAATCTCTCATTCTCACGAACCTGAAAGACGCCAACGCCGCGCGTGCGAACTTTGTGGTAAAGACGGGGTCGCCATGACCTTTATGGAAGCCGCCCTGGAAATCTTAAAACGAGAACGCCGACCTCTGCACTACAAGGAGATCGCCGAGAAGGCCACGGAACGAAAGCTCCTG
>CAZHUY010000288.1:5038-7221 GCA_964535465.1 uncultured Myxococcales bacterium
CCTGACCTTCGTGGGGCGAACCCCCGAGGTCACGATGCAGACCCAGTTGACCGCCGCGGTGAAGAAGGCACCTGGCCAGCCGTTCGTGCGGGTCAAGCCTGGCGTTTTCGGACTCTTGCGCTACCCGGAGGCGGCCCCCGAGCCCGAGCCGGAGGTCGAGGTCGAGACAGCCAAGGAGCCCAGCAAGTCGCCCAAGGGCGAAGGCAAAGGCGAGAAGAGCGCCGCCGGCGAAGAGGGGCGCGGTGGTCGCAGGCGTCGCCGGGAGGGCAGGGGGCGTCGACGCGGTCGCGGCGGGGCTGACGCTCCAGAGGCGGCCGAGGCACCCGAGGCCAAGGAGGCGCAACTGGCGCCCGCGGGTGACGAAGAACGTTTGACCCAGGAAGAGCACGAGGAAGGGCCCGAGGAGCCGGAGATCGGATCCTTGTCGGCCGAGGCGCGCGCCGCCGCACTGGCGGAGAGCGGCGTCCTCGAAGGCGGACGCGACGAGAAGGAAGGCGAGGAGTCCGAGGACGAGGTGGTGCTGGAGGGCGGGTCAGGCGAAGAGGAAGAGGCGGGCGAGGCCGAGGAAGAGGCAGAGGGCGAGGAGGGGGCCAAGGCGGAAGGGCCGTCCGAGGGCTTCACCCCGGCTCCTGCCGTTTCCGAAGCCCCGGCCCGGACCAGCGAAGGGGCCCCGGCCACGCCAGCCCCGGCCCCCGAAGGCCAGGCGCAACCCGCCCGCAAGATCAGCTCGCCCATCGACGCCGCCATCGAAATCCTGAAGGGCCAGGCCCCAGGCCGTGGCCTGCATGTTCGGCAGATCGCGGACGCCGCGGTTCGTCGGCGTTTGATCCACGGCGAGCCCAACGAGGCGTGGCGCGTGATGCGTGCCGCGCTGGCGGCCGAAGGCAAGGAGCGCCTGCGTGGCGCGCAACGGCCTCGCGTGCGCCCGGCCGGCAGCGGCCTCTATGCCCTGACCCGTCGGCCGCCGGATGCGGATCTCGAGCGTGCCGAATTCGTCCTGGGCGAGGCCCGCAGGGCGTTGCGCGAGCGCACCATGGCGGCCCTGGAACAGCGCCTGGCCGAGCTGGCACCCGCGGCCTTCGAGGCCGTGGTACGCGTGCTCTTGCAGCGCGAGGGCTACGGCCCCGCCACCTTCATCAAGCGCGTGGAAGGGACCATCTATCTCGAGGCCCTGCGAGGCCGCGGTCTGCGTCCCTCGCGTTGCCTCATCGCCTTGCGTCCCGGCGTCGCCTCTGCCGGCCGACGGGCCGTGGGCGAGCTGCGTGCAGGCATTCGCGCCCGCAATCAAGACGAGGGCTTGCTGCTGATGGCTGGCCGACTGGCGGATGACGCCATCTCGGAGTGGAAGCAGTCGGGCGCTCCGGTCGAGGTGGTCGATGGCCCGGCCCTGGCCGAGTCGTGCGTCCGCCATGGCGTGGGCGTGATTAGCGCCGCGGTCAACGTCGAATTCGTCGACGCCGACTTCTTCGCCGAAATCGCCGAGGGCTAAGGGCTGACGGTTCCCTGCAACTGGTGCTGGTTGGGGCGGGTTCCTTACGAATCCGCCCTCGACCTACAAGAACGGGTCCGCGAAGGCATCCTCGCCGGAACCGCTCGGGACACGCTGCTGCTGCTCGAGCACCCGCCGGTCATCACGCTGGGTCGAAACGCGCAAGCCGCGCACGTCTTGCTCTCTCCGGCTGGTCTGGCCGAGCAGGGGATCGCGCTGCACCGAAGCTCGCGCGGGGGCGACGTGACCTTTCATGGTCCAGGGCAGTTGGTGGGGTACCCGGTCTTTCGCCTGCGTCGGGGTGTGCGCGCGCATGTGGAGGCCATGGCCAACGCCGTCATCGAATGGCTGGCGCGCTTCGGGATCTCCGCGCAGTGGCGATCAGGCACCCCGGGCGTCTGGGTCGGTCAGGAGAAGATCTGCGCCTTTGGCATTCACGTGCGCCACGCCATCGCCATCCACGGATTCGCCCTCAACCTGTCCACCGACATGAAGGGTTTCGCGGCCATCGTGCCGTGCGGGCTGCGCGACGCGGGCGTGACCTCCATGGCCCGTCTGCTCGGTCATGCGCCCACGGCGGAGTCGGCTGCGCGCGATCTCATCGGTTCTTTTGAAAAGCACTTTGGTGTACAACTAATGGAACGCGCGTGCTCATAGGGGATCGTGAAGCGCGCCAGTCCCTAGCCAAGACGGA
>CAZHUY010000289.1:0-7221 GCA_964535465.1 uncultured Myxococcales bacterium
GGATTGGCTTCGGTGCCGTCAGAATCGAGCCCGCAGAGAAGTACAGGGTCGTTGCGAGGGCCTGATGTATCAGCCCAACTGCACTGCTTCGTCCATCGAATCTCTGAATTCACTCCAGATCTCGTCTATCGCTTTCCCGACCCCCGCCCAAAGTGTTGCGATGGCGCGTTTACCCTGTGAGCGCCGGTGCGCTTCCACGTCATCGGATGCCACTAACAACGAGATGAAAGTTCTAAATGCGAGTATAGATCCGCACACAGTTACAGGTATGCCGAAAACGAATATGATAACGGCTTTCCAGATCTTTGCCCAAAAACCATCCGGCCAGGACATGAGATATCGCACGCTCAAGTAGAGGAGAAGAAAGGTACCGATCAATGACAGGCACGCGCAAATGGCGAATGCCCATTTGTGTCTCCGCTCTACGGCCGCGGGGTCGACCATCCGCTCGGCGGCTGAGCCGGCTTCCATCAGGTTGTCGGGTACGAATCCAATGCGGCGCTCGAAAAACCTGCGCAGCTCATCAGCGGTGACGGCTATTTCCTGCGGCGTCGTGCTGCCGTGGCCGCCATCAGGGCCGGGCAACTCGGGATGTCTGGCACTGATGATCCCGCATGCCGACTGCCTGAAGCGCTCCATATGCGGCGATTCCGGCGGGGAGGAGGACAGCAGGGTTATCCACGGCAGAGAGGCCTTTGCTCGCCGTCGCGTCTGATGCTGTTGGCCTTCGCCCCGAATGATCCTTGTCAACGCGACCTCCATGGCGGCGAGGCTTGCGAACCGCCCATCAGGACATCCAGCCCCCGCAAGTTCGTAGACGCGGCGTAGCCGTGCGAACTGTCGGTCGTTTTCACGTCCGGCGTTTTGTGGAAAGCACGCTACTGGGTTGCCTGTCGCCATGCGGTACAGGAGAAAAGCGGCGATACGCTGCTCCTCCGCCATCACAAGTTTATCGCCGGGATTATCAGCCGGATACGTGCGCTGGGCTTCTGCGGCGGCGTCCGAAATCAAATTCGTGCCGGCCAGCAGGCGCCACTCGCCGTCCACCCGCAGCACGTTTTCCGGCCCAACGTCGCGTACGGGGATCATCTTGTTGCGCAACGCCTTTAGTGCGCCGAGCAGTCGAAGCCCCACGGCGGCGCACTCCGCAGCGGGCATGCGGCCGCGTGTCCGAATCTCGTCTTCGAGCGTGTAGGGTTCAGGCTCATTGCCGATCTGGAATGAGAACGACACGAATCCGGCCGTCCTGTCGGCCCTCACGTCTCCGATCACGACGAATGAATCGTTGGTCAGAGCCAGATCGCTGATGCGCCCGAGCAGCGTCTGGAGACGGTCAGCGACTTCGGGTCCGGAAATCTCCGATACGCTCAGACACCGGCGGGGTCCGTCCGAGTTCGCAAGCGTCCACACACGGGGGTTGCCGTCCCAGATCAGTTCGTCCAGTCTGTATCCATCCGTAGCAAGGCGCCGCTCCGGTTCCGGCAGCGACTCCGGCCCTTTCTGGGCCTGTTCCAATCCGAGGGATATGGCCGGCCCTGCGCCAGGCTTGGGTTGCGCTTCCCCCTGAGGTCGGTCGGCGGCGGCCACGCGGCGCAGGTCGGCCAGCATCTGTGAGGCGTTGACATAGCGCTCGGACTCATCGCCGCAGGCCCTCATGCAGATGTCGTTGAGAAGCCGAAAGGTGCCGATGTCGCAACTGTCTTGCATAGACGCCAAGTCAGGGAAGCACTCGGGGTCCTTTCCGTTCGCCATCTCGTAGAGGACTTTGCCGAGCGCGTACAGGTCGGTCCTGACCGAAGGCGTCTGCCCCGGTTCCATGTACCGCGGGGTTCCGGCCAGGCTCACGTCTTGCTCCGTCTCCGTGACCAGCCCGATGTCGGCGAGCACGGCTCTGCCTCCGCAGAAGATGATGTTGTCGGGCTTGACGTCGCGGTGCAGGAGCCCGTGCTCGTGAAGGGTCTGTAGGGCCTCTGCGATCCGCGCCGCGATTTCCGCCGCCGAAACAGGGGAAATCGGATTCCGGCCAGCCAGAAGGGACTTGAGAGTCAGGGGCTGGTAGCGGGTGGAGGAGGGGTCGAGTCCTTTGACCCCGTCCGCCACAGGCGTCGTATAGTAAAGGAAGGTTTTGTCTTCGGACACGGCGACATGTTTGATGTCGAGGAGAGAGTCGGGCTTCCTCCTGATCCGGGCGTACTTCCTCAGAGCCTTCAGCTCGTGCCGGTACCACACTTTCTCGGGGCGGGTGCCGCGCCTGACGATCTTGACCGCCGAGAACGACGTGTCCGTCTCGTTCCTGCAGGTCCAGACCTCACCGCTGGCCCCCTTTCCGACGAGCTTCAGGAGCTTGAGGCCCGGCACCTCTGGGGTGTCGGGCGGTGTAGCGTCGCTTGGCATGGTTGTCTCGGTATTGGCGGTGCTGGCCTTATCTCAAGGGCCGTGTGCGAAATCGGTGGTGCTAGGACTTGGCGTAGGAAGGAAGCGTCAGCGAATCCTCCAGCGCCTTCCGGTCAAGTGGCGACAGAGGCCCGCGGTCCAGACGGGCTTGGGCTTCGAGTATCGCGGCTTCGAATACGGGCTTGACCTTGGCCTTTGCCACGTTGACGACGTTCTCGGTGACCCCGAGCGTCTCGCAAACCCTGGCGACACTCCAATCCCTCAGGACGCGGCACTGGAAGATCTGCCAGTTGCGGGGTGTCACTTGGGCTTTCGCGATGCGTTGCGCGATACGCAGGACGGCTCCGGCCTCCTCCTGATCCCACATCGCTTCAAGATTGTCGCCGGTGTCCGGCAGCAGGTCCTCGGCCGGCCCGCGCAAGGCTTCGCCGTCCCCTTTCTGCCGCTCTTCAAGCAGCTCAGGGAAGCGTTTGTCCTTTCTGAAGAAGTCGATGCACCGCCTGCCGACCATGGTCTTCAGCCAGGACCGGAACTTCCCTTTCGCAGGCGTGTAGTCGCCGATCTTATTGTTGATCTCCGCAAGAATGAAAATGAATAGGTCCTCGGCCCTCTGTTCGTCGAGGCCCCTGCGTCTGGCGATGTTCTTGATGAATGAGCCGTAGACTTCGAGGAAGTAATCCCAGTGCTGGCGGTCATCGGGGTTCTTGATCTTCTCCAAAAGCGTCAGCCTGGTCTTCTCGATGCTGAAGGGGCACGGCTTTGGCTTCGCCGCCCTCTTTTTTGCCCCGCCTGCTTCGGTCGAGGATGTGCAGCCTGTGGTGCGGTCAGGGTCTGTTTCCGAACCCGAGTCGGTGCCGCGCTTTGCCATACAAGTACCCCTTTCAAAAGCTATGAATATGCGTTGAATTTACAAAATACTCCCAAGATCAGGCAAGCCCTTACTCTCATGACAAGCTCCAAGAGCACGGATGAGTGTGTCCGTAAATAATCAGAAAGGTTGGCTCCGGTCCATGCGAACACCGTGGTAGCGGGGAAAATGCGGCCGTTGCGGCAAGCAAACCCGCAAAGGAGGTGATGACCATGGACATGGATGACCGCAGGGGATGGGCTTACGCCGGCGAGCCCCACGCCGGTTGCGTGTACCGCCACGCGCACGTGACGGAAGCGGAGGCGGGGGTGCTGATGCGGCGCGGGGAGGTCCCGCACGTCGTCGAGCTTATGGCGGACGCAGGGGGCGGCTGCGAGCTGAGGCTGCACTACTGCCTCGATCTCCACCAGGCCGCGGCCAAGGCCGCCGAGATCCTGGTGCGGATGTTCGGCCAGGGCTTGCTGGTAAGGCTCGCCGCGATACGGCCGGCCACGGCCGACGAGACCGAAGCCTTCTTCACTGAGCTGGAGAAGCACGACGGCCTCAGGCGCGGCGCGGTAAACAGGTGCCGGCTCTGAAAGGTCGGAGCCCCGCGCCGCGAACTGGTTATCAGAAGGCACCGACCGGTACGTAACAAAAAAGTGAAAAGCCTGAAAGGTCGGGCTAACACGATGCGAACTGGTAGGTGTGAGGGTCAGACCCCGAGTGGGGTACAGACCCGCAGGAAACAGAACACGGGGCAGGACCAACAAAAGGAAACCGTCCCAACCCGCAGATGCGGGAGAGGAGATAAGGAATGAGCAAGTCACAGAGCAGGGCGCAACGTCTGGAGGCTGCGCTGACCAAGGTCACAGACGCGAAGGGTGAGATCGAGGAGCTGGCGTCAGAGTTACAGAGCTGGCTGGACAACATGCCCGAGAGCCTGCAGGGGTCGGCGAAGGCCGACGAGATTCAGGAGGCGATCGGCAGCCTGGAGTCGGCGGTCTCGTCGCTCGAGGAGGCTGAGGGAGCGGATGTCAGTTTCCCAGGCATGTTCGGCTGAAACGCTGAAAGGTCGGAGGCGCTGACTGCGAACTGGTTATCAGAAGGAGTTTACGCAATGAGCAAGTCGATATTGAGAAAGTCGCTGGCAGGGTCGCGGGTGCCGGCGAGATACCTAAAAGCCCGCGACCGCCATGCCCGCCTGTAGCGGGAAGGCGATGATGACCACCAGCCCGTTCCAATGTCCGGCGGGGCGGCGAACTGGAGATGAGACCGGACAAAGTATGCAGAAACAAACGAGACCCGCAAAGCGCGGTCTCAAAGAGGTGATCATGAACGCAAGTATCCATTCCAACGGCGGCCAGGTGGCTGCCAGCATTGAAACAGAAGCCGCGACCGATGCCGAGGCTTCATCTGAGAACAACGACGGAACCGGCTCCGTGCCGGCTTCTGACGAAGAAGGAGAAGCAAACATGAAAAAGACAGAGGCGACGAGTAAGCAGCCCCACGAGGGCAAAGAGCCGGAGCTGGCCGAGATCGAGATCGCTCAGATCCGCTTCGACGACGTTAAGTATCCCCGCGAACACATCAACGAGGATGCCGTCCATGAGTACAGCGAGGCGATGAAGAACAAGGTTCATATGCCCGAAATCGAGGTGTACAGAAGCGGCGGGACCTTCTGGCTGTCCGACGGCCGACACCGCCTGGAGGCGGGCAAGATGGCCGGCATGACCACGATCTGGGCCAAGGTCTACCAGGGCACGCAGCGCGACGCGATCCTGCACTCGATCGAAGCCAACGCCAGCCACGGCGTGCGCATGACGAACGCCGACAAGCGCAAGGCCGTGACGATCCTGCTCCAGGATCCGGAGTGGAGGTGGTGGGCGAACAACGCCATCGCAGAGCACTGCCGCGTGTCCGCTGACCTCGTGAAGAGCGTCAGGGCTGAGTATGAGCGGGCGCATCCTGAGGAAACCCAGGATGGGAAAGGCAGGCTCGTCAAGCGCGGTGGCAAGGTCTATCACCAGAAGACGCCGCGCCCGGAGGCTGCGAAGCCACGCCCCGGGCACTTGGCCGCCATCGCGGGCATGATGGACATAGCCCGGTCTGCGCGTGTCCCCTTGTCCGAATCCGGTTCGGAACTCGCAGAGAGCCTGAACAGGGTCGGTGACGAGCTGCATGAGATCCTCGGCAAGGCCACGGGCGCGGAAAGGATGACCGAAGGTGTGCGTGAGCCGCTCAACATCTACGAGCACGCGCTCGAAGGCGGCATCAAGGCCTCGCCCGAGTTCGAGAAAAAGGGTTTGGCCACGCATGCGGTCAACGTCGGCTTGGGCTGCGGCCACCAGTGCACGTACTGCAGTTCGCCGTCGATGCGGTGCAGGTTCACGGACTACGGCGAGCTTCAGCTCAACGCCTACGACCGTGGATTCGCGGTCATCGATCCCAAGACCGCTGAGCGCATCCTTAAGGATATGCCGAAGCTCAAGGCCGGGGACACGGTGATGCTCTCGACGCTCGACGATGCCTGGTCACCGGAGGCCCGCAAGCACGGCGTCGGCTGCAAGAGCTTGGAGGCCTTGCTCAAGAATACACCCGCGCAGATCCGAATCCTGACCAAGTCCGCCGAGGTCGCCAAGGACTTCGACGTCATCAAGGGATTCGAGAAACGGGTCATGGTCGGCCTCAGCATCGGCATCCCCGATTCTCGTGAGGACGTGGCCGCCGCCGTCGAGCCCAACGCATCCCCGATCCGTGACCGGCTGAAGGCGCTCAAGCTGGCGCACGACCAGGGCTTCCGCACCTACGCCATGCTCTGCCCGTGCCTGCCAGGGGTCGCCGACACCGAGGCCGCGCTTACGGAGATGTTCAAGGCCGTGAAGGTGCGCGGGGCCGAGGACATCTGGCTGGAGCCGGTCAACGCCAGGGGCAAGGCGCTTCTGAACACGGCCACGGCGTTGCGGCTAGCAGGCCTCAAGGCTGAGGCCGATGCCGTGGACGCGATCCGCACCAAGGAAGCTTGGTCGAAGTACGCGACGGCCCTGACCGAGAACGCTGTCAAGGTCGCGGAGGCGCAGGGCGTGACCGGCAAGCTCAAGATCCTGCTGTACACGGACCGGTTCACCGATGCCGACCGTGAGCGGCTGAAGCAGCACAAGGCCGTGATCAAATGGTTGGGCAAGGCCAAGGATGGCAAGCCGGCCGCGGCCGATGAGCCTGAAACCGATTCCGCAGACACCGAAAACGGTGCCGGCGCCGGCAGGACCGAGGCGGCTTGAATGCGTAGGCGGTGAGACAGTGCGGGGCATGCCCGCCGCTTCCCCCGGGAGGCGGCGGGCGGCTTAAAGCAGGGAAAGGAGCAACATGAACACGGTTCGAAAGACGCTGAAGGACGCGCACGGCGACGAGGTCGTGTATATGCACACCGACGTGCTTGACGCGCCACTGGATCCTGCGGAGAAGATCGTGATGATGGTGCTGCGACGCATGGCGTTCGCAAGCGGCTGGGCATGCCAGCACTACCGGGAGATCGCGAAACAGTCGCGCATGTCCCTCAGCACCGTCAAGAACACGGACGGCGTCATAGACAGGTTGCGCAGGAAGGGCTGGATAAAGGGCGTATCCAAAGACGGGGAATGCATCGAGGTGAGAATGGCACCGAACTGGATATCGAAATCAGGGGCGCCGTCCGCGTTCGACGATGATGCCGAGGCTACGGATGCCGTGCCGGAGTCAGCGGAGAACCCCGGTACCGAACCTGTACCGGCCGGTACAGAACCGGTACCAGGGGTGGTACTGAATCGGTACCGGTCCGGTACTGGATCGGTACCGCCATCTGAGAATGAAAAGGGACGTAAGGAGTATAGGAGTAAAAAAATGAGCGAAGCTCCCGTAGCCCTCACGGGCTCCGGAAGCGAAAACCGGGATGGGGCGGGAGCTCCGCTCAATTTTAAAGAGGGGACTGCCTGCGGCGCAGG
>CAZHUY010000290.1:0-7211 GCA_964535465.1 uncultured Myxococcales bacterium
CGAGGATGATCGCCTCGATGAGGGTCTTGACCACCTCCTTGATGGCCACCTTCACGAAGGGCGTGGTGTCCATGGGATAGACGACCTTCATGCCCGGCGGGAAGTTGCGCGACAGCTCCTGCATCTTGGCCTTGATGCGATTGGCCGTATCGAGGGCGTTGGCCCCCGCCGCCTGACGGACGGCGACCATGCCGATGGGATGGCCGTTGAACTGCATGATCAGATCGGGCAGCTCAGTCCCCAGTTCGGTCCGCCCGATGTCCTTCACGCGCACGACCGAGCCGTCCGCGTTCGTGCGCAACGGGATCTCGGCGAACTCCTGCGGAGTCACCAGCATGGATTGGATGAGCATGGAGGCGTTGAGCCGTTGCCCTGGCACGGCGGGAGCGGCGCCCAACTGTCCGGCGGAGGCTTCCACGTTGTAGGTCCGCACCGCGGCCACCACGTCGTCCGAGGTCATCCCGTACTTGGTGAGCTTGTCGGGGTCGAACCACAGGCGCATGGAGTACCCGCTGCCGAAGACCTCGACCTCGCCGACCCCGGGCACGCGCGCCAGCGTCGACTCGATCTTCGAGACCGTGTAGTCGTTGAGATCGGCGAAGCTCATGCTGCCGTCTTCGGTGGTCAGGCCGAGCATGAGCAAGTAGTTGCGGGTGGACTTGCTGACCGAGACACCCCGGCTCTGCACCACGGTGGGCAGCGAAGGCATGGCGAGCTGCAGTTTGTTCTGGACCTTCGACCAGGCGATGTCGGGATCGGTGCCCGGCGCGAAGGTGAGGGTCAGAGAACCGCTGCCCGACGAGTCGCTCGTCGCTTCCATGTAGAGCACGCGGTCGATGCCCGTCATCTTCTGCTCGATCATCTGGATGATGGTGTCTTCGACCGTCTTGGCCGAGGCCCCGGGATAGTTGGCCCGGATGGTGATCGAGGGCGGGGCGATGGCGGGATATTGAGCGATGGGGAGCGTGTAGATCGCCATGGTCCCCAGCACCATCATGGCGATGGCGATGACCCAGGCGAAGACGGGGCGGTTGAGAAAGAATCGGGACAGCATGGCGTTCGCTACTTCTTCTCGGGCGCGGGAGCGGCGGTGGGCGCCGGCTTGGCGGCTTGCGGATTGGGCGCCGTCTGGGGCACGGAGGCCTTGGGCGTGTAGGGGACGGCTTTCACCGGGACGCCAGGACGAACCTTGTTCATCCCCTCGACGATGAGCCGGTCACCGGCGGCGAGCCCATCGGTCACCAGCCACTTGTCGCCCATGGCCCTGTCCACCGTCAGGACGCGGCTCTCGACCTTGCTGGACGCGTCCACCACGAGGGCCAAGGCATTGCCCTTGGCATCGCGGGTCACCCCTTGCTGCATGACCACGATGGCCTGCTCGTTGATGCCTTCCTCCACGATGGCCCTGACGTACATACCCGGCAGCAGCACGTGCTTGGGGTTGGGGAAGACCAGGCGCAACGTGACGGCACCCGTGGAGGGATCCACAGAGACATCGCGGAACTGGAGCTTGCCCTCCAGGGGGTAACCGGTGCCGTCCTCCAGGATCAGCTTGACCTTGCGTGAGGTGCTGTCGTCGCTCTTGATCTGTCCCTTCTCCAGACTGCGCCGCAGACGCAAGACCTCCGCGCTGGACTGGGTGACGTCGACATAGATGGGATCGATCTGCTGAACCGTGGCCAACGAGGCGGGCTGGTAGGCGGTCACCATCGCGCCCACGGTGACGTTGGAAACCCCGATGCGTCCCGAGATGGGTGCCTTGATGGGCGTATAGGAGAGGTTGATGCGAGCGGACTGCAAGGCGGCCTTGGCCAGCGCCACGTTGGCCATGGCCTTCTGGTTGTTGGCCTGCGCCTCTTCGGCTTCCTGCTCGCCCACCGCCTTGCTCTTCACCAGGCTCTGCAGACGCGTGGCGCGCGACTGGATGGCGGGAAGGCCCGCCTCAGCCGCGGCCACCGAGGCCTTCGCCTGGTTCAAGGCGGCCTGGTAGGGAACCGGATCGATCTGGTACAGGGTGCTCCCGGCCTTGACGTCCGCTCCCTCTTGGAAGAAGCGCTTCTTGATGAGGCCGTTGACCTGAGGGCGAATTTCGGCGACCAGGTAGGCGGTGGTTCGCCCGGGCAGCTCCGTGGTCAGGACGGCACGCTCCGGGGCCACGGTCACGTAGGCGACCTCTGGCATCGGCCTGGAGGGCGGGGGCCCGGAGGGCTTGCAGCCCGTGACCGCGCCGATCATCCCGAAGAGACTGGTAACCATCAGCCTGCTGGCTGAGCGATTGATTTGCATACATCACCTTGAGGAAGAGTACACCCGAGGATTTGCGCGGGCCGATCCTTCGATCGGGAAGACCCGCAGCTTCCCTAGGCAACCGCGGGGTAGTTAGCTTAAATGTTTGTTCAAGTCAAACACTGTTCTTGCGCCGCGACCACGCGGTTGGCGCAAGGAGCGATGGAATGCGGGGCCACGGGTGGGTTGACTGGCGAGATTCCTTGGCCGAGGATGAAGGCCATCGTCACTGTTGCCGCCGCCCGCGAGACTGAACCATGGGTCGCCCAGCCCGACAGCACCACGAAATCGAGAGCGTTCGAGAGAATATCCTTCACGCGGCCGGGCGAGCCTTCCTGCGCCAGGGGTTGGATGGCGTGACCATCCACGACATCGCGCGGGAGGCCAACTACACCGCGACGTCGCTCTACGCCTACTACAAGGGCAAACAGGAGATCATCGACGCCTTCGTCGCCGCGGTCTCGCAAGCGCTGGTGGCGGTGTTCGACGCTGAGATCCCGCACGACCTGGCCTTTCCCGAGCGCCTCGCGTGTCTCTTCGAGCGCTTCGCCGAGACAGCCGACCGTTGGCCCGAGGCCCGACTGCTTCTGCATGAGTTCAAGCGCGGGACCGCCCGACGCCGCACACGCAGTTCGCGCACGTGCAGACCCAACATGGATGCCAGGCTGGTGGATTGGCTGAGACAGAACATGACGAGACCGACGGATCTCGCCGGCAAAACTCCCGAGGAGGTGGCGTTCCTCTTGAGGAGCCTGCTCCTCGGCGCCTTCTTCCCGGGCGAGTTCGCGGCAAGGCCTGGCGAGAGCTCTCGCCAGCACTTCGCCCTGGCCCTGCAGGTCTTCCTGCACGGCATCGGTGGCAAGGCCCCGGGGCGCTGAACAGGCGTCGCGGCAGGGACCGACCGAGCTGCCTGGGCTCAGGCGTCCGAGGTACAAGTCGTCCTCCGGCAGGACAGCCAGCGCCTGCTGCGCACACGAGTGTTCGCGACAGCGGTTCTGGCGCTGGCCCTGCCCAGCCGGCAAACGAGACTAGTGGGTGCAGAGCGTGACGGAAACCATGGCGGGAGAGCTCGAAACCGAGCAGCCAGAGGAGCCCAAAACCGTGCAAGAGTAGCTGCCTGCGCTGGATGCCGCATACGTAGCAGAAGTCGCGCCAGAGATAAGCGTACCGCTGCGGTACCACTGGTAGGAGGTCGCACCCGTTGCAGAAACGCTCAGCATCGCACTTGTCCCTGAGCAGATGCTTTGGTTTCCGGGCTGAGCGGTGATGGTCGGACCTTCGTTCAGGGTCACCGTGGCGGCCGAGCTCGTGACCGAGCAGCCGGAGGCGCCGGTAACAACGCAGTGGTAAGTACCCGCCGTGGACGCCGCATAGGAGGCTGACGTCGCGCCCGAGATCGCCGTACCATTGCGATACCACTGGTAGGCGGTCGCACCTGTCGCAGATAGGCTCAGCGTCGTACTGGCCCCGGAGCAGATGGTTCGGCTTCCGGGCTGAGCGGTGATGCTCGGACCTTCGTTCACGGTCACCGTGGCGGCCGAGCTCGTGACCGAGCAGCCGCTGGCGCCCGTAACGATGCAAGTGTAATTGCCCGCCGTGGTGACCGCATAGGAAGCGGTTGTGCCACCGGAGACCAACGCACCGTTGCGATACCACTGGTAGGCGGCCGCACCCGTCGCAGATAGGCTCAGCATCGCACTAGCCCCTGAGCAGACGACTTGGTTGGTGGGCTCGCTGGTGATGCTCGGGGGTGCGTTCACGCTCACAGTGGCGGGAGCGCTCGAGACCGAGCAGCCGTAGGCGCCCACAACGGTGCAAGAGTAGGTACCCGCCGTGGACGCCGCATACGTAGCAGAAGTCGCGCCGGAGAGCGGCGTACCATTACGGTACCACTGGTAGGCGGTCGCACCCGTCGCGGAGACGCTCAGCATCGCACTGGCCCCGGAGCAGACGACTTGGTTGGTGGGCTCGCTGGTGATGCTCGGTGACGCATTCACGGTCACTGTGGCGGCCGCGCTCGTGGTCGAGCAGCCGCTGGCGCCCGAAACAACGCAATAATAGATGCCCGCCGCGGAGGCCGCATAGGAAGCAGTGGTCGCACCAGAGATCGCGGTCCCGCTGCCCACGCTTCCCCTGTACCACTGGTAGGCGGTCGCACCGGTCGCAGAAACACTTAGCATCGCACTGGCCCCGGAGCAGACGACTTGGTTGGTGGGCTGGCTGGTGATGCTCGGAGCCGCGCCCACGCTCACCGTGGCGGCAGCGCTGGTGGCCGTGGCGCCGATGCTGTTCCTGACCACGCAATAGTAGTAGCCGGAGGTGGCAGTCGAATACGAAGCCGAGGTCGCGCCGCCAATGGTGGTGCCGCTGCCCGGGGTACCGCTGTACCATTGGTAGGTGAACCCGCTGCCTCCGGTAGCCGAGGCGGTGATGGTCGCAGGGCTGGCCAAACAGGTCGACACGCTGGTCGGGCTGATGGCCACGGTGAGGGGAGCAGCCGCCGGCGTGACCTCGATGGCACAAACCGAGGCATTGTCCGTTACCGTGGTGAACGTGATGACGATCTGACCACTCGCGTTCGCCGTGGCGGTGTACTCGCGGACAACCGCCTTCTTGGCGGCTCCGGCCGTCGCGTAGATATCGAAGTTGGACAGAACCTGGCTGCCGTTGATGGCGACGTTGAACACGCGCCTTCCCGAAGCGGTCCAATAGATCTCGGCGAAATGCAGGCGCACGGCGTACGACGCGCCGGCCACCAGGTTCGGCAAGGTGTAGGTGACGTTGCCAAATCGCTCCACCTGATAGGCGGCGGCGGGCGCGGGATTGGTGATTCCCGTGGTGGTGATGGTGCTGGTGGTGGACGAGGTCGAGCCCCCGGAATAATACGCATCTGCCGTGAAGGGCGAGGCCGCGCTACCGCCGCAGTTGATCTTGTAGGAGGTCTGGTTGACGACATTCACCGTCACCGTCACGGTCGCGGAGGTCGTCGTGGCCCCGGCGTTGTCGGTGGCGACGGCAGAGAAGGTGGTGGTCCCCGCCGTGCCGGGAGAGAATGCGAGGGAGTACGGAACCGAGACATCCTCCCCAAGCAGCGTGGCCCCGTTGTAGAACGCGACTTTGACGACGGAGCCGTCCGCGTCGGCTGCCGTGGCGGCAAGCTGAATCGTGCTTCCCACGGTGAACTGGGCTCCATTCGACGGGCTGGTGAGCGCAACCGTCGGCGGCGTGTTGGTCGACGTCACCGTCACGGTCGCGGAGGTCGTCGTGGCCCCGGCGTTGTCGGTGGCGACGGCAGAGAAGGTGGTGGTCCCCGCCGTGCCGGGAGAGAATGCGAGGGAGTACGGAACCGAGACATCCTCCCCAAGCAGCGTGGCCCCGTTGTAGAACGCGACTTTGACGACGGAGCCGTCCGCGTCGGCTGCCGTGGCGGCAAGCTGAATCGTGCTTCCCACGGTGAACTGGGCTCCATTCGACGGGCTGGTGAGCGCAACCGTCGGCGGCGTGTTGGAGTCTTGGATCGTCCCCGTGATGGCCGCATTGCCTTCGCCATTGGTCCGGTACAGCGTCATCGAGATGTTGGCTGTGCCGTTGGGGGTAATCGCGCCCAGCGCGCTGCCGTAGTAGCACATGTTGCCAGACGCGTCGTAGACGAATACCTCGAACTTGCGGTTGCTGCCCGCGGTGATGCCCGAGACAGTGCCGGTGATGCCCGTCTGGCTCACAGTCAGGGGCCGGGTCAAAGTCGGCATGTCTTCAGCCGTCACTCTGACCTCGGCTGTCGAGGCGATCGCCGCGAATTCGCCGCTGCCGTCGGCCATGAGCGAAATCGAGACATTGGCGGTCTCTGCCCCCTGCTCTGCATTCGGGTCCGAACAGACCAGAGATGCTGTGGACAACAGAACCAACAACGGCACAGACCACTTCGGTGAAAGCATGCGGAAATCTCCTTGGTTGACTGGCAGCCTTCACGGCCTCTGCCAGGCGCGCCAATGTAGTCAGGTGTCGTGACGTTTGCAACCCTCCGCCACAACGCCTCCCAGTCCTCAGTGCCGCGCCGCATTCATGTGCCGAGAATGGTGCTCGACCATTCCGTATCAGCGGGTGGTGCCAACCGGTCGGGCCGGCCGAGTGGCTTCGGGGTTCCCATCGACAGACGGGCAAGTCTTGACCTCGACACTGCGGCTGCCGCGCGGCCCGTAGCGCTTGCTGACCCCCAGGTCGTTCCACAGCGGGCTCTTCTTCAAGGTCGCCACCACCGACCCCTCCAGCTTGTCGATCTCGGGGCCATACACGCCAAGATCGGGCCGTCGATCGAGCGCGGCCTCGTCGCCCAGATGGACACGCGCGTCGCCCCCCAGCACGGCATCCGCCAATTGTGCCTTCAGCCCGTCGAGGGCCTGCGCCTGCTCCAGCAGAGCCGTGGGATCGGTCACCTGCTTGCAGGTTCGAATCATGATGGCCTGGTCGGCGTAGCGCCCCTCGAAGCTGCCCGGTTCGTCCCAAGACTCCAGCTTGGGCTTGGCGGGCGCCTCCCCTTTTCTTGGAACGTCCAGTATCACGACCCCGCGTCCCGCCAGACCTACGGCCAACCCGCCTTCGGGCGCCTCGGCCATGGCCACCACATCGGCGTGCGCCAGCGCGGGTATGAAGGGGTGCACGGGACGCGCCCGTTTCTCGTCCTCGAGTTGCCATAGCCCACGCCCCCCTAACCACACCCGCTTGGCACGGTCCCGCAAGATCACAACCACCTCGTCGTCCAGACCCTGGGGCGCTAGCACCTGGCAGTTGCCCCAGCGCAGGTCGAACAGACACAACCCTTGGTTGGTCGCCAGGAGCAAACGCCCCGTGCTCCAACTGATGGCGTCGCGAATCTGCACGCGCTTGCCGTCGATGCTGACCGGGATCTCGTCGATCAGGGGAATGCC
>CAZHUY010000291.1:0-7210 GCA_964535465.1 uncultured Myxococcales bacterium
ATCAGGGTGGTCATCACGCCGCCCAGGGTCTCGATGCCCAGCGAGAGCGGGGTGACGTCGAGCAACAGCATGTCTTTGACATCGCCCGAGAGAACACCGGCTTGCACGGCCGCGCCCAGGGCCACGACCTCGTCGGGGTTCACGCCCTTGTGCGGCTCCTTGCCGAAGAACTCCTTCACGACCTGCTGCACCCGCGGGATGCGGATGGACCCACCAACCAACACAACCTCGTCGATGTCCGTGACCTTCTTGTTGGCATCGGCCAGGGCTTTCTTGGTGGGCTCGATGGTACGCTGGATCAGATCTTCGATCATCTGCTCCAACTTGGCGCGGGACAGGCGCATCTGCAGGTGCTTGGGTCCGCTGGCGTCGGCGGTCAGGAAGGGCAGGTTGATCTCCGTCTCCAGCACCTGTGAGAGTTCGATCTTGGCCTTCTCCGAGGCCTCGCGTAGACGCTGAATGACCATCTTGTCGCGGGAGACGTCGATGCCCTGGTCCTTCTTGAACTCGGCGATCAGCCAATCCATGATGCGCACGTCGATATCATCGCCGCCCAGGTGGGTGTCGCCGTTGGTCGAAACGACCTCGACCACGTTCTCGCCGACTTCCAGGATGGAGATATCGAAGGTGCCGCCACCGAAATCGTAAACGGCGATGAGCTCATCCTTCTTCTTGTCCAGGCCGTAGGCCAGCGCCGC
Organism: uncultured Myxococcales bacterium; assembly: GCA_964535465.1. Classification (GTDB taxonomy): domain Bacteria; phylum Myxococcota_A; class Polyangia; order Fen-1088; family Fen-1088; genus Fen-1137. The sequence continues at coordinate 699 of CAZHUY010000291.1, forward strand.
CGCGGTGGGCTCATTGACGATGCGCTTGACATCCAGGCCCGCGATGCGCCCCGCGTCCTTGGTCGCCTGGCGTTGCGAGTCGTTGAAATACGCGGGGACGGTGATGACCGCTTCCGTCACCTTGTCGCCGAGGTGATCCTCGGCCGCCTTCTTCAGCTTCTGCAGGACCTTCGCGGACACCTCAGGCGGGCTGACGTTCTTGCCGCGGAGGTCGAACAAGACCTCGCCGTGCCCTCCTCGCACCGTCTTGAAGGGGACGCGTCGTTCGTCCTCAGAGGCTTCTTCGAAGCGACGGCCAATGAAGCGCTTGGCCGAAAAAACCGTATTCTCGGGATTGGTGATCGCTTGCCGGCGGGCAATTTGCCCCACCAGAACCTCGCCCTTGTCGTCCCAAGCAACCACGGACGGGGTCAGTCGGCTCCCCTCCTCGTTGGTGATGACCTTGGGTTCTTTGCCATCCATGATGGCCACCACGGAGTTGGTGGTTCCGAGGTCAATTCCGATGATCTTTCCCATTTTTCTTTGTCCTTTTCGGGAGATAGAGGGTTTTGGAGCTCAGATGGGCGGTACAGTAAGCACCGACTTTTTGACCGTCAAGCCGAGATCCGGCGTTCACCCGAAGGGCGGAAAAAGTAAAAAGCGCCGTACCTGGGACGAACCCAAGACGGCGCTTTGTGGCTCTCCGTGAATCAGGCAGAGGGCGGGGGCGGTGTGAACGGCGCTGGCGTGACCGCGCCGGACATCGTGCCTTGCAGCTTGGGCATCTCCGTCAGCACCAGGGGGAGCAGCTCATCCATGCGCTTCACGTGGATGATTTCAATCTCCTTACGCGGCTGCTCGGGGATGTCGATGATGTCCTTGCGGTTGCGCTCGGGCATGATCACGCGCTTGATGCCGGCCCGATGCGCCGCCAAGAACTTCTCCTTGATGCCGCCGACCGGCAGGATCAGACCGCGCAGGGTGATCTCGCCCGTCATGGCCACGTCGCTGCGCACCGGCTTGCCCGTGAGCAGTGACACCATGGCCACGAACATGGTGACCCCCGCCGACGGTCCGTCCTTGGGAATGGCCCCGGCGGGAATGTGCAGGTGGATGTCGCTGCGCTCGAGGAAGGACTCCTCGAGACCCAGCCAGCGCGCGCGCGAGCGGATGAAGGACAGCGCCGCTTGGGCAGATTCCTTCATCACGTCGCCCAATTGACCGGTGAGCACCAAGTTGCCCTTGCCGTTCATGCGGGTGGCTTCGATGAAGAGGATGTCGCCGCCCACCGGAGTCCAGGCCAGGCCGGTGGCGACGCCCGCCTCGGCTGTACGCTCGGCCACCTCGGGCAGGTACTTCTGCGGTCCCAGGAAGTCAGGGACGCGCGCCGTGGAGATGACCTCCCTGTCCGTCGCCTTCTCCTCCGCCACCAAGACGGCCACCGCGCGGATGATGTTGGCCATCTCGCGCTCCAGGTTGCGCACGCCGGCTTCGCGGGTGTAGCTGTCGATGACTTCGCCCACGGCGCCGTCTTCGAAGATGACCCGTTCGCCGCCCAGGCCGTGCTCCTCGAGTTGCTTCTTGATGAGGAACTGCTTGGCGATGTTCAGCTTCTCCTCACGGGTGTAGCCCGGGATCTCCAGAACCTCGAGTCGGTCGCGCAGCGCCGCGGGCACCGGGTCGAGGATGTTGGCCGTGGCGATGAACATGACCTTGGAGAGATCGAACGGCACCTCCAGGTAGTGATCCGAGAAGGCGTGGTTCTGCTCCGGGTCCAGCACCTCGAGGAGGGCTGCTGCCGGGTCGCCGCGGAAGTCGTGGCCAAGCTTGTCGATCTCATCGAGCATGAAGACCGGGTTGTTGGAGCTCGCCTTCTTCATGCCTTGGACGATGCGGCCGGGGAGCGAACCCACGTAGGTCCGTCGGTGACCTCGGATCTCCGCCTCGTCGCGTACGCCGCCCAACGAGATACGGATGAACTTGCGTCCCAGCGCCCTCGCGATGGACTTGCCCAGCGATGTCTTGCCCACCCCGGGCGGTCCCACCAGACAAAGGATGGGGCCCTTCTTGTCGGTCTTGAGCTTGCGTACCGCGAGGTACTCCAGGATGCGCTTCTTGACCTTCTCGAGGTCGTAGTGGTCGGAGTTCAGGATGTCGCGCGCCGCCGGGATATCCAGCTTGTCCGAAGTGGTGACAGCCCAGGGCAGCTCGACCAGCCACTCCAGGTACGTCCTGGTCACGGTGTACTCGGCCGAGGACGGCTGCATCACCTTGAGGCGCTCCAACTGTTTGATGGCCACCTTTTCGGTGTCGGCAGGCATCTTGGCCGCGGCGATCTTCTCGCGGAAGTCGTCGAGGTCGCCGCCGCTCTCGTCAATCTCGCCCAGCTCTTCCTTGATGGCCTTGAGCTGCTGGCGCAGGACGTATTCGCGCTGATTGCGCCCCATCTCTTCCTGCACCTGGGTGTTGATCTTCTCGCGGACTTTCAGCACCTCGTGCTGGCGCGACAGGAACTGCAGCACGCGTCGCAGCCGGGCCTTGAGGTCGAAGATCTCCAGGATCTCCTGCTTCTCGTCCACTTGGACGTCCAGGTTCGACGTGATGAGATCCGCGATCTGTCCGGGCTCGGTCACGCTGTCGATCAGCGTCGACGCCTCCTTGGGCAGCTCGGGCATCAGCTTGAAGACGCGCTTGACCACGTCTTTGAGATTGAGCACCAGGGCATCGAGCTCGACGTTCGAGCCGGGCGGATCAGGCAGAACCTGGACCTTGGCGGTCATGAAGGGGTCTTGCGACGCGGTCTCCAGGATGCGAACGCGCGAGATCCCTTGCAGGATCACCGAGAAGCTGTCCTTGGCCAGCTTGATGACCTTGAGGATGCGGGCGGCACAGCCAACCGAATACAGATCGGCGGCCCCTGGGTCCTCGGTGCGCGCGTCACGCTGGGTGACGATGCCGATGATTGGCTTCTCTTTGGCGATCGCCTCCTCGACCAGCTTCACCGATTTCTTGCGCCCCACATCTATGGGGATGATCGAGCCAGGGAACAGAACCGAGTTGCGCAGTGGCAGCACCGCGATTGTCTCGGGAATCTCGATTGGACCTTCCGGGCCGGGCTTTTTGGATGCCATCAGTGGAATCGTAGTATGCACCGAACCCGGGCGCGACAAGTTTTGGGATACCCCAATCTCGACCCGAAAAGGTAACGCCTATGGTTTAGCGGGCGCGCTAGCGGCGCTTCTCTGCCACCGGGGCTTTGGGCTGTGGTGCCATTGGCCGCACCGCGCTAGATGCAGCCGCCGCGCCTGTCGCCAATGCAGGCGCGCCCACTTCGCGCTTCACCCCATGATGGGCGAGCAGCTTGGCTTCGATCTTTTTGGCGGCATCCTGGTGTTCGCGCAGATACAGGCGCGCGTTCTCGCGTCCCTGTCCAATGCGTTCGCCTTCGAAGCCGAACCATGCGCCGGACTTCTCGACCACACCACACTCGGCAGCCAGATCGATCAGGTCACCCTCGCGGCTGATGCCCTCGCCGTAGAGAATGTCGAACTCGACCTCGCGGAAGGGCGGGGCCATCTTGTTCTTCACCACCTTGACCCGGGTCCGGTTGCCCACCACCTTCTCGCCATCCTTCAGGGCGCCCACCCTTCGAATGTCCAGGCGCACGCTGGCGTAAAATTTGAGCGCGTTGCCGCCGGTGGTGGTTTCCGGGTTGCCGAACATGACGCCGATCTTCATGCGGATCTGGTTGATGAAGATGACCAGCGTGTTGGACTTGGCGATGGTTCCGGTCAGCTTGCGCAAGGCCTGGCTCATGAGGCGCGCCTGCAGACCCACGTGCGAATCCCCCATCTCGCCTTCCAATTCGGCGCGTGGGGTGAGCGCCGCCACCGAGTCGACCACCACCACGTCGACCGCGCCCGAGCGAACCAGCATCTCGGTGATCTCGAGGGCCTGCTCGCCGTGATCGGGTTGTGACACCAAGAGATCGTCGGTGCGCACGCCCAGCTTGCGGGCATAGCCCACGTCCAGCGCGTGTTCGGCATCGACGAAAGCGCAGATGCCGCCCATTTTCTGTGCTTGGGAGACTACGTGCAGGGCCAAGGTGGTCTTGCCTGATGACTCGGGGCCGTAGATTTCGACCACGCGTCCGCGCGGCAGCCCCCCCACGCCCAGCGCGATATCCAGACCGAGCGAGCCCGTGGGGACGACGCGCACCTCGGGCGTGGGGATCTCCTCGCCCAGGCGCATGATGCTGCCCTTCCCGAACTGCTTCTCAATGGTGGAAACGGCCAGTTCGATGGCCTTGTCGCGCGCGGTATCGCGCGGCGCGGGGGTTGACTTGGGAGCTTCGGCTTTTGCGTGTTCGTTCTTCTCGGAGGGCACCATTCATGTCTCCTGATCACTGTATCTGTCGGCGTGCGAGATCGAGGGCGAAGTAGGCGGCGGCACGACGGATACGCTCGCGATCGCCAGAAAAGAACTTGCTGATGGACTTGGCGGACTTCACCGTGGCCACACCGAAACACACGGTGCCCACGGGCTTGTCGCTGGGGCCGCCCCGGTCGTTTTCGGACGCGGGACCCGCGATGCCGGTGATGGAGATGCCCACGGTGGCGTTGGTGATGCGTCTCACTCCCTCGGCCATTTCCTTTGCGCAGGCTTCGCTGACCGCGCCCGCCTCCGAGATGGTGAAGGCTTTCACGCCCAACGTATTGATCTTCACGTCGTTGGCATAGGCCACCACGCCGCCCAAGAAGAAGTCGCTGGCGCCTGGCTCGGAGGTGAGCAACCCGCCGGCCACTCCACCCGTGCAGGACTCGGCCAAGGCCAAGGTGGCGCCCGCGTCGCGCAGGGTGCGCCCGATCACCTTGGGAAAGGTATCACTGTCGATGCCGTAGATCCCGGCCCCGATGCGCTTGCGCAGCTCGTGGTCGACCTGTTCGAGCAATTCCTGGTTCTTCTGCCGCTCGGGGCCACGGATCACCACCTTGACGTGGTTTTCGGGACCGTCGGTGCGGAAATGCAGGGTCGCGTTGGGGATACCGTTGAGCAGACCTGCCAGCCGGTGGTCGACGTGGGATTCCCCCATTCCGTAGATGTGCCAGGTCCTGACCGAGGCGGCGGGCTCGCTCTGAGCCGCCATGTAACTCTGCAAGGCGGGCGCGACGTGATCGAAGAAGATGCGTTCGACTTCTCGGGAAACGCCGGGCATGAAGAACACCATGCTGCCGCCCAGTCGAACCATGAAGCCGGGGGCGATTCCCGCCACGTTCGGCAGGGCCTGCGCGCCTTGGGGAATGCGCACCTGGCGCAGGTTGTTGGGCGTCATCTCGAAACCGTGCGCGGAGTAGCGCTTCTTCATGGCTTCGAGCGAACCGGTATGGGTCTCGACGCCAACGCCCAGTAACTCGGCCACCACGTCAACCGTGCGATCGTCCTCGGTTGGGCCTAGGCCCCCGGTCACCAAGACGACGGCGGCGCGCTCGACCAGCTCGTTGATGGCACGCCGGATGGCGAGCGGCTCGTCGGCCACCACGCGTTGATCACGCACGTCCAGGCCTGCGTCGAACAGGTGTTCGGCGAGGAAGATCGCGTTGGTGTTGGCCACCTCGCCGCGCAAGACCTCGTCTCCGATGGCGAGCAGAGCCGCCGAGTGAGGGTGGATGGCTGGCGCAGCGGCAGGTGTCGCGGCGGCGGCTTTGCTGGGGGATGCGACTGGTTTTGGGGCTGGCCGGGAGCGTTTGGCTGCCGTCGTCTTGGCTGCGGCCTTGGGCCCCTTGCCCCGGTGGGGGATAGACATTCGTTCAGTACCATAGCGACGGGAGGGAAGACCGTCAACCACGGAAAGGTACCCCATTCGGACAGCTCGCCGGACGCTACGTTCCGAGGTTGACAGGACCGGGCGGAGGAAGTTCAACTGTACAGGTCGACCATGCATATCCGCTACGCCGCCAAGACTGATCCTGGGCTGAAGCGCAACCACAACGAAGACTACTTCTGTCTCATAGAGGACGAGCAGTTGTTCTTGGTCGCCGACGGAATGGGCGGACACGCCAGTGGCGAGGTGGCGTCCAAGATGGCCGCGGATGTGATTCGGGAGTTCTTTGCCCGTTCCAAGGACGACGACGCCACCTGGCCCTACAAGATGGATCGCAACCTGTCGTACCTGGAGAATCGATTGGTGGTGGCCATCAAGCACGCCAACAAGAAGATCCACGACGCCGCGACCAAGGACGTGCGCATGACCGGCATGGGCACGACGGCGGTGATTGGCCAGGTCTTCGAGGACAAGTACTACGTCGCCCACGTGGGCGATTCGCGCTGTTACCGCATTCGCGACGGCGTGGTTCAGCAGCTCACGCGCGACCACTCGCTGCTCGAGGATTACAAGGAAGCGCGGCCCGGGATGTCGGAGGACGAGCAGAAGAAGTTCCCCCATCGGAATGTCATCACGCGCGCCCTGGGGATGAAGGAGAATGTGCAGGTCGACATCTCCTCCAGCGAGATCAAGGACGGCGACGTCTTCCTGC
>CAZHUY010000292.1:0-7173 GCA_964535465.1 uncultured Myxococcales bacterium
CCGGGGTGGCCTGGCAGGTGGTGATGGCGCCACGGATGTTGCCGCTGACGATCTGCGACTTGAGCAGGGACATGAGCTTGTCCGTGTCGATCTTGCACTTGGCCAGGTACATGGCGCGCTCGACGGTCAAGTAGATGATGATGATGCAGAGGATGAGGATCGGGTACATGCCCCATCCACCTTCTTTGAATGCTTCCAGAAGAACCATTTGTGTATCTCCTTCTTCCTTGAGGGTTACAAAATTTCGGGGTTACCCGTGCAGCGCCGCCTTCGCGCTGGCCAACAGGTTGACAACGTTCTTCTTCATCTCGTTGATGTCGTCGAGAATCGACTGGGTCTTGCCGTTCAACCAGGCGAAGGCCGCGAGGCCGACGATGCCGGTGCCGAGACCGAAGGCCGTGCAGTTCATGGCCTCGGAGATGCCCTTGGAGAGCAGCGTGGCCTTCTGCGAGGGGTCGACGCCCGCGACGCCGGCGAACGACTTGATGAGGCCCGTGATGGTTCCGAGCAGACCGGCCAGGGTGGCGAGGTTGCCCAACATGGCCAGGTAGCCGGTTCGCTTCTCGACCTGCGGCAGCTCGCGCAGGGAGGATTCTTCCATGGCCGCCACGATCTCGGGCTCGTTGCGGTTGGCGCGCATCAGACCAGCCTGGACGATGCGGGTCAGCGGGGTCGGGTTGCCAGTGCAGACCTTGATGGCGCCCTGGATGTTGCCGGCCGAAATCTGAGAGCGCAGGAGGGCGTGCAGCTTGTCCTTATCGATGACCGCCTTGCGAAGAACGACGGCGCGCTCGACGATGATCGAAACGATGATCATCAAAAGGGTGAGGATGGGCCACATTCCCCATCCTCCTTCGTGGAAGGCATCGGCCAACAGCTTAAGGATCGTCATCTGTTCCTCCTTGGTCTTGGCGCCGGTGACCCGGACAGAGCGGTCTGTGCGACGAGGAACCGGCCAGAGATTTCAAAAAGCGTAGGGTGAAGAGAAGCGGTTAGTTTCTAGGTTCGGAAGCCCACTAGCCCCGATGCCAATCGCCCCAACGGCAATCGCCCTGACAGCACAGAGGCATTTCACATGCCACACTTGCCGACACCCTGTCTAGCCCCTATCGCCGGCAAAACGCGGCACAAGCCGCGGACTGACCGAGGCGAAATGCCCCGGTCTGGGGAAATCTGGGACGGTTGCCAGTTGATGGAATCCCTGGAAGGGTTCCCATGCCCTCCCGCGAAGCTTCGCGGCCAGCCAAGCTGGGAAGGTCGGCGGCCTGGACCCCGGGATGGACATGGGGTACGTATAGGAATCGTGGTCAGGCGCGTTTTAGACATCACGATCCTCTTGCTTCTGGCGACGGTCATCATCATGCCCAGGCCGGACGTGAAGGTGAAACCAGGACTGCCGACGGATCCGGCGGTGCGCCAGCGCGTCTCCGAGCTGCAGGTCCAGTTGCTTGCCTCGCCCGACAATTCCAGCGCCGCGTTGGAGTTGGCCGGCATCTTCATGGACCTTCGCCACCCCGACTGGGCGCTTGCGTCATTGGAACGCCCCTTGAACGCTCGCCCTGACGACTACCGCTTGCACCAGGTGGCAAGCCTGGCCTTGGCCGATCACTTCGAGCCCGGATACGCGTTTTCCGAGGCCAAGAAGGCTCTCGCCCTTTGCGATGCCGGTTCCAGCGTACCTTGCGGCGAGGCCGAGCGGGGGCGCCTGGTGCTGCTGCAAAGCGCCCTCGAGCGCGTCAAACACATGGACATGCGGCGGGATCCCAACTCGGCCAAGGCCAAGCTCATCGAGGGACTGCGCATGACCTTCATCCCCAAGAAGAGGCCGCCCAAGACCGACGGCGGCGACAAGAAGCCGGCCGAGCCGCCGGCGAAAGCCAGCCCGCAACCTTGACAGGGGCCATTGGGGCCGGGATTATCTCCACCCTCCTGCGTTCGTAGCTCAATTGGATAGAGCATCGGCCTTCGAAGCCGAGGGTTGGGGGTTCGATTCCCTCCGGACGCGCAGACAGCTTCTTGACTTGGAGGCGCAGGTTAGGCATATCTTCGCTTCCCAAATTCAAGGGGACGGGCGCATAGCTCAATTGGTAGAGCAGCGGACTCTTAATCCGTTTGCTGTAGGTTCGATTCCTACTGCGCCCACGAAAAGGACTTCCGAGGCCGTCCAACGAAGTCCGCCAGCCGGTCGAGATCGCAAGATTTCCCGGGGAAAATGGTCCGGTGGCGTCCGGGGTGGTCCATTGACAGCCGGTGCCACGCGGGGGCAACCTTGGGGGCAACTGACCGATTCCGCAAGGAGTTGCCCCCATGGCCCTAACCGATGCCCAGTGCAAGCAGGCGAAGCCCACGGGTAAGACGTTCAGGCTTTTCGACGGTGGTGGGCTGTACTTGGAGGTTTCGCCCTCGGGCGGCCGGTGGTGGCGCCTGAAGTACCGCTTCGACCAAAAAGAAAAACGTCTCTCGCTCGGTACGTATCCCGAGACCAGCCTGAAGGACGCACGCGGCCGGCGGGATGATGCCCGGAAGCTCCTGACCGATGGAGTTGACCCCGGCGTCAACCGCAAGGCGCTCAAGGCCTCCCGGGCGGAAAGTGCCGCGAACACCTTCGAGGTGCTGGCCCGCGAATGGTACGGCAAGCACCTGCCCGGATGGTCGCCTACCTACTCGAAGCCTCTGATCCGACTCTTCGAGCGGGATGTCTTCCCCTACCTGGGGTCGCGGCCGGTCGCCGAGATCACCGCTCCGGAGCTTCTGGCCGTCCTGCGCAGGATCGAAAGCCGTCATGCCCTGGAGACCGCCCACCGGACCCGCGGCAACTGCGGACAGGTCTTCCGCTATGCCATCGCGACCGGCCGCGCCGAACGGGATCCTTCCGCCGACCTGCGCGGCGCCCTGCCTCCCACCGTGGTCGAGCACCTGGCCGCCGTGACCAAGCCCGAGGATGTGGGCGCCCTGCTCCGGGTGCTCGATGGTTACGACGGCTCGCCCATCGTGGCTGCCGCCCTCAAGCTGGCCCCGCTGGTGTTCGTGCGGCCGGGGGAGCTGCGCAGCGCCGAATGGGCAGCCATCGACCTGGACAAGGCCGAATGGGCCTTCACGGTCAGCAAGACCAAGACGGACCACATCGTGCCCCTGGCCCCGCAAGCCGTGGCCATCCTGCGCGAGTTGCAGCCGCTGACCGGATCTGGCCGCTACGTGTTTCCCTGCGCGACCTGCAACGCCCGCCCCATGAGCAACAACGCCGTGCTGGCAGCCATGCGCCGCACGGGCATCGCCACCACCGAGATGTGCGGCCACGGCTTCCGCGCGATGGCGCGCACGCTGCTTGACGAGGTGCTCGGCTTCCGACCCGAGGTGATTGAGCAGCAGCTCGCCCACGCGGTTCGCGATCCCCTCGGTCGCGCCTACAACCGCACCGCCCACCTTGCCGAACGCCGCAAGATGATGGCCGCCTGGGCGGATTACCTGGGCAAGCTGAAGGCGGACGTGAAGGTCATTCCGCTGAGCAGGGCTGGGTAGCCGACACTACGGACCAGACGCAGGCAAGATCTCGCGTGGGGGAACCTTGAAAGCTTTGGCCAGCTTCCACACGGTCCGAAGCGTGACAGACCTGCCGGCCTCGATTCGCTGGTAGTGTCGCAAGCTGAAGCCGTGATCCATCATGTCTTCTTGGGTGAGGCCACACGCCTCTCGAAGCGCCTTCACATTGCGCCCGAGATTTCGGCAGAAGCGTGGGAAGTCCGTCGCCACTTACCGCGACGCTAGGTGCGCGCGACCATTCTGACCACGGCCTAAAATGTCGTAAACCCAGGTTGAACTTGCGGGTGAGCCCGAGCGGGGCGAACATGCAACACATGGCTAGACCGAGTCCGGCTTTCTCGTGTGTTGCCTTGGCGTGCCTCGCTGGCTGCTCTGGCAGCTCAGGATCTGCTGGGAACTGTGTCCCCGGCGCCAACGTCACCTGCACATGTCCAACAGGACAAGTGGGTGCGCGGTCGTGCATTTCCCCGGGGAAACTCGCGGAGTGTGTTTGCGCGGTGCCAGGCGTGGATTCGGGACAGTCGAACGCCGGCGCAGGCGGAACGACGGCGCTCTCGTCGTCCTTGGACGCCGGGGGCGTCGGTCCTGCTACCAAAAAGCTGGATGCCGGCGCGACGGTGACAGAGACGGGTGGTCAATCAACCGTCTTGGACGGAAGCACCGGTGGCTATGCCCTGGGCGGTAGGACTGGCGGAGTCGATGCAAAAGAGGCGGACGCGCCGATTGGCCAAGGCGACAGCGGCGACGCGATAGCCACAGGAGGAACCGTCGTCGGCACAGGCGGGATGGGTGGAACCGGCGGAGTCGAGTCGGGGCCAGAAACAGGGCCGGAGGCAAGGGACGCGGGGATCGCGAGCGATGTGCCCGTTTTGGAGGTACACGCACCCCGAGATTCAGGATCAGAAACAGCGATCAGCATTCCATTGGAGTGTGGTGGTGTTTGGGGGACAGTCCTTGCGGCGCCGTATTGGGGCGGTGGCTCAGTAGATCACGGGAGTTGCGGGGCCTATTGGCCCGGAACCAAAGACACCTCGCGTCCCCTTGAATGCCTATTCGGATGTTTGTCATATCCCGGAAACATCGTGCTGCCATCTGATCGGGTTTGCTTGTCCGGCTCAAGTGCCGCGGCGAACATCGTGTGCGTCCCCGACTTGGCCGCATGCCAGACATACTGTGGTCCGGGAACGTCGAAAATACCGCCAAATTGAAGGGGCCGGGTTGCATGGCGATGAAAGAGCCGACTTCACCATCGGTGTGCAAGACGAAGGATGCGACCGCCGCCGTCCTTGTACACGCGAAAGGGCTGCTTGCGCTCATCCCACCGAATCTTGCGCTTGACCCAGAGGAGTTTGAGGATCTGGAGTGCCTCCTGGGCGCAGCCTTGTCGCGCGTAGAAAGCATTCGCAGGGGATTGTTCACTGTTGAAAACTGCCCAAGACCGCCGTCGGATATGTCGGAAAAACAGTTGAGGGTTGCGCTTCGGCATTTTCAACCAACTCCAGAGCAGATCGCCGAGTTCGAACGCTTCAATAGGGGACCAACCCGCGCCGACAAAAGGCGACTACGTGAACTAACGAAACGTCGCGAGCGTTTGGAGAAGAAGGTTAAGAGCATCGATGAGAAAATCCGTGAGATCCGTCCGCTGGTTGACGAAGGTGCCAGGCGAGATGCGAAGGCAGGCGCCAAACTTTCTGCCCTTGACCATGCCGTCCGCGAAATGGCCAAGCGGGGTCTCAAGCCCGCGGAAATCAGCCAGTCACTGCGGCAGATGTTCGGGGTTTCTGTGAAGTCTGCAAGGGCTGATACCACTGTCTTGGGGATTCCCTTTGTTTTGGGGAAGCTGGAGGGTATCGACGATGTGGATGGTTTTTCCTCTGAATCTCTGAGCGAGAAGGCCATCAACACGCGTCTCTTTCGCCTTCGGGCGAAGGGGTTCAAGCAGCCGATCAGCCCAACGGCCAAGAAGCGGCGTACGAAGACCTAGAAATATACGAAGCGTCCGGGAAAACACGGCCAGCGAGTACATTTCGCCAAAGGCGATCTGGTCCTGCATGGTCAGAAAATCATGGACGTTTTCAGCACATCACGGACACCTAGGGTCCTTCGGCGAAAAGCCGTCGAGACGATGACAGGGTTGGCTCGCAGCACGATCTACGAGCGTATGGCATGTGGAGGGTTCCCGCGACCGATCCACCTTGGGCCACGCTCGGTCGGCTGGCTCGCCGGCGAGATTGAAGATTGGATCGCCGCCCGCGTGGCCGAGTCTCGACCAGTGGGCACGACCGAGGCCAAGCCGTGAACAACGTCTCGCTGGCCAAGCACGCGTCTTCCATCTCTGATCATATAGAGGCGCCCAACGACAAGCGCGGGTGTGCCACGTCCGCCCTTGCCGAGCGGCTTCGGCGAGTCGCAGAGGCGATACGCAACACGGATCCGCCGGGAGCGATGCTGCTTTCCCGATTGGCTTGGCGACTCTCCCGATGTGCCCGAGCTGGGAAGCTGCACACGGGGTGGCGTTGCTGGGCCTCGTACTGCCCGAGATGCTCGCGTCAGACCGCCATCAAGTATCGGAAGCGCATTGAAAGGCGCATGCGTAGCCGCGTTCTCTCAGGAGCCGCTCCACATGGCTTCGCGCTGCTGACGCTGACCGTTTCCGCGCGTGACCCCACCCGGGGCCATCAAGTTCTCCGCGATGCGCGGACACGAGTCTGTCGTGGCCGCGTCGTACACGCCGCCATAGCAGGAGGTGACGGCCATGTGCATGTAGAGCCCGTCCGTGCTGCCGATGCTGACGGCTGGAACGTCCACATGCACGCTATCGTCGAACTGGCACGCCCGCTGCGCAACGTGGACATCACCGACCTTCAGGCGGCATGGGCAGACGCGCTTGCTCGGTTGGGGGCCCAGGGTTCTCTTGACCTGCGACAGGATAGTAACCTCAAAAACGAGTTCTTTCGAAATGGGCGGGTCTCGCAGCTTCCATGAGGCCGCTTTTTACGTCACGCGCAGATTGCGCGCGGAGTGGGTCAACGATGAAACTGGCGTGCTCATCGTGCGCCTCAAGTTCATGGACAAGGCCCCACGGCTCGCGGTCACGTGGGGAAGCTGGCGAAAGGCGAGCAAGCGCGTTGCCCGCAAAGTACCCCCACCCCCGCCTGCTAGGTAGCCCATGACCACACCGCGGATGTGCCAGGCCACCACGCAAAGCGGCGAGCCATGCCAGGCGCCAGCAATGGCCAGCTCGGATTTCTGCTTTGCGCATGATCCATCGAAGGCAACCGAAGCCGATGCTGCCCGCCGAGCTGGTGGCCTACAACGTGCCCGCCAGATGGACCGCAGCGGCCACGGGGCGCCCGAGCCGCTCCCAACATGGTGGCCACTCGAAACGGCCGCCCACGCATGCGCTGGGCTTGCCTACGTCGTCCAGGAGACGTTGAGCGGCCATCTGCCCTCCAGAGATGCCAACGCTGCAACAGGCGCGCTCTCCACGCTTGTCGGCGTCCGCCGTGCCGCCGACCTTGAACAGCGCCTCGAAATGCTCGAACGCGCCCTCGCCCACCGGGAGAAGAGGAAATGAAAGACGACCGCCGCCTGGAACGTCTTTATGAGGGGCTGACCGCCAAGGAGACGGCC
>CAZHUY010000293.1:0-7146 GCA_964535465.1 uncultured Myxococcales bacterium
CACAAGTCGCTTCGATGCCACGCATTGACATTTGAGGTTCGGCATGTAGAATGTCATGTCGTTTTACATAAGCCAGGAAAGGGCCCGGAAACGAATCCAGGATGAAGACCATGCATGAAGCAGACATAGCACGGCTCGTGAAGGACTTACGTGAACGGATGAAGCTCACGCAGGAGCAGTTTGCCCAGAAGGTCGGCGTGACCTACAGCACCGTGAACCACTGGGAGAACGGCAAGCGGATGCCGCAGCCATTTCTGGTCAAGCGTCTCCTCGAACTCAAAGAGGAGCTCGGTTCGGTCAAGGGCGACGAGGGCAAGACCTCATCGCGGGGAGGAGAATAGGCATGCCGCCCGTCCTGTCAGAACGAATTGCCGAGGGAATGGCGGCCGTGAAGACCTCCTACCATCGCCTGGTGGTTGTGGTCGGCCCGAGTCGATCCGGCAAGACCACCGCGATGCAGCAGGTGCGCGATGCGGCGGGCGTGCCCCTGATCAACGTCAACCTGGAACTGTCGAAGCGGCTCCTCGACCTGACCGAGCGCCAGCGGTCACTGCAACTCCCACGGCTGCTGGACGAGATCGTCGCCGAAACCGGACGCGACGAGGCCTTGCTCGACAACAATGAAATCCTCTTTGACGTCCACCTGAAGCAGGACCCGCTGCGCGTTTTCCAGGCCTTGTCGCGCAGTCGCACCATCGTCGTGTCCTGGAACGGACGGACGAATGCCGAATCCCTTTTCTACGCGACGCCGGACCATCCGGAGTTCCGCCAGTATCCACTGACGGACATGACGGTCGTGGCGGTCGATGATGCGAGTCAAGATTGTCAGCCGAAGGAGCACTGCAAATGAAATACGGAGACCTGATCCAGTTCGAGCCCATCGAGACAGTCGTGCAGTTGCGCGATGCCGACCGGGCGAATGCCGCCCGGCAGCTCGTGAGCACCTACGTCATCTCCGAGGAGATGGCTGAGAAGCTGACAGGCGTGATCATCCCCCAGCTCCAGTTCGACCATCCGGCTGACAACAAGGGCTTTCTGGTCGTCGGGAACTACGGCACCGGCAAGTCGCATCTGATGTCTGTGATCTCTGCCGTCGCGGAGAATGCCGATCTCACCGCCCACCTAAATGACAAGGGCGTTGCGAAGGCGGCCGCAAGAATCGGCGGGCGGTTCCGGGTCGTGCGCACCGAGATCGGTGCGACCACGATGTCGCTGCGAGACATCCTTGTGGCCGAACTGGAGGAACATCTGGACGCCATGGGCGTGGACTACGAGTTCCCCTCTGCCGCGAAGGTGTCGAGCAGCAAGCGTGCATTCGAGGAGATGATGTCGGCGTTCCACGCGAAGCATCCCGATCAAGGGCTGCTTCTCGTGGTGGACGAGCTGCTGGACTTCCTTCGCACGCGCAAAGACCAGGAACTGATTCTCGACCTGAACTTCCTGCGCGAGATCGGAGAGGTCTGCAAAGACCTCCGTTTCCGCTTTATCGCTGGCGTCCAGGAGGCGATCTTCGACAGCCCGAGGTTCTCGTTCGTCGCGGACAGTATCCACCGGGTAAAGGACCGGTTCGACCAAGTCCTGATCGCCCGCAAGGACGTGAAGTACGTCGTGGCGGAACGTCTGCTCAAGAAGACGGCGGATCAGCAGGCGAAGATCCGTGATTACCTGACGCCGTTCACCCGCTTCTATGGGCGAATGAACGAGCGCATGGACGAGTTCGTTCGGCTGTTCCCGGTCCATCCGGACTACATCGACACCTTCGAGCGCGTCACGGCGGTCGAGAAGCGCGAGGTCCTGAAGACTTTGTCTCTGGCGATGAAGAAAGTGCTCAACGAGGAGATACCCGAGGACAGGCCCGCACTGATTGCCTACGACAGCTACTGGACCACCTTGCGCGAGAATCCCTCGTTCCGCGCCGTGCCGGACATCAAGGCTGTCATCGATTGCAGCCAGGTGCTGGAGTCTCGGGTGCAACAGGCGTTCACCCGTCCGGCCTATAGGCCAATGGCGCTCCGGCTCATCCACGCCCTGTCCGTGCATCGCCTGACCAATCGGGACATCCACGCGCCGTTGGGTGCGACGGCTGAAGAGCTGCGCGACACGCTGTGCCTCTACCAGCCTGGCATCGAGGAACTGGGCGGCACGCCATCGGACGACCTGCTGTCGCAGGTGGAGACCGTGCTCAAGGAAGTGCTGAAAACGGTGAGTGGTCAGTTCATCTCGTCGAACCCCGACAACCGCCAGTACTACCTCGATCTCAAGAAGACTGACGACTTCGACGCGCTCATCGAGAAGCGGGCTGAATCTCTGGATTCCTCGCAGCTTGACCGCTACTACTACGAGGCGCTCAAGCGGGTAATGGAATGCACCGACCAGACTTACATCACCGGCTACAAGATCTGGCAGCATGAGATCGAGTGGCTGGAGCGCAAGGCCGCCCGGCAGGGATACCTGTTCTTCGGTGCGCCAAACGAGCGGTCCACCGCCGTCCCGCCCCGCGATTTCTACGTCTACTTCATCCAGCCCTTCGATCCGCCGCACTTCAAGGACGAGAAGAAGCCCGACGAACTCATTCTGCGGCTGGCGAACACCGACGATGCGTTCAGGGACGCGCTTAAAAAGTACGCTGCGGCGCTGGACTTGGCGTCCACGTCGTCCGGTAATGCCAAGGCAACCTATGAGTCCAAGTCCTCGGGGTTCCTGCGGGACCTCGTGCTCTGGCTCCAGAAGAGCACGACAACGGCGTTCGAGGTAACCCACCAGGGCCGTACCAAGTCCATCACCGAATGGGCCAAGGGGCGCTCCATCCGTGAACTGTCCGGCATCGCATCGCATGAACGGGTCAATTTCCGTGATCTGGTCAATGCCATCGCGGGTATCTGCCTGGGCCCGACCTTCCAGGATCAGGCTCCAGAATACCCCGCGTTCTCGGTGCTCATCACGAGCGCCAACCGGCCGCAGGCCGCGCAGGACGCCCTTCGCGCTATAGCGGGGCAGAACCGCACAAAGCAAGCCACAGCGGTTCTGGACGCGATGGAACTGCTGGATGGCGAACGCCTTGATCCCTATCGCTCGAAGTACGCCAAGCATGTCCTTTCGGTCCTCAAGAAGAAGGGCCACGGGCAGGTCGTCAACCGCTCGGAGCTGGTTCACGACGTGCTCGGCGTCGAGTATCTCGCACCTGAATCGTTCCGACTGGAGCCGGAATGGGCGGTGGTTGTTCTGTCGGCGCTGGTCTATTCCGGCGACCTCGTCATGGCAATCCCCGGCAAGAAGTTCGACGCAACCGGGCTGGCTCAGTTGGCGGGTACCGGCATAGACGAGCTCGCGCAGTTCAAGCACATCGAGCGGCCGAAGGACTGGAATCTCCCAGCTATCAAGTCCGTGTTCGAGTTGCTTGACCTGGCCCCGGGCATGGCGCAACTCGTGACGCAGGGGAACGATCAGCCCGTCCAGCAGATGCTCACGGCGGCCACTGGCGTTGTGAAGCGGCTGGTGGTTGCCGAGCAGACCTTGCAGGCCGGTCTGGCCTTCTGGGGGCGCAGTCTTCTTTCTGCGGACGAGGTCCAGTCGCGGCGGACCCGGCTGAGCGAGACGAAGACATTCCTGGAGTCGCTGCAGGCCTATACATCGCCCGGCAAACTGAAGAACTTGCGGTTCGATGCGCAAGACGTCACCAGCCAGCGAAAGGGGGTTCAGGTACTCAGTGAAATCGAGTCCCTTCAGGAGCTTCTGACCGACCTGGGACCGACCGCATCGTACCTCTCGACCGCCGAGGCGATCCTGCCATCGGACCACGAGTGGGTCGCGGCCATGAAATCGACGCGGGACGAGGTCGTGTCGAAGATCAGCGACCCCGCCAAACGCGCCGCAGCCGGGTTCCGCCAGCAAGCCGGACGGCAACTCGCGGATGCGAAGAAGTCCTTTGTCCAGGTTTACCTTGCCATGCACGTGAAGGCCCGCCTGGGTGTCAACGAGGACAAGCGCAAGGCGAAGCTGATGACGGACGACCGGCTGAAGATCCTCCAGAAGCTGTCGACCATCGATCTCATGCCGCGCCAGCAGCTCACGGAGTTTCAGAACCGTTTGGCCGGATTGAAGAGCTGCTTCGCGCTGACCGAGCAGGACATGGACTCCGCGCCGCTTTGCCCGCACTGCGGATTCAAGCCCAGTGTCGAGTCTACCGCCGTCGCGGCATCGGCCGTGCTCACGCAGATGGACGACGGGCTGGACAAGCTGGTCGAAGACTGGTGCCGCGCACTGCTGGCCAACCTTGATGACCCGACCACCACGGGCAACCTGGCACTGCTCAAGACCGGGCCCCGGAAGCTGGTGGACGGCTTCATCAAGAAGAAGGCTCTGCCGGACGATCTGACGCAGGACTTCATCCAGGCGATGAAGGAGGCGTTGTCGGGGCTGACCAAGGTGTCGATCAAGATGGACGACCTTCGTACCGCGATTCTCGCGGGTGGTTCCCCGGCGACTCCCGCAGAGATGAAGAAGCGATTCGAAGAGTACCTGGACCAGCTCACCAAGGGCAAGGAGCCCGGCAAGGTGCGGATCGTGCTGGAGTAGGACCCACGAATGAACACCAATGAACACGAATTGCGGGAATTGATTGCCAATGGCGAAACTCTGGCCATTGAATTCAAAAGCGACGCCAAAGGCTTGTCCGATCGCGACTTGGTGGCGGCGGTCGTTGCCTTAGCTAACACCGAGGGCGGCAACCTGCTGCTGGGCGTGGAAGATGACGGCACCGTGACCGGCCTGCATGCAAACCATGCCAATGTCAGCGGTATTCCATCGCTCATCGCCAACAGGACCAATCCGGCCATCTCCGTCCGAGTGGAAACCGCGGTAGCGGATGGGCAGACCATCGCTCGTATTCGTGTGCCGAAGTCACGGCAATTGGTTTCGACCTCCGAGGGTCTACTGTTGCGCCGTCGCATCAAACTGGACGGCAAACCCGAAGCCGTGCCGTTCTATCCGCATGAGTTCATCGAACGTCAATCCTCCCTCGGTCTGATTGATCCTTCGGCGATGGCGATGGAAGGCGTTGAAACAGACCAACTCGACCCCTTGCAGCGGCTCCGTATTCGCAACGGCATCAAGAAGTACGGTGGCGACCAGTCCCTGATTGCACTGGCCGACCAGGAACTGGACGGCGCGCTCGGTCTCTCCCGTGTGGTCAACGGCAAGCGTCGCCCAACTCTTGCCGGCCTGTTGTTCCTTGGCACAGAGGACGCCATACGGACCAATGTCCCCGCCTACGAAGTGGCCTTCCAGGTGCTGAGCGGCACGGACGTCAAGGCGAATGAGTTTTTCCGCAAGCCGATTCTGGAAACCTTCGAGGCGGTTGACCTGCTGTTCAATGCCCGCGTATCAGAAGAGGAGATGCAGGTTGGCCTTTTCCGTGTACCCGTGCCCAACTTCGACCGTCGAGCTTTTAGGGAAGCCTTTGTCAATGCGTTGGTGCATCGCGATTTCAGCCGACTGGGCGCCGTGCATGTCCGCTTGGACAACGATGGCCTGTCTATCAGCAATCCCGGGGGCTTCGTGGACGGCGTCACGCTCGACAACCTGCTCGTGGCTGAACCCCGCTCCCGTAATCCACTGCTGGCCGACATCATCAAACGCATCGGCCTGGCCGAACGGACCGGTCGCGGCATTGACCGAATCTACGAAGGGATGCTCCGCTATGGACGTCCTGCACCCGACTATTCGATGTCCAATGCAACAACTGTGTCAGTGCGAATGGCGGACGCGGCGGCCGATCTGGACTTTCTCAGGCTGGTGGTGGAACAGGAAGACAAGCTCGGCGCCCTGCCCATTGACTCTCTGATCATCCTCTCCCGGTTGCGCGAGGAGCGCAGGCTGGGCACGGCGGATTTCGTGCCTTCCATTCAGAAACCGGACGCCGCGGTCCGGGCAACGCTGGAAAAGCTGGCGGAAGCCGGACTGCTGGAACCGCACGGGACCGGGCGCGGCCGCACCTATACCCTCAGTGCCAACCTGTACCGCAAGGCGGGCAAGAAGGCTGAATACATCCGCCAAGCCGGATTCGCCCCTATCCAGCAGAAGCAAATGGTGCTGAACTACATCGAAAAGCACGGAAGCATCAAACGCGCGGATGCGGCTGACTTGTGTCATATCAGCCTGTTCCAGGCATCCCGTTTACTGAAGCGATTGTCAGACAACGGATTAGTTTGTCAGATTGGACAAGGAAAGGGGACGCGTTATGAGCGGAAGCCGTAAAATTACGTGCGCCGCTCGTATCCGCTCGTATTTTACGTGCGCCGCTCGTATCCGCTCGTATTTAAGCGTAATGCGAAAATATATGCTTACCGAGCATAACTTTTGCTCCCGGCGTATACGTGTCATGCCCGCATGTGCAGCCACCCCCATCCCTTATTCGTGTCCATTCGTGGTTCAAACCAGTCAATACCCGCATCCATTTTGAGCAACTGAGGCACATTATGGCGAAAGCAAAACGCAACAACGACGAGCCACGGCTCTTCAAGGAGAACCTGGTGCCAGCCGACCCCGGCTCGGACGAGTTTTTCAAGACCGAGTACGAAGGCGGTCGGGACGGAGCCGTCGAGTGTCTCGGCATGACGTTCCCGAACGACCAGAAGCGCCGGGAATACTTCCTGGACAAGCTGCGCGACAAGCTGAAGACCCCCGAGTTCCGCAAGATCGAAGGGTTCCCCATCGGCGCGGACGAGGATATCCTGGCGCTATCGGACCCGCCCTATTACACCGCCTGCCCAAATCCGTTCATTGCGGATTTCATCAAACACTACGGTAAGCCCTACGATCCGAAGGTTCCCTATAACCGGAAGCCGTTCGCGGCTGACGTGAGCGAAGGAAAGAATGATGCGATCTACAACGCCCACTCCTACCACACCAAGGTGCCGCACAAGGCCATCATGCGGTACATTCTTCACTACACCAGTCCTGGCGATATCGTCTTCGATAGCTTCTGCGGAACAGGCATGACCGGTGTCGCGGCGCAGATGTGCGGCAGCAAGGCAGAGGTCGAGTCTTTGGGATACCAAGTGGGGAAGGATGGAACCGTTTCGCGGCAGCAGAGAGACGACAACGGAAAGACGGTATGGCAGCCATTTTCCAGACTGGGTGCTCGCC
>CAZHUY010000294.1:0-1316 GCA_964535465.1 uncultured Myxococcales bacterium
TGAGGCGAACAGGTGCGCACCAGGATTGTCGAACCGAGAGACAGTGTTGTTGGTCCAGTACAGGGTTCCGGCCAGGATTGGCAGGGCTCACCGTGCCCCGCCTCTGTTAAGTATGCGTCCTACCGCCAGACAGGCCGAGAGGCCCAGGGAGAGCACCACGATGAAGAGCATCCTGGTGTTGGCCAGCGGCCAATCGAGGCGCTCGCCCAGGTTGCGGATGATCCCTGCAAAGTCGGCGCGCAGCGCGAAGAGGCCCACGCCGGTCGCCACGGCCCACAGCGCGAGAAGATCCAGGAGGCGCGGGCGCGGCACCAGGCGCCGCCACGACCAGACAGCCGCGGCCGCAAGCAAGCCGAGGGCGAGGTGGTGTCCGAAATCCACGAGCTGTCGCTGGCACCGGATCCACCACCCGTTGGCCGGCCAGGGAAGCAACAGGCTGGACAGCACCACGTTGAGGCTCCCGAGCAGAACCCAGGAGGTGAAAGTCGCCAGCACCTCAGACGATACGGTTTGGCACTCCTTTCGCTGCATGGACGGCGTCGGAACGTTATCGCCCGCCTCACGAGGAAGGCAAGGTATCAGTCAGCCGGGTGCCGACTCTCTGCTCATGGCGCGCGTGTCACCCCGACGCGAAAGGGCTGAGGCCGTCATGATTGTTGGGAAACCCTGGATCCACCTCTAGAATTCCTCGCCGTTCCCCCAACCGACAGCCGACACGCCATGCGCCCCTCCTCCACCGTTGCCGAACAGCTCAACAGGCTCTATGCCGGGCTGGGCGATCTGCGCCACGACTTCCGGAACAACAACCTGTACCGGCTGATCGGATCGTACCTGAAGGGCGCATCGGTGCTGGACCTCGGCAGCGGGGCCGGACACTTTCTGGACTTCGCGGACCGGCGTGGACATCAGGTTGAGGGTGTTGAACCCGACGCCGGCCTGATCGCTCTGTCCAAGGCCCTCTATCATCACACCTACGCCGTGCACCCGATCCCCGCGGAGAAAGTGGCGGAGTTGGGTCGCACGTTCGACAACGTGACCCTGAACGACGTCCTCGAGCATATCGAGGACGATGAGGCGCTCTTGCGCTCCCTTCGCGCCGTCCTGAACCCAGGCGGCCGCCTGATCATCGTGGTCCCGCAACACCCGTGGCTGTACGGGCAGCGCGACGCCGACATCGGCCACTTCCGGCGCTACACGCGGCGAGAACTGATCGATAAACTGAGGCGGGCTGGCTTTCGCGTGGCCGAGGTTCGATCATGGAACGTGATGGGCGTTCTCCCCTATCTCGTGTCCGAGAAAATTCTGCATCGCCCCTT
>CAZHUY010000294.1:1326-1730 GCA_964535465.1 uncultured Myxococcales bacterium
CCGAAGAGCTTGATGGGAAAGGCCACCAACGTCCTCCTCGACCGCTGGTTCGCCACCATCGAGAACCGCTTCTCGTTCGCCTGCGGCCTCAGTCTGATCTGCGTGGCCGAGGTGCCATGACCACATCGTCGGACGCTCACCATCCCGCAGCCCACGAGCTCCTGCGGTGGTCGGGCGTGCTGGTCCTGGCAACCCTGATCTTCGGCTCGGTGTCGCTCATCCAACCGTTCGGACGCGACCAGGGCATTCACGCCTTCATCGCGGATGCGGTCTTGAACGGCAAGGTCCTCTACCGCGACATCTTCAACATCAAGCCTCCCCTGACCACGCCGGTCCACGCGCTGGCCCTGCTCGTCTTCGGCCATTCGATGACGGCCATTCGATTACTCGACTTGCTGTGGACC
>CAZHUY010000294.1:1740-7139 GCA_964535465.1 uncultured Myxococcales bacterium
GCCACCAGCCTTGTGTTGTTTGCCTTCGCGCGCAGGGCCTTTGGCAGTCCACGGATCGCCGCCCTGGCAGGCGTCCTGTATTCGTTCCAGTACTACGGGTGCGACTTCTGGACCACCGCCCAGACCGATGGTTGGCTCAACCTGCCTCTGGCGCTGGCCGCTCTCCTTGTGCTGCGCGGCCTGCGCGAGGAGAAGAGCCGACTCCGGCTGTGGATGGGCGCGGGAGCGTGTATCGGGGTGGCGGCGGGTTTCAAGTACACGGTGATTCTGGCTGGCCCCCTGCTGGCCGCGCTCGTGGCACTCAAGGGCGCGAAGAGCTTGGGCCAACGGTTGAAGTCCGCCGCTTGGCTGCTGACGGGAACTGCGCTGGTGATGCTCGGCCTGGGCCTCGCGCTGGCCGCGATGGGGGCCATGCCCGCGTTCCTTGAGAGCCAGTTGGGGCTGGTGCCGGCCTATGCCCGCAAGGCGGCGGTTCCAGGAAATCCGCTGGTGGGATTCTTCAATCCCCTCCTTCAGGATCCCCAGCTTCTCCCCATTCTGATCCTGGGTCTTCTGGGCGGACTCGTCATCGCCGCGATGCTCGTCTTGCGTCCCGAGCACCGCCTGACGCTTTCTCTCCTCCTGACTTGGGGGACAGTGGCTGTCACGTCGACCTTGGCGCAACGCAAGTTCTTCCCCTATCAGTATCTGCCCATTCTCCCCTTGACCAGCTTGTTTGGCGCCGCGGCCTGGCTGGCCGTCCCCCCCGCATACCGTCAGGCCCGACGCCTTTCGCTCTTCCTTGCCCTGGGGACCATGTCGTTACCTCTGGTCAAGACGAACTACCCTGAGCGTTTCGCCGATCTCGGCGCGATCGTCTCTGGCCAGCGATCCTTGCGCGAACACTGGGATTCGCCGCCCTATCACATGGAGAACGACTTCTCCTTGCGAGACGATCTGGCCCTGGCGGACTACCTGATGGCTTGCACGGACGCCCGCCAATCCGTCTTCATTTGGGGATTCGAGCCGCTGGTGTACTTCGTTGCGCGGCGGCCCTTGGTCTCGCGCTTCGCCTACAACTACCCCATGATCTTCCGCTGGCGCCCCGAACGATTTCGCGCCGAGCTGATGGCCTCCCTGCGCGCCAGCCCGCCTGAGAGCTTCGTGGTGCAGCACAAGGACCGCCTGCCCCACGTCACCCTTCACCGCAACGACTCGCACGAGAAATTCCTGACCTTCGCGAATCTACGTTCCTGGGTGGAAGAGCACTACCGCCTGGAAACCCGTGTCGGCCGATTCGATGTGTATCGCCTGAACACCCAACCCTCGCGGATTTGACAGGATCGTCGCCTTTGCCCACACTGGCGAAAGGCGCATGCGCTACAGCATCATCGTTCCCGCCCACAACGAACTTGAATCGGTCGATGAGCTGAAGGCCGAGTTGCTGGCCGCCCTGACGCCTCTGCAGGGCGAGTTCGAGATCATCTTCGTCGACGATGGCTCCTATGACGGCACCGGAACCAAGCTGGATGCGCTGGCGGAAGCCGACGGCCGCGTGAAAGTCATCCACTTCCTGCGAAACTTCGGAAAGGCAGACGCCTACACCGCGGGTTTTCAGGCCGCCACGGGCGACATCGTCCTGACCCTGGACGCCGATCTGCAGGACGATCCCGCCGAGATCCCCAAGCTGCTAAGCAAACTGGAAGAGGGCCACGACTTGGTCATTGGTTGGAAGCAACACCGCATGGAGAATGAGCCCTCGAAGACCGTTCCCTCTCGTTTCTTCAACCTGCTGGTTCACCTCATCTTCGGTCTGCGACTGCACGACTCCAACTCGGGATTCCGGGCCATGCGTCGGGCCGTGGCCAAGAGCCTCGACCTCTACGGAGATCTCCATCGCTTCATTCCCGAATTGGCCCACCGCAAAGGCTTTCGCGTGGCGGAAGCCGGCGTTTTGCACCGTCGGCGGAAGCACGGTGTCAGCAAGTACGGCATCACCCGTTTCTGGACCGGCGTGCTCGACCTTCTGACCGTGCGCTTTCTCACTGGCTTCACCCGCAAACCGCTGCACTTCTTCGGCACGCTGGGCCTGTTTCCCCTTCTGGCCGGGGCGGGCATCGAGACCTACGTGCTGACCAGCAAATTGATGGGCGAGATGTTTCGCACGCATATGGCAGCCATTGTCATAGGCGTGTTGCTGGTCATGGTGGGCGTTCAGCTCATCGCCACGGGTCTCATCGGCGAGATGATCGCTGCCCAAAGCCGTCGACGCGACTACGTCGTGCGGGCATCGAAGACAGGACCGCCGAACGGGTTAGCTTAATCGCGGCACTTTCTCCAACTTGGGTTTTGGAACCGGTCCGATGATCCCCGTTGTGATGGCCTTTGGACTTCGTCGGAAGGACACAGTTCAGCGCTGCAAATGTGGAGGCGTCAATCGGTACACTTCGTACCCTCGCTGTTCTACAGGGCGGAGGTTCTCGAGCCTCCATCCGTGTCCACGCAAGCTGCCCGTTATGGAGTAGATTCGATCCCATTGCTTGAGCACGACCAGATGGTCGATGTGCTCGGCCAGTGCAATGCGATTGATAGCGTCTCCTCGTCGGCGACCACAGCTCGGCCAGGTGAGTTCGCGGTGAACACCCGTACAATAGGGTGTCTTGAGTCCAACGAGATCGACGAGGGTCAGGTCCGTACCGAACGCGATGAACCCAGCATCATGCACGAGAAGTCGACTTGATTCTGGCAGCGACGACATCACCCAGGTTGCGACGCCACGGACTTCTCCCATGTCTGTCTTGACGAAGGTCAAATGGCGACGCCAAGCCGATGGGACGCCATGGATCGCCACGACCGCTGACATGACCGCAAGAACCAGAGCCGCCTTTTGCACAACGCGTTGTGCATGTCGAAAACAAGCGATCAGGCCATACAACAGAAACGGCAGGACGATGTACAGATAGCGGTATTCGTAGTGCCTGAGAGCACCCGGGAAGGCACTGTAGTACGCGCCAAGCAGCCCAAGAATGAAGACGCCCCCGGCACGACCCAATTTGGAGAGGAACAGAAGGACCACCGTCGCAGAGAAGGGGCCGAGAATGCGTACGAACTCGTATGTGATCCTCGAAACCCACTCCCGTTTCATCCCATGGGAAAGGCAGCCCTCTGCAAACCAATTGTGCTTTGCGCCTATGGTTGTCGGCGCGAGCGACCCGGTGGCAAGCCAGAAGATCAACCCCAGGGGAACGAATGCCAAGCACACGGCGACAAAATCGCCTGCCATGGCAAGGCCGGACGACTGCTGATTCCGCCAACGGTGCAGGGCCAGACAAAGAAGAATGAGCACAGCGGCCAGCGCCAACTCGGGTCGCCAGAAGGGAAGCATCCCACAACAGGCCGCTGCTGCCCGAGCGTATCGAGGGCCTCCGCACGCAAATGAAATCGTCCAAACCAGAGCGGCCATGGCCCACCCGGTTTCGAGGCCATTCATGAGCTGGTGAGGCATTTCGCCGACTGTCATCGCAACGACTAGGACGAGCAGGGCCTCGCCCAGGGAAAGACGGAGAGAGAACGCAAGTCTCATCACACCCAGGGCGTACGCAGCCGTCCCCGTCCACATCACGCTGTGCCCTGCCCATTCAATTGGCATCACCAGGGCGTAAGCGGCAATCAGAAGAACATGCAACAGGCTTGTCGAGCCGACGAGGGCTGGAGTCCCAACGTAGTTGTTGTCTGAACCAGCCAACAGCGCCCTGGCGTTATGCAGGCTGATGTACGCATCATCCACCGGGAACACGAGAGGATAGAGGCAGCCATGGAGCACCCAGAGCGTGCCCACAACGCCGAGGACCAACACGTAGGCCACTGAGCGTTTGGTTTTGTCTGTCGGGCCGACAAGCCATTGAACGGTCCGCGAGAGTCCTAGACTGATTTGGCTCATCTCCGGCACTTCACGTTCCCGCGTCGTCAGGCAAGAGCAGAACGTTCTTCCCGATCTGCAGCCGGGGAAAGCAGCGTGCTGGCCAAACCAAGACATGAGCGTCTCCCTCGATGCGTTCGGCTTCAAGCAGGCGTGGGCACACCGCTTGTCGTCTGATCTCATCCACGAACCAAGAGGTCGCATCTGGGGCGATCAAGACTCGTTGCACGGGAACAGGTGGGCGATACGCGATCGGTGGACCTATTTCCAGGGGAACCCCGGTGGGCAGAGCAACTAGCCCTCGGTCACGGGCGATCACCAAGTTGTCGAGCCGCGGATTCAAAGTCAGGGACTTCAGCGAGCTTGCGAACATCACGTTCGGGCATTGCAGGGGAACGCCACGGTGGAGTCCGATGTTGACGTTGTTTGAGAACACCAAGCTGGATTCTCCACCGGCCGCCTCGCAGATGAGTGCCCGGAACGCTTTCTGAAGCACTTCGGATTCGGCGGCTTGGCTTAGATTGGGCAACATCATCTTGGAGAAGGTTGCCAACGGAATATGCGCTGGAGACAGAAACAGGAACAACGGCCCGACTGCTATGGCCAGAGCAATTCTGATTCGGAGCTGGCGAGTTGGGAATTCTGGCCAGGAGGCAGAGACCAAGCAGGACAAGACCGCCACGGCGATCAGGTAGCCAGTCTCGGCACAGTAGAAAAGCGAATAGAAGAGGATGTTCAGAACCACCGTTCCCCACAATGCGGACCGCCATGTGCCCTGCCCCCGTGCCCAGGCAACGAACGGAATGGACGCGATGGCGCTGCTGACGAGAGCCACGTTCACGTTGGTGGCTACCATCTTCGCGCTCGCGCGGCCCCCGAAAATACTGTATGTGGCTCCAAAGAAATCCACAAGCAACGCGTTGGTAGCCCGACGATAGAGCGTCCATCCGCCAGACGCCTCCACCAGGGGTACCATCCACAACAGCACGGTGGCGAGGCCCAAAAGAATCGCCCAAAGCCATTCCCTGGCGGGCTGGCGACGGAAGACCCAGACCAACATGGGAACGCAGAGAATCGGTATATTGGGGCGAATCGCGCCTGCCAAGGCAAAGGCCGCCACCAAGAACAAACGCCGGATTCGGTTTGAAGTACGGACAACCTCCACGGTCGCTCCGAACAAAAGCAGGGTCACAAGGGCCTCGGCGGCATGCGATTGGCCGTCCGAACCGTACTTGATCAGCATGGGGTGCAGAGCTATGAAGGTCGCGGCCAGCAGGGGGCGCCCGACGCCCGCGTTTTCACCAACCAGACGACGACAGACCCAATAACCGACGGGAATACTGAGCAGGCCGCAGAGACGGCTGCCCCACTCGGCGATGGCCACCGGGCCGAGACTGGGGACCAAGAAGTGGATCAGCTTCAGCCACAGGACGTAACCGGGATACCCTGGCGGATGGGGCTGATGCTGGAGAAGTTCGAAGCGCAGTGCCGCAAGCCCGAA
>CAZHUY010000295.1:0-7103 GCA_964535465.1 uncultured Myxococcales bacterium
CTCGTCCGAACCAACCCAATCGGGCCGCAGTTTGATGAGGGCCTCGTACAGGCCGACGCAGATGCGGCGGCTCATGCAGACGACCATGGCCTTGCCGTTCATGGCCTCTACCCGCTTCTCGAAGTGGGCCACCATGTCGGCGGCGACGAGCTGTAGACGCTTGGGGTCGCCCACCAGCGCCTCCAGCGCGGCCCATTTTGTCTTCAGCCTTTCCCGGCTCGATTGCTCTTCGCCCTCGGTGATCTCCTCGAATCCTGCGTCGAGCTTGGGCAGCCTGGCCTCGTTCAAGGCCAGCTTGGCGATGCGGCTCTCGTAGTAAATCGGCACCGTGGCCTTGTCCGCGACGGCGCGTTGGATGTCGTAGATGCTGATGTACTCGCCAAACACCGCCCGTGTGTTGGCGTCGGTCTTCTCGATGGGCGTGCCGGTGAAGCCAATAAAGGAAGCGCCTGGCAAGGCATCGCGCATGTGGCGGGCCAGGCCGTCGATCAGGTCGTACTGGCTGCGATGGGCTTCGTCGGCGATGACGATGATGTTCCGCCGGTCGCTCAGGCTCGGCATCTTCTCGCCCTTGGCGGGCAGGAACTTCTGGATGGTGGTGAACACCACGCCACCGCTCGCCACCGCCAGAAGCTGCCGCAGCCGCTCGCGCGTGTCGGCCTGCACGGGCGTCTGGCCAAGAATCTCGTGGCAGCGCTGGAATTGCCCAAAGAGCTGGTCATCCAGGTCGTTGCGGTCGGTCAGCACCACCAGCGTCGGGTTCTGCATGGCCGGATGGCGAATCACGCGGGCGGCGTAGAAGAGCATGGAGAAGCTCTTGCCACTGCCCTGGGTGTGCCAGACCACGCCCGCGCGACGGTCGCCAGGCTTGCCCCCGTGCATGTGTCCGGCCCAAGAGACGCCCAGGTCGTCACGAATCTTTGTTTCCTCGCCCATGCCGCTGGCCCGGAGGGTCTCCTGCACCGCCATGTTCACCGCATGGAACTGGTGGTACCCCGCGATGATCTTGTGGAGTGCACCGGTGTCGGCGTCCTCCTCGAAGACGATGAAGTGCTCGAGCAGGTCCAGGAATCGACGCTGGTCGAACACCCCGCGCAACAGGACTTCCAAGCCCAGAGCCATTTCGGGGGCGTCACCCGCACCGTCAATCGTACGCCAGACCTTGAACCATTCCTGGTTGGCGGTCAGCGACCCGATACGCGCCTCCAACCCGTCGCTGACCACCAGCGCGGCGTTGTAGTGCATGAGCGATGGAATCTCGGCCTTGTAGGTACGGAGCTGGTCGTAGGCGGTCCAGATGGTCGCGTCCTCGTCGGCCGCATTCTTGAGCTCGACAAGCCCGAGGGGCAGCCCATTGACGAAGATGACGATGTCGGGACGCCGGTTGTTCTGGCCCTCGATGACCGTGAACTGGTTCACCGCCAGCCATTCGTTGGTGGCGGCGGCACGGAGATTCACCAGCAGCACATGGTCGCCAGCCATGGTGCCGTCGGCTCTCGGGTACTCCACCTCGACGCCATCGCGAAGCATCTTGTGAAACGCCCGGTTGGTCTGGATGAGCGAGGGCGTCCCGACGCGCAGCACCTTTCGCAACGCCTCTTCCCGAGCGTCGTCGGGTATGTCCGGGTTCAGGCGCTGGATGGCCTCGCGCAGCCGCCCCACCAAGACCACATCACCGAACCCTTCCCGTTCCGAGGCAGGCTCACCCGGCGCAAGGTCCGGTCCGTGGGCGACCGCATAGCCCAGCTCCGCGAACCAAGCCAGGGCAGCGTCTTCGACCGTGGACTCGTTGAAGGTCATGGCTTCTTGCCTTCCAGGCGCTTCACCTCGCGATCGAAGTCCGAGATGTACTCGGCATCCTGCCTCCCGCGATAGACCTCGTATTCGCCCTCGGCTTTCAATTTCGCCTCCAGCGCGGTCACCTTGCCCTTGTCCTGCAGAATCGGGTAGTTCGACAACTCCAGAAAGCTGTTCAGGAAGCTCACCCAATCCGTCATCTTCATCAGGATGCCGCGCTCGGCTCGGTTCTCGGCCAAGTCGAGATAGGCGGACACGATGCGGTTCAGCTCCCTGATGTGGGCTTCGCTGAGGTAGTTCTTGGCCACCGTGACATCGGACTTCAGAATCTTCCCGTCCGGTGCGTGCTTCCAGGTCGTCAACCCCATGTGGATCTTGGTTGCATCCGCCGACGCGCAGATGATTTCCGCCGCCGTCTGACCCGTGATCGCCCAGTGCAATTTGTTCTGAACCGTGGCGAAGAAGTCCTTGGTGATCGGCGCTTCCGCGCTGTAGTCCACCGAGAGGGCATAGATGTCGGTGATCTTCTGGTAGAAGCGCCGCTCGCTGGCCCGGATCTCCCGGATGCGCTCGAGCAGCTCGTCGAAGTAGTCCTTCCCGAAGACCTGCTTGCCCTGCTTCAGCCGCTCGTCGTCCAGGACGAAGCCCTTGATGATGAACTCGCGCAGGGTCTTGGTCGCCCAGATGCGAAACTGCGTGGCTTGGTAGCTGTTCACCCGGTAGCCCACCGCGATGATGGCGTCGAGGTTGTAGTAGCGCGTTTGGTAAGTTTTCCCGTCGGCGGCAGTTGTTTCCAAAATGGAAATAGCTGAAGCCTCGACCAGCTCGCCGGATGCGAAGATGTTCTTCAGGTGCTTGTTGATGGCCGGCACCTTGACCCCGAACAGCTCCGCCATCGTCTTCTGCGTCAGCCAGACCGTCTCCTCCTTGAAGAACACGTCGACCTTCACGGCGCCATCCGGCGCGGTGTAAAGGAGGAATTGGCTGGGGGCGGTCATGGGTTTTCCGCCTCACCGAATCGGGCCACCATGGACCGATAGATGGCCCGATTCCGAGGAGCGTCCTGGCCCAATGCCTTCTGCCACACCAGCCGGACCTGCTTGCTCTGGCACCGGGCCACGTAGTCATCGAACATGGCCGGGAGGCGCAACTTGAACTCCAGCGCCAGCCCCTTGCCCATCACGCCAAGGCAATTCGCGGTGTTGACCAGTGTCTGCGCCTTGCTGGCGAAGAGATCTCCGGTGAGGATTTGCAGCATCGTGGTTTGCGTTTAAATAAGGATCCCTTGAGATATCAAGGACTTGGGCACCGCAAAGGGGGTGGTGAGGGGTGCTCGCCAAAATGAACTTCCGGCGCTTCCGCCCCAGAGGACGCGCGCCCGACAGAATACTGCGCCAATGGCGGAATGGCGCGGAACAGGACGGGATACGGAAGCCCCTTTCGCCTCG
Source organism: uncultured Myxococcales bacterium (assembly GCA_964535465.1). GTDB lineage: Bacteria > Myxococcota_A > Polyangia > Fen-1088 > Fen-1088 > Fen-1137. The sequence continues at coordinate 3,246 of CAZHUY010000295.1, forward strand.
CACAAGTCGGCATCCCGCGCCGCGACCTCGCCTGGGTCGCTTGACGGTCCGGGCATCCAGGGCTACCAATGAGGTAGCTCGTCCACCATGTGTGGAAGGAGTAACGAGGCCGCCGAAAGGCGGCCTTAGTTCTCTGGCCACTTCGCCGGTCATTGTATTCCTTCTCGAGTTTCTTCCGTCGGTGTGCTTCCCCTCGCGCGACGACTCCATAGGAGGTCGTTGGCAACTCTTCAATGACTAACATCACGGGTCATGCCTCGCACTTTGGTAGGCACCCCTCAACCAGCCTGCAGAATTCCCCCAATCGTTCGGAACTGATCTTGCCCTCGCTATAAAGGAACAAAACGTGCTGTGGTTTGCGATGGGGCGCGCCGGCTTTCGGAATACCCAGAAACGTCTCCAGGTCGCTGCTAATGGCCTGGAGAGAGCATGTGTGTATTGGATGCTTTGAGTCCTGGATCAGGGAGTTGAGCTCCGCGTGCTCCGCGCGATTCTGGTCATCGTCAAAGATGACCGAGTGGCTGATTCCCAGGTGCCCCAGGAGATTCATGAAACGGTGGATGTTGTACTTTCCAAGGCAATCCATGACGTGCAGGCCGCAATCCGAACCGCGGATCCTTCCGTCGTCGATCAGCCTGTTGATCAGGGCCACTTCAGTCGGACCCTCAACGAGGAGGGCGTGTTTCGCGAAGAACACGCCGGAACGATCAGCATTCAGCCAGAGGAAGTGCTTGATGGCCTCCATCTCCGGCCGCGCATCGTCCGAGCAAAACCCCAATTTCTTCGGATGTCTTTCCGCTATCGCTCTTATGGCCTGGTTCGCGTCTACGATGTTCGCCCAATCGGCATCGCCGATTTGGAACGCCTCGACCGTTCCCTGCTGGCGCATCAAGTGGATAATCGCTGGGATTGACTCAGCGTTGCGACTGACGAAATGTGCCGAATGGGTCGAGCATACGACCTGCCAGTCTGCCTTCTTGGCCATTGACATCAAGCTACGGGCAAGAATTTCCTGTTGGGGTGGGTGCAGGAAGGCTTCTGGTTCTTCAAACAGAACGAGAGTCATCGAGGGAGAAAAGTCCTTGGTCTTCTTCGAGGTTTTGGTGCCGGCAAATTGGGTCCCGAGCCGAATCAGCGAATAGATGAAATGCCTCTGGAAGCCGGATCCGTAATACTCGACGCTTTGCGTCTTTCCGTGGAACGCATCGAGCAAGTCCCATTTCACCATCTGCTTGATGATGTCTGCGGCCGACGGAGGCGGAAAGCGCAGTGCAAACTTGGTCTGCCACGGTTCAAGCAGAACGTTCAGAGCACTCTCAAATCCTTCCAACGATCTTTCGTCCTTGGTCTTCTCCTTCAGAACAGTGGATGCAAAGGACGCCATGCTCTTGGCGAAGTCGCCGTAGGCTTTTCCACCTTCGACCACGTCGGACATCACGTCCGTCAGAAGATCACGCAGGGCGGATGGGCCACTCAGCTTGGTATGTTCGTCGACCTGGCTGACCGCTGGGATATAGATCAGTTCTCCGAATTTTCCGCTTTGTACGTTCTTGGCCCCGTAGAAAGGCTCGTCCGACAACGTGCCGTCTGACTTGTATCCGAAGATCGAACCCGTCGCTGTCTTTCCGTCCGCAGACTTGGTCTTGGTCTGGAAGTACTTCCTCACCCGAAGAGATCTGTCGGCCACTTTGTAGGCATCAGCAAGCGATTCGTGCTCCCCTTCGGTCAACTCGAAACCGAGTTCGATCCACGACTCGTCATCCTCCGTTATCAGGAAGGTGAAATCGTTGGCTGGCTTGTACTTGAAGCCGTCCTTCTCGTAGAAGGCGCGAATCCCATCTATGACTGTGCTCTTTCCGGCATTGTTTGGGCCGACCAAGAGGCTGTAAGGATGAAACTGCACTTCCTGTTCAAGGATTCCGCGAAAATTGTGGAGTCTCGCCTTCTTGAGTCTCATGGGTACTCCTGGGCCAATGGTTGAACGGCGACTTCGCCGCTGAGTAGTCTTGGCAGCAGAGTGTCGCGGAGGGCGGCGAGGGTGCCGGACTCGTGGTTGTTTGCGTGAATCTTTGCAATCAATCCGCCAACGATTGCGCCAAAGGTGTTCTGAATCTCAGCGGGCGGAACTACGACGGGCATTCCGTAGAAATCGTCGCGGCTTGTCGATGGGATGGCCGAGCCAGAATCCATACCGTTGATGTCGAGCCGCAGGAGTTCGTAGTAGGCCCACCGAAGATCCATTGGAGCCTTAGGGTTAAGGTAGAAAGCGGTGTCAATGACAAAGAACGGTTCGGGCGAATAGTGGACGCCGCGATAGGCCCCCTTTCGCCCGATGATGATGCCTGCTCCGCCGCAGAGGGGTTCATCATGGAATCCGATCGGGCCATTGGTGCCGTAGACGCGATACTTGCCCCCACTGTCGCGGTAGTCCCGAAGGCTCTTGCCGTATTCCAAGGTAGCGATGTCCCCCCATCGTTTCACGCTCCAGGTTTGCGGTGCGAGGCCACCCGACCCATGCACGAGACGTGATGGAAAGAGGGCGGCAGTGGCCTTGTCTAGGCCGTCGGGCTTCCGGCCAGCCAGCTTGGCGCGGACGGGGTCGAAGTCCACGAACCAGCTCTGGAACAGCGCCCGAGCCATCGCCTCCAGGGTCGCGTTCATCCGCCGGTTCAACTCGATCTTGTCGTCCAGCGCCCCAAGCACCGCCGCGATGGCCTTCTGCACCGGGAGGGGTGGAAGGTCGATTTCAAATGAGCGGAGCTGCCCCAGGTTGAAGCCGGGAACTGAGCTTCCAATGCCTTGGTTCAGTATCGCCGAGCGATTTTCCGGTGAACGGAATGTGTAGTACAGAAAGAGGCTGTCCGCGCGGGATGGATCCGGGGTGAACAGCATTTGTTTGTTGGACACGATGTAGCGGTCATAGCGTGCACGGTGATCGATTAGTCCAACCTGGTCGATGGTGCCCCAGCAGGTGAACACTAGGTCGCCTGGCCGAGCTTCCGAACGAGCGAACTCTGTGGCCTTCTCTTCTGAGACGAACGCCAAACCTTCGTCCACCAACCGAATGCCAGTCTCCTGACTCAGATTGCTGCCGCGGATGACGGGAACACCTGAATCACAAAAGTGCTTCGAGCTAATCGCAGAACCAAACGGACCGGTCGCCGTCCGCTGCGCGACGTCGGCAACACGAACCCGTGCCCACTCACCCGCCATACCCCAACCCCTTCAAGTTCGCCTTGATGGCCTTCTCCAGCTTCGCGCCCTCGGCGAACTGGCCGCTCAGCTCGGCCACCAGCCGGGCCATCTTCTTGGGAAATGGCTCGCCATCGTCCTCGACCTCTTCGGCACCGACGTAGCGGCCTGGCGTCAGCACATGCCCATGCCCCGCAATCTCCTCGGTCGTCGCGGATTTGCAGAAGCCAGCGACGTCCTTGTACCTCCCCGCACCCTTGTCTCCTCGCCAGGCGTGGTAGGTGCCGACGATCTTCTCCAAGTCCTCGTCGGTAAGCTCGCGGTGCACGCGGTCGATCAGCGTTCCCATCTTTCGCGCGTCGATGAACAGCGTCTCCTTGCGACGGTCCCGGCGCTTGCCGTCGTTCTTCTTCTTGGCCAAAAACCACAGGCACACGGGAATCTGCGTGCTGTAGAAAAGTTGGCCGGGCATGGCGACCATGCAGTCCACCAGATCCGCCTCGACGATGGCTTTGCGGATGTCGCCTTCGCCGGATTGATTCGAGGACATGCTGCCGTTGGCGAGCACGAAGCCGGCCATGCCGTTGGGAGCCAGGTGGTGGATGAAGTGGGAGACCCAGGCGAAGTTGGCGTTGCCCTTGGGCGGGATGCCGAACTGCCAGCGCA
>CAZHUY010000296.1:0-7095 GCA_964535465.1 uncultured Myxococcales bacterium
GAGATCGCCTGGGAGATCTTCCAGCACCTGAACCCCGTCCGACACGGCGACACACCGGAGCACGTCAAGACCTACTAGCTTTTTACTGACGCGGTCGCCGCCGATCTCTACACGGCTCGCGGCCACGAGGGCCAAGGTGGCTGGAGCTGGTACACGGGCGCCGCCGCCTGGCTCTATCGCCTGCTCGTCGAGGATCTCCTCGGCCTTCGCCTGGAGACCGATGTCCTCTCCTTCCGGCCGCTCCTCCCCTCCGCCTGGACCGGCTTCAAGCTCACCTACCGCTACCGCAACACCTACTATCACATCCAGTTTCGCAAGGTGGGCGAGGCCACCCACCTCACGCGTCGGGTGGTGGTGGACGGCGCCGATCAGCCTGACGGCAAGATCCACCTCGTCGACGACGGTCGCGAGCGCCACGCGCTGGTCGAGCTCGGCTGAACGCGAAGTGCGCCTGCCGCGGCCCGCGGGACCGAGCCTGATAGCCTCTGAGGAAGGCAGGAAGGCAGGAAGGGGATATGCAGACGATCCGACTACAGAAGTTGCGATAGCAGTGTGCGTGCCGGAACCACCACGGGATCCCGCCGGGCGAAGCAATCAGCGGCCACGAAGGGCAGCTCTCGCACGACTTGGAAGGCGTGCGTAGTGTTCAGTTTTTGATGGTAGTAGGAGAGCGCGGGCGAGAGCGTGGTGTCGCTGGTTTTGGCCTCGACCAACAGCCAGGGCTTGCGATTGCGGGTCACCAGGAAGTCGACCTCACGCTGCAACTTGTCCCGCACGTAGTAGAGACGGAAGGCGCCCATGCCCAGGTCGGTCCAGCCATCCACGGCCTTGCGCATGTGCAGCGCCACCATGGTTTCAAAACGTCGTCCTGGATCATCCACGTCGGACCAGTCCCACCAGTAGACCTTGGGCTCCTTGCGGATGGCGTTGGCGATGCGCGCCGAGTAGGGCGGCAGCACGAAGCAGTGGTGCAGCGATTCGAGCAACGGCACCCAACGGCGAACGGTGTCGACGGCGGCATGGATGTCGCTAGCCAGACCGGACAGCTTGGTCTGGCTCCCTGAGCGCTCGGCCAGAATGTCCGCCATGGCCTGCAAACGATCGATCTCGGCCACGCGTGTGAGGTCGCGCAGATCCTCGCGCAGCAGCTGATGCCGACGCAGCTGTCGCCAACGCAGACTGAAGGCGGGATCGCGCTTCAGGAAGGGCTCGGGAAAACCGCCGTGCTCCCACAGCGCGGTCCATTCGGCCTCGGCCAGCTCGCGCGGCGGTCGAGTCGGACCAGTCGGCAGCGATGCATCCAGGATCTCCGCCACGGACAATGGGTGAAGATGGTAGAGGAAATAGCGTCCCATCAGGCTGTCACCGCCACGGCGATAGACGTCCAGCCTGGAGCTGCCCGTGACCAACACGCGCAGGCGCCCCTCCCAGGTGTCGAACAGGCCCTTGAGCAACCCTTTCCAGCGCGGGTGCTTGTGGATCTCGTCTAGCAACACGACTGGCGGGCTCTGGCGTAGCTGGTCCGCGCCTGCGTGGGTAGCGATGGCCTCGGGACCCGCCAGGATGATGCGGCGGTGGCCAAGGTCGTCCCAGTTGAGGTACGCCGGCTCGGGCTGAGCCTGGCGGCACGCCGTGGTCTTGCCTGCCTGCCGAGGCCCCGACACGAAGGCCATCTGGCGATGGCGTGCCAAATGGTCGGTTAGGATGGTGTCGTATACCCTGCGCAAGTCGTCCTCGGTAACAAGACCATCCTACGAGCCATCGTAAATCGGTCAAGACCATTTTACGATGCTACGTAATACGGGCATCCGGGTGCCGACAAACTTGGGACGGCCCCGTGCCTCGCGATCCTCCATCGTGCCTTTGCCGCTACCTTCGGCGATGTTGAGCGGAACCGAAAGGGCGGCTCGGCGAAGCTGGTCCGAAAGCGCGCTGTGGCCGCGGGGTACCCGCACGGCCAGCGTCGAGGCAACGCCCAGGAACGTCACCGCACAACGATAGACATCAAGTTTCTGGAAGCCGAACATGCGTGATTGTCGGCGGAAGAGCGGACAAGTTGCTCGGCCACGACCACGGCCACGGCCACGACCACCTTCTTCACCCAGCGGGTGCTGGCTTTGTCGCGGCAGGAGCCAGGCACCGCGCTTGGTTATGTTGGATCCAGGGCCCGGCCTGAGTCAGCCCTTCCATGAATAGACTTTGATCCAGTCGATTTCGGCGCTGGTGGGGAGAGTGGCGGAGGAGATGGGGCCGGCCCAGTCGGCTGATGAGGAAGCCCAGATGGTGAACAGGATGTTCTGGGGCAGCTTCATCTTGGCGATCTGGGCGGTCCAGGTGCGCTGCAGGGTGCCGTCGATGATGAACTTCACGCCGGCTGGGGTCCATTCGATGTCGTACTGGTGGAAATCGGCCTCGGCGTCGAAGCCCAGCGTCGTCACTTGCGGATCCTGCGTGGGCGTGACGGAGGTGGTGGGGTTCGCGATGGGCGTGCCGGCGTAGGTCATGCAATTCAGTTGCACGGCGCTGGGTGACTTGCCCAGGTGTTCGATGTCGATCTCGTTCCAGTCGCCGGCCGGCCAGGGCGTGTAGATGGCCACCAAGCCGGTGACCACGCCCGGCCCCTTGGCGAAGCGCAGGCGCGCGGAGATCTTGCCGTAGGTCAGGGTCTTGATGGAACGCATCTCGACCCCGCGGTAGGGCTTGGCGGTGTCGCTGGGTTCGCGGGTCAGGTTGATGCTGAGGATGCCGGAGGCGACCTTGGTGTTCTGGGTCGAGAACTGCGCCAGGTTGCTGTCCCATGAGTGGGTCTGCAGCGTCCACTTGGCCGCATCGAAGGAATCGAAGTTGTCTTCCCAGTCGAGGACGAAGGGCGAGGTGCTGTTACCGCCTGTCGCGCTCGTGCCGCCCGACCCGCTGGTTCCGCCCGACGCGCCGGCCCCGCCCGACCCGCTGGTGCCCCCCGAGTTCGTCGTCCCGCCCGTTGTCGTCGTGCCGCCGGAGTTCGCGGTCCCACCCGTCGTCATCGCGCCGCCGGAGTTCGTGGTCCCGCCAGTCATCGCGCCGCCGGAGGCGCTGGAAATCGTGCCCCCGCCCGACGCGCCCGCGCTGGCTCCCGCGCTGCTCGACCGATCCGTGGCGGAGCTTCTGCCCCCCTGTCCCGTGCTGCCGGCATGGGCGCTGCTGCCTTCAACGCGTCCACCCGAGCTGCTCGCCAGTCCTCCCGAGGCGCTGCTGCCACCCTGGGCTCCGCTGCCGCCGGACGCGGTCGTGCCGCCCTCGCTGGATGCGCCGCCGGCCGCGCCGCCCGAGGATCCCGCGGTCTTTCCCGAGGAACCAGAGGCGCACCCGACGGCCATCAAGGCGATGCCAAGACACAGGGAACGACGGAAGGACCATGCGGACATCGAGCGACTCCTCTAATGGCACGAGTCTCCCGGCCCCGTGGCGCGCTCGCTTCGCATTTGGTGCGGTCTTTCTACGCGTGTCTTGGCCCGCGCACGGCTCGCCTCCTCTAATGGCGCGAGCCTCCCGGGCCCCAAGGCGCTCAAGAAGACGAATCCGCGTCTGACTCAGGAAGATCCAGCGGAACGTCCACGCTCTGAGTGTCGACGGGCGCATCGACGGGCACTATCGGATCACAGTGGACGAGCAACCACTTGCCACTCTGGCAGACAAGCCAACTGCCCCAGCAGGCAAGACACGCAGCAGGATAACCATCCTTGGCGCATTCCGACTGCTGCCCTTCCACCGAGCATGCCCCACCTGCGACCGGCGCAAGCGGGGTGTCGCCTGGGCTGGTTGAGCTGTCGGGCGTTCCGGCCCCAGCATCTCGCTGCATGGGATCGCAGTGGACGGATGTCCACGTTCCACCCTGGCAGACGAACCACTGGCCCTGACACTGGACGCAGGCATTCGGAAAGCCATCCTTGGCGCATTCCGACCGTTGCCCTTCCACCGAACACGGCTCACCGAGCACCGGATTCTGGGCGGAGCCATTCTTGTCGTCCCCGCAGGCCGCGAGTGCCAATGACCCGGTCACGATCAGCAGACCGACGTTCAGCTTCATCGAATCATTCCTCCAGCCCGCCTATCGTAGCCGATAACCGACAATTGACACCCGCGTTATACCGGCTTAGAAGGCCACAATCCTTGATTGGAATGGCTTCAGAGTCGTCGGAAGGAGTGACCTATGAACCGATGTTTCGTGTTCCTCGTATTGGCAGCCGGCGCGGTGGGATGTGCCACGCCGTCTCCCTGGCCCTCGTATGAGTCTGCGCTTCGCTGCCATCTGGACGGCAAGAAGAACGAATGCGATGCCGAGTACCAGAAGGCCATCAAGTACGGTCCCACCACTCAGGGCCTGCACGCCTCCTACGGAACCCACCTTTTGCTGACCGGACGTATGCAAGAGGCCGAGAAGGAGTTCGCACTCGAGAACAAGAACTACCCGAACTTCGCTGTCGTCGCCATCGGCCGCCTGGCCAACAAGGGGCCCGCCGAGGCACCCGAAATGACCCCGGCCAGCGCGTCGGCTCCGGCCGCTGCCCCTTCCACCCCTAATCCCGGGACCGCCCCGGCCGCTGGATCCAAGTAGGGAGGTGCCGAATGAATACCAAGCTTATCCCGATTCTGGGGCTGGCACTGTTCTCGGTCGCTTGCGCGACCACGCCGATCGTGCACACCACGCCGGACTTCACCAAGATGCAGCCCAAGACCGTTCTGGTCTTGCCGCCCGAGAACACGACCTCCAACACCGACGTGTTGGAGAAGGCGTATCCCTTCTTGTTCTCCAAGCTTGCCCAGCGTGGTTACTACGTGGTCAGCCCCGAGCTGGCCATGCAGCTCTTCGTCGCCAACAAGCTCAACGACCCCGGCCGGCTCAACGTGCTCCCCACGCAGAAGTTCGCCGAGGTCTTCGGCGTGGACGCGGTCCTCAAGACCCGTGTGACCGAGTGGAGCTCGAAGTACATCGTGCTCTCTTCGACCGTGAACGTCGGCTTCGAGATGAGCTTGATCGACTGCCGCAGCGGCAAGCTGCTCTGGAGTCACAAGAACACGCTCTCCAAGGCCCCCGGCAACGGCGGCGGTGGCGGCAGCGGGTTGGCCGATCTGATTGGTGGTTTGGTGAATACGGCGGTCCACGCCGCCGTGACGCCCTACGAGCCCATCGCCTCCGAAAACGCAGGTATAATGATGAGCACCATCCCCCTAGGAGCCGTGAATGTTAAGAAAAAGTAGCCTTGCCCTGATCCTGGCGTCGGCCACCTTCTTCGGTTGCGCCTCGACCATCAAAGAGGTCAGCATGCCGCTGACCCCGACCCAGATGACAGCCGCGCGACCCTACGTCGGCCTGAAACACAGGATCGCCATCGCCAAGTTCGAGGACAAGACTGGCTATGGCAACAACCTGTTCGGGGCGGTGGACGATCTGGGTGGCCAGGCCGCCGACGTCCTGTCGACCCACCTGGTGAAGACCGGCGAGTTCGTCATCATCGAACGCCAGGCCCTGCCCGAGTTGCAGAAGGAAGCCGCCCTGCAAGGGCAACAGCCGCAACTGGCCTCGGTGACCGCCATCGCGGTGGGCGCGGTCACGGAGTTTGGCACCAAGTCCGAGTGGGTCGACCACGGTCTGTCCAAGACCAAGGTGCAAACCGCCCACGCCAAGGTCGCCATTCGTCTGATCGATCCCAAGACCGGCGTGGCCTTCTTCTCCGAGTTCGGCGAGGCCGACGCGCGCAACGAATCGTCGCAGACGCTGGGTTTCGGCGGTCATGCGGGCTACGACGCCACCCTGACCGACCGCGCCCTCAACGGCGCCGTCGCCAAGCTGACCGGCAACATGCTCATCAGCCTGCACGCCCGGCCCTGGCGGGCGCCCATCGTGGATGTGCAGGGCAGCACCGTGGCCATCGGCGCGGGCAAGAGCTCGAATCTGAAGCCGGGCATGTTCCTGTCCATCTACAAGCCGGGCAAGAAGGTGCACAACAAGGCCTCCAACACCACCATGGAGCTGCCGGGAACGGTCGTGGGTCGGGTCAAGGTGGCCACGCTCTTTGGCGAAGGCATCGGCGAAGGCGCCATGTGCGAAGTCGTCGCGTCGCAAGAGAGCATCACCACTGATTTCGAAGCCCACGCGGAGGTGCAGTAATGAGAGCTTTGGCCAGCGTGTTGTTGATCGCCGCAATGCTTGGCTGCGCGGCCCCGAGAACCAGCGTCCGCACCGACGATCAGTCGGGCTCGGTGGTGTTCAAGGTCAAGCCCCGCGACGCCGTGGTCTGGGTCGATGGACAGCAGGTGGGTCCCGCCCGCTCCTTCGACGGCAGCTCGAGCGTGCTCAAACTGCCCCCCGGCACGCACATCATCGGTCTGACCGCCCCGGGGCGCATCCCCTACGAAACCAAGATCTACCTCAGTGACTCGCAAGAACTGATTCAGGTCGAACTGCCCCAGGAGGGTGGACAATGAAACGCTCCGCGGTTCTCTGTGGTGCCTTGGCCGTGCTGGCCGCCTCGACGTGCCTTGCGTCCGAAGGCGATCTGTTGCTCGATCTCGGCCCCAACGTCTCCTTCGTCGGTGGCGAGGGGCGCAAGCAACCCAGCTTCGGCGGCCAGGCCGCCATCCACTACGGCATCAACGACATCACCGACTTGGGCGTGTTCGGCCGAGTGGATCGGTGCGAGCCCAAGGGCGGGGGCGATGCCGTCTACACCAGCGCGGGCGGCATCTCGTCCTGGCTGACCACCTACTCGGGCGATATCCGTCCGCAGATCGGTGGACAGCTCGGCTTCGCGCACGCGCCGTCCAAGTCGTTCCTCTACGCCGCCCTGTCGGCGCGCGGTCTCATCGAACTGCAAACCCACTTCCGCCTGTTCGTGGGCGTCACCGGCGGTGGCTACCTGGGCAGCGACGGAGCTGGCTTCATCTCCGCGGATCTGGGCGCGCAGATCCTGTTCTAGCGATTTCCGAAGGGGCCAGTCGGGGCGATCTATGCGGGCGTGCAGCATGCATACTGCGCGTTAACGGGGCGATGTGCGCGGGCGTGCAGCATGCATACTGCGCGTTAACGGGGCGATGTGCGCGGGCGTGCAGCATGCA
>CAZHUY010000297.1:0-7068 GCA_964535465.1 uncultured Myxococcales bacterium
CGGCCGGGCGTCTCGACCACCGAAACATGACAGCACTTCTGACTGGAGGCACTAAGGCAGCGCGTAGCCCACCTCCTTGATGTTCTTCATGACGGCGGCCTCGATGTCGTTGGTCGGGAAACCCGCAACCATGGCGCCTTCGTAGAAGGTTCCCAATGAGTTGTTGCTGTTGTCACCGCCCACGCCCAACACGATCCCGCCCTTGTGATTGACCGTGACGGGGACTCCCCCGTTGTAGGCCTCGGTCAGGTCGTTGGCCTTGGCCAGATCGGCGACCCTGATGGCGTAGCTGGTGGGATTGACCCGGATGAAGCCCAGGGCGAAGTTGGCCTTGTCCATCGAGGGGTTCTTGGTGTTGGGAGGACCGACCTTGTCGAGCGCCCCGTAGCCGGGGTCGCCTTCCTTGGTGCCGCCGGTCCAAACGCCGCCCTCGAAGTCGATACCGAACCATGGGCCGGGGCTCGCGCCCGTCCCCCACCAGGTGCTCCCGAAGCAGATGGTGTCCATGAAGGCCCACTCCGTCGCGGGTTTGGTGGTGACGTTGCCGAAATCCCAGCAGCACTTGGTCCCCTTGCGCGTGCCATCGGCCAGCATGTATGTCCCCTGCGGCTCCTTGCCCACGGGCATCTTGTTGCCGACCACGGTGGAGCGATACCCCTCCACCGCCTTCATGTAGAGCGAGTAGACGGTGTGCCCACCGGCCTTGACCTTGCCGTTGGTGGCGATCGATTCGTAGTCGTCGAGCGTTGCTTTCTCTCCACCGGCCGCGTTGCCCTTGGGCGCTCGCTTGATGTGGTTTCCGTTCCCGGAATGGTCGTACAAAACCGAGACCGTGCAATAGGTGCCGGCACAGGCCTCATCGACAGTGGAGGAGTCCACGAAACCATCCGAACCCGGACTGATGTCCTTGGTCGTGCCACCCGACATGGTGTTGTTGGTGCTCGAGCTGCCAGCCCTGACCTGGAACAGGGGGCCTTTGTAGGACTTGGAGAGGACGCGAACCATGCTGTACGCCGCCGCGCAAGGCATGTTGGCGGCCTTGTAGATGTCGCAAGGGCCATCCTTCACCTCTCCGCCACTGCCGCTCGAGCCGCTGGTCCCCGCCGAGCCCGAGCTGCCCCCTGCGGTCGAAGTGCCGCCCGAGCCGCCGGTCGTGCTTCTTGCCGAGCCTCCGCCTGAGCCGCCCCGGGTCGATGTGCCGCCCGCGCCACCTCGGGTCGAGGTGCCACCCGCGCCTCCTGCCGATGTACCAGCCAGGGATCCCCCTGGACCAGAGCTCGTCGTGCTGCCGCCTCCGCCGCCACCTCCGCTCCCGCCCGCGCTCGAACCGCCGCCTCCACCCATGCTCCTTTCCAAGGTGATTGAGCCTTCGTAGGGCGTGCCGCTGTCTTTGACGGGAATGGGCACCACCGTCATCTCGCCTCCCTTCACGCAGTACGAGTAGCCCAGCGTGTCCCCGACGGTGATCCTGTTGTTGGCTGTCTTGTAGCTCCCCTTGGCCTTCACGTCGTTGAAGAGGATGCCCATCCCGCCCTTTCGGTTGATGCGGGCCTCGCACGTGCACCCGCCGCCGCTGCTGGCGTTCTCGCACGTCATGCTCTCGTAGCCGAAAGGCTCGAGGGTGGCGGCGAAGACCTGGCCGACGCGCGAGCAGCTCACGCGGGTTCCCGATAGCTCCAGACACGATTTGTCCAATCCCCAAGTCTCGCTCCCCTCGGTGACCGTGTCTTCGTTGAACTTGTTGTCCGTGCCCAGGTTCAATGTCCCGGTCACGGTCAACGATCCTTCGATGGTGGCCACGTTGGGTATGCAGGTCAGACCCAGATAGGCGATATCGGCCTCGCCGCTGTACTTCAGGCACGACGACTTCACCTGCCAGGTGCCGACCACGTCGCCCCCGCACCCGTCGGCGGCAGGGCACGATGGGTCACCGCCACCTGATCCACCCGAAGCGGAGGAGGAGGGCTTGCCGCCAGAGTGGCCCCCGGTGCCCGGCGTGCTCGAGCTTGCGGAAGTGCACGCGCCGGCCATTCCCAAAGCCCATGCGAGGGCGAACACCTGTGACTGGACCTTCATGTGTATCTCCTTTGGGGTGAATGCAGTCGCGGCTTCTCGACAGGCTGGGCCTGTCCATGGCTCGGAGAATCCGAGCCCGGTCATGACGGTGGCACGAAGGCGAGCCCGGTTGGAATCACTCGCCCGTTGAGAGAGCTGACGGGCTACGGCAGGGGCGAGTAGCCGGCGTCTTTGATGTTCTTCAGGACGGCTGCTTCGATGTCGTCGGTCGGGTAGCCCGCGACCATGGCGCCTTCGTAGAAGGTACCGAACGAGTTGTTGCTGTTGTCGCCGCCGACACCCAGCACGATGCCGCCCTTGTGGATCATGGGGACGGGCAAGCCACCCTTCCAGGCTTCCTTGAGCTCGTTGTCCTTGCCCAGATCGGCGACCCTGATGGCGTATTCGTCTGGACTCACCCTGATGAAGCCCAGGGCGAACTTCGCCGCGTGCATGGACGGGTTGTTCGTGTTGGTCGGCCCAACCTGGTCGAGCACCCCGTATCCGGGGTCGCCCATCTTCGAGCCGCCGGCCCAAACGCCGCCTTCGAAGTCGATGCCGAAACCGAACCAGTTCGCGTCCTTGCTGTTCCCCCACCAAGTGTGCCCAAGGCAGATGGCGTCCATGAAGGCCCACTCAGTGGCGGGCTTGGTGGTGACGTTGCCAAAATCCCAACAGCAAGCGGACGCCTTTCGCGTGCCATCCGCGAGCATGTACGTGCCTTGCGGCTCCTTACCCACGGGCATCTTGTTGCCCACGACCGTGCTTCGGTACCCCTCGACCTTGTTCATGTAGAGCGAGTAGACATCGTGACCGCCCGCCTTCACCTTGCCCTTGGTGGCGATCGATTCGTAGTTGTCCAAGGCGCCGGTGGCGCCGCCGGCGGTGTTCCCTTTGGGTGCCCGCTTGATGTGGTTCTCGTTTCCCGAGTGGTCATAAAGGACTGAGACCGTGCAGTACGTGTTGCCGCAAGCCTCGTCGACGGTCGAGGAGTCCACGAAGCCGTCTGGGCCCGGCATGATGTCCTTGGTGGTGCCGCCCGACATGCTGTTGTTGGCGCTCGAGCTGCCGGCCCTGACCTGGAACAAGGGGCCCTGGTACGACTTCGAGAGAACCCGGACCACGCTGTAGGCGGCGGCACATGGCACTCTGGCGGCGTTGTAGATGTCACAGGGGCCGTCCTTGAAACCGTCGGAGGTGCCGGTGCTCCCGCCCAGCGACGATCCACCCGCAGACGAGGTTGTGCCCAGGGACGAAGTTCCCCCCGACGGCGGGATCACCTCCGAGGACGACGTTCCGCCAGAGCCGGCCAAGGCAGAGGTTCCGCTCCCCGTCAGCGAGCTGCCTCCCGTCGATCCACCTGAGCCGGCGTCCGAGTTGTCACCGACCGCGCCGCCTCCCGTCGACGATGGGTCCGCATCGGCCGAGGGTGCCGTGTTGGTCACAGGTGCATCCACCCCGGCATCCGCGAGCTGGAGGGCGGTTCCCAAGTTGTGGTCGACGTTGCACGCTAACAAGAGGATCGGGCAGAGCAGAATATGTCGACGTTTCATGTGACGGCCTCCGTGGCCACTTGTGGATCGAGCCAGCCCGGATCTTTCATCGAAGTTGCTGGGACAAGGCTGCGCGTGCCTCTGGGGCGAAGCGGCCTTGGGGAAAAGCCTCTAGGTACTTCGCCAGATCATCATGTGCACCGTTGCGGTCGCCGTTCTTGGCGCGACAGGTGGCGCGTCCATAAAGGGCGCGTTCGGTGAGCCCGTCCACGCGTCCGGGTGCGGAGAGGATCAGATCGAAATCGTGCATCGCCGATGCGTTCCGGCCTCTCTCCGCACGCAATTCGGCCCGCGCCACCAGCATTTCGCGCTCCAACCCGCGCGCCGACAGCCGTTGCCCATCCAGGATCTCCAGGGCCTGTCCGTTGCGCCCCATCCGCAGCAAGGCCTCGATGCGGGTGGCGCTCGCCTCCGCGGCCAGGGCCCCCGCGCCCAGCTCGGCCCGGTGTTGATCGAGGATGGCAAGGGCCTGTTCGGGCTGACCCTCCTGCCTCAACTTGCCGATGGCGCTGGCCAGCCAACGAGATTCACGCGCCAGGCGCGAGGGCTCGGGCTGAATCGGGAGTGGAGCTGATGGCGTCGGGGTCGGCAGGGCTGGCGTGGGCGCGACCGTGGGCACCGGGTGCTCCACCGGCGTGTTGAGGGACGGGCTGGGCATCGCCGCCGGCGCGAGAGAGCTTGGCGTGGGCGCGGACGGGGTCACGGTCGGAAGCGGCGCGGAACGCACTTGGGGCGCGATCGGTTCATGGAAGGGGTCCTTGATCGCGACCCGCCGATGCGGAACTGGCAAGCGGGGCGCCGATGCCGAGGCCGGAGCCTGGCTCTGCGACTGGGGAACAGAGGGGGGCACCTCGGCGACCGGTGGCCCAGGGGGCGGCAGGTCAGGTGCCAGAGCCTCGGGCTCAGTCGTGGCGGTCTCCTCGGTGGGCGCGCGGCCTGCGGGCGGGCGTCGGGCTGGCTTTTTCTTGCTCTCGAGCACCGGCGCGGGCGCGGCTTCGGGCTGTTTCAGTGGCTTGCGCATGACCTGCATGACCGCGGCGGACAGTACGCCGCCAAAGAGCAACAACCCGGCAGCGAACACCAATTGCCGGAGCAAGCGCGGGGCAGGCCGGGCCAGGGAGCGCGGCCCGCGGTTGCGGCGCAGGCGTGTGTGGATCTCGGCCAGCCGCTTCTCGGTCAGGGGGCCGTGTTCGGCCGCGGTCCGCAGCAAGGCACCCGCCGTGGCTTCGTCGTCGCGTCCGGCCGGTCGCGCCGTCCAACGCTCGCGAATCGGGGCTTGCTCATCGTCGTGACTCATGGCTCTCTCCCCAAGTCTCGCTTCATCTCGTTCAGGAATCGGGCTCGCGCGCGGTGCAAGCGAACCCAAACCGTCGCTTCCTTCTGACCCGTGAGCGCCGCGATCTCCTCGCCCGACAACTCCTCGATCTCGAAGAGGATGAGCACCGTGCGGTACTTGTCGGGCAGCCGGTCGAGCATGCGGTAAACGGCTTCGACCGACTGCCGTCGCTCGAGGGTTTCGAGCGGGGTGGGCTGCGAGGGCGAGAACACGCGCTCGATATCGAGCGACCGGGCACGCGAGAACCAGCGACGGAATCGATCCCGGCGCCGGCGTTCCAGGGCCAGTCGTTCGGTGATCCGGTAAAGCCAGGTGGTCACCTTGGCTTCGCCGCGAAACTCGGCCAGGCGCTGGCCTGCCACCAGGAAGATCTCATGGACCAGATCGTCGATGTCGGTGGCCGGGCCTGCCAGCCGGTTGGCCCAGCGCGCGACCGTGGACGCGTGCGCGCGATACAGCGCGTCCAGATCCAGGGCCGTGCCCGCACCGGGCGTGGCGTGTCTGATATCCGACCTGGGCGCGGCCATGGTGTACTGGCCTTGTGTCGTGAGGTCGTGCGGATCTTTCACCGAAATCGCCCCAGTGATCCCCCCAGCGAAACCTGAATCTCCAGGTGCGGCAAACGCCCGACCTGCCCGCGATTTCCGATGGTCAGGTTGTCCTGGCCTGGGAAGCCCAAGAGGTCGGTCCCGACCCAGATCGCGCCTCTTGCCCAGGTCCAAAGCCCACGCACCCCGGCGGCAAGCCCCAACTGCGCGGAGGTATCGGACGCCGTCGAGGCAAGGCCCACGCCCTTGACGTGAAGGATCGCCAACACGGCATCGCCATGGACATCGAGCGCCAAGCGATCCCCCTGGAGGCGCAGGTTGGGTCCCAGGGCCAGGGCCGGCCGGATCCATTCGGCCTGCCCGGACGGGTCCGCAATGGCCTGGCTGTGTTTCGTGGAAGCCGAGGAGGCCCATGAGAATCCCAGACCGTGCGCCAAGGGCGTCAGGACCCCTGTCAGCTTGGCGCCCAAGGCGGCCTGAGTGCCCACCATGGAGGTGAGGACGCCAAGGCCTGCGTCGAAGAGCCAGGGCCGTGTCGGCACGACCTCCAAGGCCGGCGACGCCACGGCCGCGGGAGCGGCGGGCTCGATGGCCCCAGGCACCAGCGTCGGACTGTACTGGGCTTGCCAGGCCGCGAGAATGACCGCCACCGCTTCGGCCATCTCCCCGCAGGGGCCCGATCGGTCGAGTCGTCGCTCAGCCAACAGGCCCCCATCGGGGCCCACCAGCGCAATGTGCACGAAACCCTCGCCGGCCGAAAGGTGTGCCCGAGATGGCGCTTCCGTGCTCCCGCGCTCGGGCAGCAGACCGGCCAGATGCTGGCTGACCTCGGCCGGGGTCGGGCAGGTGAGCGTGCCCTGAACATCGAGCGCCAACCACAGCGCCAGCAGCCACGCGGTCATGGGCGTCGCCCCTCACCATAGAAAGGATGGACTCCGTTCGCAGGTGCCGCCGAGAGATGACGAGCCCGAATCACATGCACAGTCTGAAGCAGAACGCGGCAACGTGTCTACAGTCGCAAGCGTCATGAAGTGCAGAGCGCAGGGACCGTGTTTTCGTCGCCAACCTTGTCGCTGGTTGACCTGTTTGTGCTCCGCGTTCCGCACAGGCCACAAAGGAGCACGATATCCGCAGAGGGGTCGGGAAAAGAGCACGATCTCTCGATCTCAACGGTTTTTTAGGCGTGGGAAGCCCTGCAGCTAGCTGCGCCTTTGTAGATCTCATTTGAAACTCGGCCTTTCCTGCGCGACGATGCGAAGCCGATTCAACGACCAGCAAGAAGGACGGACATGGCACTGTTTCTTGGCCTCGATTCAAGTACGCAAAGCCTCTCGGCGCTCGTCATCGACACCGACTCGGGCAAGGTGGTGGCTGACAAGAGCGTGAACTTCGGCGGGCGGCTGCCGCAGTACAAATCGCCCACCGGCTTTTTGCCCAATCCCGATTCGTCCATCAAGCACGCCGATCCGCTGATGTGGGTCGAGGCCTTGGATCTGGTTCTGCAAGAGCTGAAGGCCGCGGGCGTGGAGCTGGGCAAGATCGCCGGCATCAGCGGCGCCGGTCAGCAACACGGGTC
>CAZHUY010000298.1:0-7000 GCA_964535465.1 uncultured Myxococcales bacterium
TCCCGTGCTTTTCAACCTTTTTTCTGATCCGGAATCATGAACGGTGATTTAGTGCGAATTGCCGCCGTCCACGAGGCACGCGGCTGGAATCGGAACCGGGACGCGCAGGAAATCCTTGCACACGCAACTCGACCGGCACGCCAAAGGACCCACGACAGACTTGATGGCGCAAGTGTACCCCGTAAGGCACTGCTCATACGGGAAGGGCAAGGTCGCGCAATCATCATCGGAGCCACAAAACCGGGTGGTCGAGCAGGGCGTGCTTGCCGGCGGAGCGCCGTCGTGACCTCCCGAGATCAGGACGACACACGCGTCAGGGTCCGCGTCCCCCGAATCCTCCAGCGAGTTACGTACACCTCAGACCCTCGTTTTGCCGTCAGCACTTCGCTCTCCGCAGCACGCTGACTCGGAAGTCCCTCCCGTGCCCGCGGCTGCTGACTCGGGTGTCTACGCCTTGACGAGGTTCCGCCCGAACTCGTAGCCCTTCATCAAGGCCTTCACGTTCAGGCTCTCGGTGCCTTTGGGCACGCTGTCCAGCACCGCCTTCTCGACGGCGTCGATGGTCAACAGATTGGTGGCGCCGGTGAAGAAGCCGGCCATCACGATGTTGAGCACCAAGCGGCGGCCCAGCTCCTCGGCGAAGCGGGTCGCCGGGATCCCCAGCGCCTTCGCGGTGGGCGGCAGCTTGCCTTCCACCTTGATGAGCTCGCTTTCGTACAGCACCAAACCGTCGGGCTTCAGCTGGGGCGAGAACTGGTTGAAGGCGTCCTGCGAGAGCAGCACCAGGATGTCAGGGTTGCGCACGTAAGGATAACCGATGGGCTCGTCGGCCACGGTGACCTGGGCGCTGCACGCGCTGCCGCGTGCCTCGGGACCGAAGGCCTGGATCAGCGTCGCGTGCTGCTTGTTGTAGATGGCCGCGGCCTTGCCGATGATCGAGCCACACAGGATGACACCCTGACCGCCCAAACCGCCGACGCGAATTTCAGTTCTAGCCACGTTAGCCTCCGTAGGTCTTGTACGCGTCACCCAGCACCTTGCTGAGGTGATCGTTCATGCTGTCCAGCCAGGTGGGGCGCTCGCGGTCCACGAATTTTCCGACGGTGATGGGACCGTTGAAGGTCAGTCCGAGCTCTTTGGTGTCGGCCCCGTGTTTGATCACGCTGTTCTCTTTGTAGAACTTCAGCTCGTCCGCGCCGTCGCCGCGCTTGTTGCGGCGCTGGTAGAGAGTCGGACAGGGCGAGAGCGCCTCGATGAACACGAAGCCCTTCTTCTTCAGGCCCTCGGCCATGGACTTGGCCAACTGGCGCACGTGGAAGACCGTCCAGCGCGCCACGTAGGTCGCGCCGCACGCATCGGCCAGGAAAGGCAGGTTGAAGGACGCCTCGAAGTTGCCGAAGGGCATGGTGGTCTGCTTGGCGCCGAGCGGAGTGGTGGGCGCCACCTGACCACCGGTCATGCCGTAGGTGTAGTTGTTCACGCAGATGACCATCAGGTCCATGTTGCGACGGGCGGCGTGCACCAGGTGGTTGCCGCCGATGGCCGTCAGATCGCCGTCACCCGAGTACACCACCACCTTCAGCTTGGGGTTGGCCAGCTTCAGCCCGGTGGCGAAGGGAATGGCCCGGCCGTGCGTGGTGTGGAAGGAATCGAGGTTCAGGTAGCCGGCCGAGCGCGCGGTGCAGCCGATGCCGGATACGACGGCGATTTCGTCCATGTTCATGCCCGACTCGTCGAGAGCGCGCGTGAAGCAATTGACCGTGGTGCCGATGCCGCAACCCGGGCACCAGATGTGCGGGAGGCGATCCTGCCGCAGGTACGGCATCACCGGGTTGATGCTCTTGATTTCACCGCGTGGGGAGTCCGCCAGCTCTGCTGGCGGCGTACCATCGCGGGAGGGCATGGGAACACTCCCAGGGTTACCATTACGATTGTCAGTCATCGGCGGGCCTCCTCGATGGCAGCCAGAATGGCCTCGGGCTCATGCACCGAGCCGCCGGCGTGGGGAATGCTGATCACGCGCGAGGTGCTGCCCACCGCGCGCTCCAACTCGCGCACCATCTGCCCCATGTTCAGCTCGGGCATGATGAAGGTCTTGGCCGTCTTGGCGATCTCTTGCATGCGCTTGGCCGGGAAGGGCCAGGCGATGACCAGGCGGGCGTGCCCGACCTTGAGACCCTTCTGCCGCGCCCGCTCGACCGCCGACATGGCGATGCGCGAGGTGATGCCGTACGAGACCACCACGATGTTCGCACCCTCGACGCCGTCCTCGCGCACATCGACCAGCTTGTCGCCGGCGTCGCGAATCTTGGAGAGCAGGCGGCGCACCATCTTGGCCTGCGTGCCCGCGTTCATCATGGGGTAGCCGCGCTCGTCGTGGGTCAGGCCGGTCACGTGAATGCGGTGGCCGTCACCCGCCTTGGTCATCTCGGGCACGGGATCGTCATCGGTGGTGGCGTAGGGCTTGTATTGCCCCACCGGCTTCTTGGTCCACTTGCGTGGCACCACCTTGATGCGGTCGGCCGTGGGGATCTCCACCCGCTCGACCATGTGCCCCACCACCTCGTCCATCATGAACATGACGGGGCAGCGAAAAATCTCGGCCAGGTTGAAGGCCTTGATCATCAGATCGAAGCACTCCTGCGGCGAGTTCGGGACGATGGCGATGATCTCGTAGTCGCCGTGGCTGCCCCACTTGGCCTGCATCATGTCGGCCTGGGCCGGCAGGGTGGGCAGGCCGGTCGAGGGACCGCCGCGCTGCACATCGACCCACACGCCCGGGGTCTCGGTGATGGCGGCGTACCCGATGTGTTCCATCATCAATGAGAAGCCGGGGCCCGAGGTGACGCTTAGGGTTTTCTTGCCGCCCCAGGTGGCGCCTTGCACCGCGATGCTGGAGGCCAACTCGTCCTCCAACTGGATGAACATGCCGCCCACCGTGGGAATGCGCGAGGCGAAGCGCTCGACCACCTCGGTGGAGGGGGTGATGGGGTAGCCGGCCACGAAGCGGCACCCGGCGGCCAGAGCACCCTCGCAGGCCGCGTGATCGCCGTCCATGAAATGGATGCCGGTCAGCACGCCCTTGGGGTCGGCGGGCTCGGGCTCTTGCCCCCCAGGTACGATGACCGCTGCCGGGGGAGGCACGGCCGCCGGCTCGCCCTTGGCCTGGCGCGCATCGATGTCCTTCCAACGCTCGCCGTAGATGGCGAAGTCCGGGCAGTACAGGCCGCACAGGTCGCAGCCGGTGCAGTCCGCGGGACGGGCCAACACGGGGAAGTGGTACCCCTTGGCGTTGAATTCCTTGCTGAACTCAATGCACTTGGTGGGGCAGAAATCGATGCAGTACGAACAGCCTTTGCAGATCTCGGGGCGGACGAAGACCGTCCCCTTGCCCTGCCGCTCGCTTGGCACGTCGCTCATGGATGCTCCTGTTGGGGAGCCGCAAATGTGAAGTTTTCGTGGGCCAGAATCAACTGGATTCTGAAGCCTAAAAAAACGCGAATGTGGTAAGAGTCTGCCCGATGTTTGGCCTAGTCCCCTTCCTACGGTCGACCATCGGGAAAAAAGTCCTGATGGCCTTATCAGGTTTCTTCCTGCTCGTCTTCGCGGTCGCGCACGTGGCGGGAACTATGATGTTTCTCAAGGGCCCCGAGGCTATCAACGCCTACGGCAGGCTCCTGCGCATCTCGCCCCCCCTCCTGTGGACCTTCCGCTCGCTCTTGCTGTTGTCGGTGGTGGTTCACATCTGCGCGGCCGCCCAGCTCTACTTCCAGCAACTGGCCGCGCGGCCGGTCGGCTACCAGACACGGCGCTACCTGCGCGCCAGCTACGCCGCCCGCACCATGAAGTACTCCGGCCCCTTCCTGGGCGTCTTCCTCCTGTTTCACCTGGCCCACCTGACCCTGGGCTATAACGTGGTGCCCGCCACCTTCGTCGAGGGCGACATCCACGCCAACATGTTGAACGGCTTCCGCACCCCCTGGGTTTCGCTGGTGTACATCGGCGCGGTCAGCCTGCTGGGCCTGCACCTGCTGCACGGGGCGCACAGCATGTTCGAATCCCTGGGTCTACGTCAACGCCGCATCGAGAACCTGCTGCTCGGCTTCGCCAAGGTGGTGGCCGTGGCTGTCTGCGTGGGTCTCGTCTTGGCACCTGTGGCCGTGCTGGCCGGGATCGTCGGAGGCTAACCATGGAGCTCAAATCCAATCTGCCCTCCGGCCCCCTGGCCACCGCCTGGGAAAGACAACGCTTCGAAATGAAGTTGGTCAACCCGGCCAACAAGCGCCGCTACACCGTCATCGTGGTGGGTTCGGGCTTGGCCGGTGCCTCCGCCGCCGCCTCGCTGGGCGAGCTGGGCTACAACGTCCTGTGTTTCTGCTACCAGGATAGCCCGCGCCGCGCGCACAGCATCGCCGCGCAAGGGGGCATCAACGCCGCCAAGAACTACCAGAACGACGGCGACAGCGTGCAGCGCCTGTTCTACGACACCATCAAGGGGGGAGACTTCCGCGCCCGCGAGGCCAACGTGCACCGCCTGGCCGAGATCTCGACCCAGATCATCGATCAGTGCGTGGCCCAGGGCGTGCCCTTCGCCCGCGAGTACGGCGGCCAGCTGGCCAACCGATCGTTCGGTGGCGCCCAGGTGTCGCGTACCTTCTATGCCCGCGGACAGACCGGGCAGCAGTTGCTGCTGGGCGCGTACCAGGCCTTGGCGCGCCAGATCGCCACCGGTCAGGTCAAGATGTTCCCGCGTACCGAGATGCTGGACCTGGTGATGGTCGAGGGCCGCGCCGCCGGCATCGTGACGCGCAACCTGGTCACCGGCGCCGTCGAGGCCCACGCGGCTGATGCCGTGGTCCTGGCCACCGGTGGCTACGGCAACGTCTTCTATCTGTCGACCAACGCCAAGGGGTGCAACGTCACCGCCAGTTGGCGCGCGCACAAGCGCGGCGCGGGCTTCGCCAACCCCTGCTACACGCAGATCCACCCCACCTGCATCCCGGTCACCGGCGATCACCAATCCAAGTTGACCCTGATGAGCGAGTCGTTGCGCAACGACGGCCGCGTGTGGGTGCCGGTCAAGGCGGGCGACCAACGCGCGCCCGGGCAGATCCCCGAGGCTGAGCGCGACTACTACCTGGAACGCCGTTACCCCAGCTTCGGCAACCTGGTGCCGCGCGACGTGGCCAGCCGGGCCGCCAAGGCGGTGTGCGACGACAACCGCGGCGTGGGGCCGGGCGGACGCGGCGTGTTCCTGGATTTCGCCGCCTCCATCAAGCGCCTGGGCGAGCCGGTGGTGCGCGAGCGCTACGGCAACCTGTTCGACATGTACGAGCGGATCACCGCCGAAAACCCCTACAAGGTGCCCATGCGCATCTACCCGGCCGTCCACTACGCCATGGGCGGGCTGTGGGTGGACTACAACCTGATGAGCACCATCCCCGGCCTGTTCGTGGCCGGCGAAGCCAACTTCTCCGACCACGGCGCCAACCGCCTGGGTGCCTCGGCCCTGATGCAGGGTTTGGCCGACGGCTACTTCATCATCCCGTACACCGTGGGCCATTACCTGGCGGGCGTGAAGGCGGGCGCGGTCAAGGCCGACCACGCCGAGTTCGGCGCGGTCAAGGCCCAGGTCAACGAGCGCACCAACAAGCTGCTCAGCATCAAGGGCAAGCGCACCGCCACGTCGTTCCACCGCGAGCTGGGCAAACTGCTGTGGGAGAAGTGCGGAATGGCGCGCAACGCGGCCGGCCTGCAAGAGGCCATCAAGCGAATCCCCGAGCTGCGCGAGCAGTTCTGGCGCGACCTGCTCCTGCCTGGCACCTCGGGCGAGCTGAACCAATCGCTCGAGCTGGCGGGACGCGTGGCCGACTTCCTGGAGTTCGGCGAGCTGCTGTGCCGGGACGCGCTGCTGCGCGAGGAATCCTGCGGCGGCCACTTCCGCGAAGAGCACCAGACCCCGGACGGCGAGGCCAAGCGCGACGACGCTCGCTTTGCTCACGTGGCGGTGTGGGAGCACAAGGGCGAGGGCAAAGAGCCGGTGCGCCACACGGAGCCGCTGACCTTCGAAAACATCCACCTCGCTCAACGGAGCTACAAGTAATGAACCTGGTACTGATGATCTGGCGGCAAGAGAGCGCGACCGCCGTCGGGCACATGCAGCGAATCGAGGCCAAGGACATCAGCCCGGACATGTCCTTCCTGGAAATGCTCGACGTGGTCAACGAACGCCTGACCGCCGAGGGCAAAGTGCCGGTCGCCTTCGACCACGACTGCCGCGAGGGCATCTGCGGCTCGTGCGGCGTGGTGATCAACGGCGTGCCGCACGGCCCGCAGCCCGGCACCACCACCTGCCAGCTGCACATGCGCCACTTCAAGGACGGGCAGGTCATCGTCATCGAGCCCTTCCGCGCCCGCGCCTTCCCGATCATCCGCGACCTGATGGTCGACCGCAGCGCCCTGGATCGCGTGATCCAGGCCGGCGGCTTCATCACCGCGCCCACCGGCAGCGCGCCCGACGGCAACGCCATCCTGGTGTCCAAGGAGAAGGCCGACACCGCGATGGAGGCGGCCTCGTGCATCGGCTGCGGCGCCTGCGTAGCCTCGTGCCCCAACGCCTCGGCCATGTTGTTCGTAGGCGCCAAGATCTCGCACCTGGGCGTGTTGCCGCAGGGCCAGCCCGAGCGCTACCAGCGCGTGCACGCCATGGTCACCGCCATGGACAAGGAAGGCTTTGGTGGCTGCACCAACTTCCTGGAGTGCGCCTCGGTGTGCCCCAAAGAGGTGTCACCCGACTTCATCGCGCGCATGAACCGCGACCTGATCGGCGCGGTGTTCGTGGCGCGACCGCGGGCCAGCTCGGGCGGCAACGGATAGCGGAGGCGGACCGGAGTTCACCACAGAGCGGGGGGGCTGCGTCCGCAACCCAAGCCGGAACGTCGTAGACGTGGTCGTGGCCGTGGCCGTCTAATCATCGATCCCTTGTTGCTGCGCAGCAGGT
>CAZHUY010000299.1:0-6982 GCA_964535465.1 uncultured Myxococcales bacterium
GAAACACGGAGCGCGGCAAGCAGAACAGTCGCCCGAAGAAACGCAGATTCTCGGCCACCGATAGGTCGGGGTAGAGGCTGGCCTGTTGGGGCATGAGGCCCAGGCTCTCGCGCAGGTCACTGCCGCCCGAGGCAGGGTCGCGACCAGCGACCAGCGCGCGACCGCCATTCAGGGCGATGAGCCCGGCCAAGGCCCTGATGGTCGTCGTCTTGCCCGCGCCGTCGGCGCCGACCAGGCCGAAGAGCTCCCCCCGCTCGACCGCGAAGCTCAGATCATCGAGGGCGGGGGTGCTCCCGAAACGACGGGTCAGGCCCTGTGCCTCGATCATCGGCATGGGCTGCCTCTCATGGTCGCTCGGTCCCCGGCAGGCTGATGTCGACCGGCATGCCGGCGCGCAGCTTGTCGTCACGGTTGGCGATGACGACCTCGACGGGGAAGACCAGCCGATCGCGATCGCTGCGCGTCTGGATGTTGCGCGGGGTGAACTCGGCCTTGAAGGCCACGGTCGCCACGCGACCGGTGAACCGCTCGCCCGGATAGGCATCGGCCACGATATCCGCGATGGCGCCCGTCTTGACCATGGCCAGCTCGGCGTTGGGCACATAGAAGGTCGCCGTGAGCTCCCGCACATCGACCAGGCGAACCACGACGGAACCGGGTGCCAGCAGCTCGCCTTCTTCGTGCGGCAGCTCCGCCACTCGCGCATCGCGCGGGCTGCGCAGCTCGCAGTCCGCGGCCAGCAAGCGCGCGCGGTCCAGGCTGGCCGCGACAGCGCGGGCCTGTTCCTGTGCGGCCAAGGCCTGAGCAGTCGACGCCCGCCAGCTCGCACCTGCCGTCGTCATTTTGTCCTGGCTGGCCGCGACCTGTGCTTGCATGGCGCGCACTTGCTGCGCCAGAGCCTCGGCGCTCGAGCGTGTCTGATCGCGGCTCGCCAGGGCCACGTCGCCGGCCACGCTGTCCAGGCGTTGCGATTGGCGCAAGGCCGCGTCCCGTTGCGCAGCCAGCGAGGCGGCCTGGGCGAGAGCCGCCGCTTTGGACGATGCGGCGACCTGGCGGCTGCCGCGCGCGGCACCCGAAGCCAGCTCGGCGGCACGGGCCTGCGCCTCGGCTGCGCGCAGACGGGCCTCAATCTCGGCCACGGTCGCGCGGGCGTCGCCGCAGTCGAAGGTGACGAGCAGGTCGCCCTTCTTCACTGCATCGCCCTTGTGCACATGGATGCGCTCGAGGCGCGCTCCCACGCGCGAGCCGAGGTCGATCTGAGTGCCCTCGATCTCACTCGAACCGCCCGTGGGCCCGCGCAGGGCTTGGGCTTGCGAGTGCAGACGCAAGCCGAGCAGGGTACCCAGGCCGAGAGTCAAGACGGTCAACGCGATGGCAACCCGTTTCATGCGAAGCGGGTGAGCAACGATTGTGCCAGTGCGGTGGGAGCCCAGACCAGCAGGAGAGTGCAGGATTTCGCCGGCAAGAACCGTCTGGGGGCGAACGCTCCTTTCTCCGCGCGCTCTCCACCGCCGGAAATCCGGCGGAGTGTCGTGAGATCCGGCGGGGCGAGGTAGGGAAGCACGAGGACGATGCGGGAATCCGAGCACGGCATCCTCCTTGCTTGCCTGGGGTCGTGGCGATGAGGAATCCCATCTATTCGACGATCATCTTCTTGTTCGCGGCCGTCCCAGCCCGTGCGGACCAAGTGCGAACCCTGAGCCTGCCAGAGGCCCTGCACGCGTTGGACTCGCAAAGCTTCTTGCTGGCCGAGGCCAAGAGCCGGGTGGCGCAGGCGCAAGCTCTGGTCGGACAGGCCTCCTCGCCGTTGTTACCTCAGCTCCTGGTGGCAGGAGGTTACGTGCGTAACAGCGCCGAGGCCAAGATCGGGCTCAGGGGCGCGCTCGAGCCGATGCTCCAGCAGCTTGGCATGCCCGTGCCGGATGGGCTCCCCGACACCGTCACCATCCAGCCGCTCGAGTCGTGGACGGTGTCGGCGGCGGCCAAGCTGCCACTCGTGATGCCGAGCGCGTGGGCGGACCGCCGAGCCGCCCAGCACGCGACCGAGGCAGCGGCGGCTACGCTCGGCACGGTTCGCCTGGGGCTGCGTCTGGCCTTGGTACGGACGGTGTGGGCCGCCGCCGCGGCCGAGGAGATCGTCGCGTCCTCCGAGCGTGCGCTCGACCTCGCCCAAGAGCATCGCCAGACCTCCGCCCGCATGCATGAGGCTGGCGAAACCGCGGCGCTGACCGTGCTCAAGGCCGACACCGAGGTGGTCAAGCGCCAAGGCGATCTGGTCAAGGCCCGGTCCGAGTTGGCGCGCGCCCGCTTGGCCATTGGCATTCTGCTCGGCCGAGCGGAACCCCTGAGGGTGTCGCCCGGTCCGCTGCCCGCGCCTGAGGCGACGTCGGGCGAAACCCTGACGCGCGAGGCGCTGGAACGACGGCCGGAGATCGCGGCCAGCACGGCCAAGGTCCGCGCCGCCGACGCCCAGACGCTGTCCGCGCGCTTGCGCCTGCTACCTCAGCTCTCGGGCAGCGCGGCGGTGTTCGCCTCGGACACGCCGTATCCGACGGGCAAGAAGGAGGGCTGGCGCCTGACCCTCGACCTGAGCTGGCCACTCTTCGACGGCGGCTATCGCGGCAGCAAACGCGCCCAAGGCGAGGCCGAGCGCGAGGCGGCACGAGCCGCGGCCGAGGTGCAACGCCTGACCATCACCCAGGAGGTCGCCGATGCGGCCCGCGATTTGGATGTGGCGCGCGAGCGTCTGCGCCTGGCCGAGCAGCAAGCCTCCTTCGCCACCGAGGCGGCCGCCTCCGCCAAGCGCACGTTCGCTGCCGGCGTGATCGGTTCACTCGAGCTGCTGGATGCCAACGACCGGCTCTACCAGGCCGACGTGGCCCTGGCCGACGCGCGCGCCCGTCTGGGCATCGCCCATGCGGCCCTGGCAAAGGCGATGGGCCGCGACTTGTAGGAGTATCATGGCCGGCGCCCACCTGTTCTCCCGACGCCAGACCATGAGCAAATCACCACCCCCGCCCGGCTACGATCAGATCCAGCACGAGGAGCTGTCGAATCTGTTCGGGCGCGCGACGCGGGCGCGCCTGCTGGGCGTGCCCATCGCCATCGCTGTGGTCGTCTGGTTGGCCATCGCCAGGGTCACCCCCTGGCGATGGACACTGCTCACCATCCTGGCCTTGCTCGCCGCGGTGGTCTTCGTGCACGAGGTGCTGCGCTTCCGCCGGCGCGGTCTCGG
The DNA here is from genome assembly GCA_964535465.1 of uncultured Myxococcales bacterium. Taxonomy (GTDB): domain Bacteria; phylum Myxococcota_A; class Polyangia; order Fen-1088; family Fen-1088; genus Fen-1137. The sequence goes on from CAZHUY010000299.1 coordinate 3,236, forward strand.
CCGGCGCGCCTTCGCCGTCAATTTCGCGTTTGCGGCCCTGGGTCAGGCCACGGCGGCGCTGGCCACCAGTGGCATCGAGAGTCCCCTCTTCCTCGTCATGTTCCCCATCGCCACGGCCAGCGCCATGCTGGTCGAAGGGCCGATGTTTCATGTGATCGCCGGCGCGCAGGTACTGGCCATCTGGACCATGGTGTGGGTCAAGCTCGGCGCGCTCTTGCCCAATTTCAATCCTTCGCTCTTTGGTGGCGACGTGCTCCCCGGGTGGAACCGGGCCCACGTGTTGTGGGTCGCAGGCTTCGCCACGGCCGGCATCGCGGCGGCGAACTTCATCGGTCACAGTCTGCGTATGGCCTTCGATAGGCTGCTGCGCCGGGGTCTCGAGGCCCAGCACGAGGTGCTGCGCAGTCACGCCGAGCGGGCGCGAGAGCTGGCCGCGCTCTCGGGCGAGATCGCGCACGAGCTCAAGAACCCCCTGGCCAGCATCAAGGGACTGGCCGCCCTGCTCGCCGAGGATGCAGCGCCAGGCAAGCCGTCGGAGCGCTTGGCGGTGCTTCGCCGGGAAGTCGATCGCATGCAGACCATCCTGGAGGAGTTCCTCAACTTCTCGCGACCGCTGGTGCCGTTGTCCGTCGAGACCGTGGAGTTGCGGGCCTTGCTGGTGGAGGTGGCGGAGATGCACGAGGGGACCGCGCGCCAGCGGGGCGTCTACATCACCGTCGGCACGGGTGAGCAACCCGTGCGCTGCGATCCTCGCAAACTCAAGCAGGCCATCATCAACCTCGTCCAAAACGCCATCGAGGCCAGCCCGACCGGCGCCGCTGTGGAGATGCACGTCGACGGCGATTCCCAGGTGTATGCGCGCGTGCTCGATCGCGGGCCGGGTGTCCCCGCCGAGGTGACCGACAAGATCTTCGACGCTGGGGTCACCACCAAGGCACGCGGTTCTGGTCTGGGGCTGACCATCGCGCGGGCCCTGGTGCGCCAGCACGGCGGCGACCTCACGCTCGCGCCGCGGCCAGGTGGCGGTACCATCGCCACCATGCAACTGCCGGGGCAACACCCATGAAACCTCGCGTCTTGGTGGTCGACGACGACCCGGGCGTCCGCTACACCCTGCGCGAGATCCTCGAATCGTCTGGCCTGATGGTGGACGAGGCCGCGGATGGCGAGGAGGCGCTGTCCCACTTCGCCGAGGCGCCCGCGGATCTGGTGATCACCGACCTGCGCATGCCCAAGCTCGATGGTATGGCGCTGCTGGCGCGACTCGTGGCGGGCTCCCCGGTGCCCCGTGTGGTGGTCATCACCGCCCACGGCTCGGAACGGCAAGCGGTGGCGGCGATGAAGGCCGGTGCCTTCGATTACTTCCGCAAGCCCTTCGAGATGGACGAGTTGCTCACCGTGGTCCGCCGCGCGGTGGACAGCACCCGCCTGGCGGTGGAGAACGAAAAGCTGCGCTGCGAGCTCAACCTCTCGCGCAGCATGGTGTTCGCGTCCGAGGCCATGAAGCGGCTGGCTTTGCTCGCCGGCCGGGCCGCACCCCGTGACGTGACGGTGCTCATCACGGGCGAGAGCGGCACCGGCAAGGAACGCTTGGCGGAGGCCATCGTGGCCGGCTCGCGCCGCGCGGACAAACCCTTCGTGCGCTTCAACTGCGCGGCCTTGACCGCCGAGTTGGCCGAGGCGGAGCTGTTCGGCCACAGCCGCGGCGCCTTCACCGGAGCCGTGCGTTCGCGCGTGGGCCTGTTCGGCGAGGCCAGCGGCGGTACCATTCTGCTCGACGAGATCGCCGAGTTGGCGGCGCCCTTACAGGCCAAGCTGCTGCGCGTGTTGCAGTCGGGTGAAATTCGCGCCGTGGGCGAGGAGCGCGAGCGCAAGGTCGACGTGCGCGTGCTGGCCGCGACCAACGCCGACCTGAGCGCGGAGGTCAAGCGTGGCGCGTTTCGCGAGGATCTCTTCTATCGACTGAACGTCGTCGCGCTCCACGTGCCGCCCCTGCGCGAGCGGCCGGAGGACGTACCCCTGCTGGTGCGCCACTTCCTCGACCGTTTCGCCGAACGCTTCGGCGTCGCGCCGCTGGTGAACGCCGAGGCGCCGCTGAACCGCTTGCTCGGGCGTCCTTGGCCCGGCAACGTGCGCCAGCTCGAGAACACCATCGAGCGCCTGATCGCGCTGTCCCCTGACGGCGAGCTGGATCTGTCGCTGCTCGAGCACGAAGCCCAGCCCGGCGAGGCGACAGGGGCCTTCGGCCTGCGCGAGCGGGTCGAGGCCTACGAGCGTGGGCTCATCGTCGAGGCCCTGCGCGCCTGCCGCCACAACCGCAGCGAAGCCGCCCGCCGCCTCGGCCTGTCGCGCGCCACCCTGCACGACAAACTCAAGAAGTACGGCATCGCCGGCGGGGAGAACGACGACTGACGCCGGTCGCCAGGCGGCCATACAATGACCCTTGGTCACGGATCACCTCAGCAGAGGTTGCGGCCGACGGACGCCGGTCAGCTCGACCGTCGGCTGCGCTTGATTTACGCATTCCAGGCGCTCAAGAGCCTGCAGCTCTTTGGAGCGGTGGCGGTGCCGTTCTATCTGGAGTGGGCGGGGGTGGACTACACGCGGATGTTCTTGCTCGAGGGAGCGTATGCGCTGTTCATCGTGCTGTTGGAGGTGCCCACGGGGACCATCGCCGATCGCTTTGGGCGCAAGGCTTCGTTGCTGGCGGGGACGGTGTTCGCCGGGATTTCGTTCATGATGTTCGGGCTCACGCGCTCGTACCCGCTCTACTTCGTGGCCAATTTCCTGTGCGCGGCGGGCGCGACCTGCATCTCGGGGGCAGACCAGGCGTTGATCTACGACACCCTGCTGGCTGCGGGGAAAAGCGAAGCCGGTCGACGGGTGCTGGCGCGCTACCAGGCTGTGGAGACAACGGCCATGATGGTGGGCTTCGTGGTGGGGGCTTGGCTGGCCAGCAGCTGGCCTCGGCCACAATCACTGGCCACGGTGTTTCTCTTGAGCGGACTCGCGTTCTTGCTGTCGACGATCCCGCTGTGGTTCGTGCCCGAGCCGGCGCGCAACGAGAAGCTGCAGAATCCTTTGCGCGAGGGCCTGGACGGTATGCGTCTGTTGCTGGCACCGGGAGAGCTGCGGCGCTTGGCCCTCAACTACGCGACCATCTCGGCCACCGGATTCTTCATGTTCTGGTTCTACCAGTCGCTGGCACGCGAGGCAGAGCTGCCCTTGGCGGCCAACGGGATCCTGGGGGCGGGGCTGAACCTCCTGGGCATGGTGCTGCTGTGGAAGGCAACGGCGTTGGAGGCCAAGGTGGGGCTCGCGCGCCTGCTCATCATCACGGCCGTCGCGCCCGGTGTCTTCTATCTGGCGCTGGCCGGCTTTCGACCGCCGGTGTTTGCTTTGACGGCGGCCTTCATCGTGGTGGGTTGCAAGCTTCTGCGCGGGCCCTTGCTCTCCGACCTCATCAACCAACGGGTCGAGAGCCGCCGCAGGGCCACGGTTCTCTCGGGTGTCTCCTTGATCGAGCGCGCGATCGTCTTCCTGTTGTATCCGTTGGTCGGGCTGGCGGCGGACCGCTCGTTATCCCTTGCGTTTGCCGGACTCGGCTTGGTTTCGCTCATCTTCGCTTTTCGACTGCGCAGGGGCTGAACCCCAGAGAACACGGGGCACTCGAAGGCCTCCTCGTCCGCGGAGTAACGCATCCCCCGGCAGAGCCGGGGGCTTTCCGGCGTGAGCCGCTCAAAGCGG
>CAZHUY010000300.1:0-6962 GCA_964535465.1 uncultured Myxococcales bacterium
TAGCCTCCCGTATCCTGCGTGAAGCGCGAGCCAGGCTTCAGTCCGGGTGAACAATTGAAAGTGCAGGGCGATGGCCGAGAAGACGAGAAGTCCAGCGGCGACCTGGCGGAGTCGTCTGCTGTGACCTGGGGAGCGCAGCGCCGACCGGGCGATGCGTTGGCCGGCGTAGCCCAAAGCCCAGAGCGGCGTGGCTGCGCCCGCGACGTAACATGTGAGCGCCAAGAAGGCTCGTGGCCCGTGCTCGTCGCGCACCAGAGAGAGGGCAAAGCCGAACGCCGGACCGGCATGGGGAATCCACACCAAACCCATCGTGAGCCCGAGGATGAGCGGGGCGTAGAGAGACTCCTGTTCACGGTCGGTCTCAACTTCTGGTGCATGCGCGCCTGGCGCCTGTCTGCGCGTGGCGATGCGAGCCGCGACCACCATGGCGGTTGCGCCCAGCAGGGGTGCCACCAGCAGCACCAGCCAACTCTGGTTGTGAAAGAAGAGGAGCGCGCCCAGGATAGCGAGACCAACGCGGGGTCGCCTGTGTTCCATGAGAAGGCCAATGCCGAAGAGGAGGAGCGCGTAGACCGCGGCGATGCCGACCACCTCGGCCGCATGCACGAGCCGACGCAGCAGCAGCTGGCCAAGAAAGGTGAAGAGAACGAAACCCACAACCATCCCGAGCAGCGCAACCAGTGTGCGGGTCTTGCGGTGTCCCGACAGGCTGATACCAAGGACGATGGGTACGAGCGGCAGAATGGACGGTAGGAGAATGGTCAGCAAACCGGCGAGGAAGAGCAGCAGGTAGATGGTCATGCCACGATCGAATTCATCGCTGCCACGTGATCCAATCGACCTCGAGCGGCACCGATAGGCTCGCGGATCGGGGAAATGTTCTTGGCGTGTAGTCGGTGGCAGGACGGCTTGCCGGAACTCTGGCCGAATACACAGTACCCCCTGGAGGCGGCATCGTTCGCATGCGCGTCATGGGCTGGCGAAAAGGTCCGCGTTCTGGCCTGTTGGGGGCGGCGTAGATCTCCACCACCAGAGCATCAGGGCCCATGCCTTCGTGGAAGACCTCGACCTCGAAGATGTGCCAGTCCCCCTCGCGAGAAACCACGGTTCGGCCAAAGTGCACGGCTGGCCACTCTTCGCCAAGCTTGTGCTGCCAGTTCGCCGCTTCTCGGGCCAGGGCCGCTCCCCCGGACACACGCGCCTGATAGGCGGCTGCAGCGGGCAGGTAGATCTCCTCCGTGTACTGCCGGACGACACGGTTGGCCGAGTACTGCGGCGCCAGTCGAGCCATGCTTTCCCGAATTCGCTCCACCCAGGCCGTCGGCACGCCGTGCGCGTCTCGTGCATAGAACTCCGGGATGACCTCGAGCTCCAGGCGCCGATAGAGCTCATCGGCTTCGGCTGCATTCCAGCCGGGGTCATAACCATGTTCCCGTCCGTCTCCGAGAGCCCAGCCCACCTCGGGCGCATAGGCTTCAGCCCACCAGCCGTCCAGTTCGGAAATGTTGAGCCCGCCGTTGACCAGCACCTTCATCCCGCTGGTCCCGCAGGCCTCCCACGGGCGTCGCGGGGTGTTCAGCCAGAGATCGACGCCCTGGACCAGTCGCTCGGTGAGGAGCATGTCGTAATCGCTCAGGAAGACCGCGCGCCCCTCGCAGCGGGTGATGAAACGGGTCCACTCCTCGATCAGACGCTGCCCCTCCCTGTCATCGGGGTGCGCCTTGCCGGCCACGACGAGCTGCACCGGACGTCGCGGGTCGTTGAGGATGCGAAGCAGACGATCAGGATCCTGCAACAGCAGATTGGGTCTCTTGTAGGTGGCGAATCGGCGTGCGAACCCCATCGTCAGCACCGCCGGGTCGAAGAGACTCTGTTGCGTCTCCATGGCCTTTCTTTGCTCGCCAGCGGCGGCCCATTGCAAGGACATTCGCTCCCTGACGAAGCTCACCAAGACTCGCCTGGCCTCCGTGCGCATTTGCCAGAGACGGGCGCCAGGAACGCGGCGGAAGCAGTCCTCCGCGCTCTCCATCGAACCTAGCCAACGGCTCTTTCCGCAGGCGGTGGTCCATACCTCGTCCGCCTGGGCCGAATCCCAACTGGGCGAGTGCACTCCATTGGTCACGTGTCCGATGGGGATCTCTTCCAGCGGCCAGCTGGGAAACAAGTCGGCAAACAGTCTGCGGCTGACCTTGCCGTGCAGGCGGCTGACGCCGTTGATCGTGCCACTGCCGCGGACCGCGAGATAGGCCATGTTGAACGGCTCGGAGGCATCACGACCATGCCGCCGTCCCAGCGCGAGGAACTCTTCGATTGATAGGCCCAGATCCTCCAGGGCGTAGGTCTTCAGATACTGCTCGATGAGGGAAGGGTGATAGGCGTCGAACCCGGCCTCTACCGCGGTATGGGTCGTGAAGAGATTGCCCGCTCTGGTCGCGGTCAGGGCCGCCTGGAAGGAAAGCCCCGTGTCCTCCATGAGGCTTCGCGCTCGTTCCAGCACGGCGAAGGCGGCATGACCTTCGTTCAGGTGGCACACCTCGGGCTTCACCTTGAGGGCGCGCAGCAGCCGCCAACCTCCAATACCGAGCACCAGCTCTTGTTTGATTCGCAGTTCATGCGCGCTGGGATACAGCTCGCTGGTGATGCCACGGTGGGCGGGAAAATTGGCGGCATCATTGCTGTCGAGAAGATAGAGCCGATTGCGCCCGACCTGCACCTGCCAGCAGCGAAGCCAGACCGAGTAGCCTGGCAGAGCAATCTCGATCCTGAGCCATTCACCACTGCGATCGCGCAAGGGGACGATAGGCAATTGCACGGGATCGTTGAAAGGAAACAGGGCTTGCTGCCGCCCGTCCTTGCCGATGACCTGGCGAAAGTAACCTTGCTGAAAGAGAATCCCGACGCCGATGACGGGCACGCCCAGATCCGATGCTGCCTTGAGTTGGTCGCCGGCCACATTGCCCAGGCCGCCCGAATAGATGGGCAAGGCCTCGCTGAGCATGAACTCCATGCTGAAGTAGGCCACGCAACCCAGGGGTGACTGGGGAAACTTCTGCTGAAACCAGGCTGGCTGAAGCGAGGCTTTGCGCCTTTCCTGGAGCAGGAGATCAAGTCTTCGTCGAAAACTGGGGATGCTCAGAATGGACTTGAGGCGGTCGCGCGACACCGTCTGCAGGACCACCCACGCGTTCTGCGTCAGTCCCCACAGCCGTGGCTCCAATTGCTCCCAGAGCTCGTCCGCAGCATGGTTCCACGACCAGCGCAGATCGAGGGCAAGCTCGGCGAGGGATCCCGCACCTTCGATATCCAGCGGCAGCAGGCTGTACGTGCCTTCATCGATATGAGCGTGGTCGGCCACTATGGGTGCTCTGGAGTTGTCGCCCCTCTCCGGTATCCGATGCGGCGGTTGTCGAGATGTTCCACCTCGCAAGCATCCCAGCGGGGGCCTTGCCAGCCACGATTCGCGCAGGCTGCTGCAACTGCGTGAGGTCGGCGGTGGATTCGTGATGGCGTGGTGGACGGTCCGCATCCGCCCTAAGCTACCTCGGTCTCTCGCATTGGTGCGGCCGCCTACGCATCCGCGACATGAGCGCAATCGTTCCAGAGGCGAAGGACCGGAACGTCTCTTGCGTTGTAGTAACCCACGATGCTCAGGGCTGCCGTGTCCAGCAGGAGATGACGGCCCATCTCGGGCGGCAGACCAATCCAGCGAGCAGCAAAGACACGAAGAAAATGGCTGTGCGAGAAGAGCAGAATATCGCCTGCCAGGGTGTGTAGGTCCGCAATGACTGCATCGGCCCGGCGGGCGACAGCCACGGCAGATTCGCCGCCGGGACAACCGTCTCGAAAGATCTCCCAGCCGGGTCGCTGCTGCTGCACCTCGCTGGTGGTCTTTCCCTCGTACTCGCCGTAGTTCCATTCCACCAGGCGGGGATCGAGGTTTGCGATGGCTGCGAAGCCCGCCAAGTCGCACGTGCGCCGAGCCCGTTGCAGCGGACTGGTCAACACCTGGGTGAAGGCGTAGGCCTTGAGTCGCTCACCGAGCCGGTGCGCGTTGTGCACCCCGCGTTCCGTTAAGGGAAGATCCGTCATGCCGGTGTGTCGGCCCGAAACTGTCCAGGCCGTCTCTCCATGACGGGCAAGATAGAGCGAGGCGTAAAAGGTTCTCCCCTTTGCCATTGCGGACCTCCTGCTCAGCCGGCTGACAGCGCTCGTCACCCGACAAGCTGACGAAAGCAGGGTTTGCCTGGCCGCCTCCCATCACGGGAAGGGATGGAGACCCTCTCAAGGGTATGTCGTGACATCTCCGGTTTTCCTCTGCAGCTCCGGGGTCAGAACAATGTCGATGCGCCGGTTCTTCTGGCGATCCTTCTCAGAGTCATTGGAGGCAACGGGCTGGTACTGAGAAAACCCCGCAGCCCCCAGGTGCTCGGGGGGGGACACCCTTGTCCTGCAAGTAGCGCACGACCGAGACCGCTCGCGCGGTAGACAGCTCCCAATTGGTGGGGAACTTTTCGGCGATCTTGGGGCCGATAGCCACATTGTCGGTATTGCCTTCCACCATGATCATGCGGTCTTTGGAGTCACTCAGGCCCTGGGCCACCTTGTCCAAGACCTTCTTCCCATCAGGGTGAATCTCGGCGCTTCCCGAAGCGAAGAGAACCTCTTCGACCACGGACACGGTCACGCGGTCCTTGAGTTGCTGGATGGTGACGTCGCCCTTCTTGATCTCGTCCTGCAGCTCTTTCGACAGAGCTTCGTCCGCTTTCGTCAGCTCATGAAGTCTGGCCTGGTCAGCCTTGAGCCTCTCCTGGTCACCCTGAAGCCTACTGATCGCGGCCTCCTTCTCCCGCAGGGTCTCTTCGAAGTCGGCGATTCTGGATTCCTTGCCGGCGCAGCCAGCGGTGGCCAGGGCGAACGTGAGCGTAACGAGCATCACTGCTTTCATCGGTTTCTTCCTTCCCGTCCTCTGCCAGCTTTGCGGGCGAGCTTCGGGCTCGAGGGAAACCTGGCCCGCCACCTTGCTTTGATGCGGCCGGAACGTCGCCATGACCACGGATGGGCTTCAGCAGGCCGCAGGACTTCATGGCGGGCCGTTCGGCGGATCGATAATGACCGATGCGTGCAGCAGTCGCAGGCTGTCTGTTCCGTCACGGGCGGGAACCTGACCGAGCCTTCGCGCATCCGATTCTGGTGTCGACGAATCCCTTGGGTGAGAAGCGAACCGAGGTGCGGTCCACGGCTTTCCGGGTCGGGGGAATCGTGCTGGTCGCGGCAGCCGTTCTGCTATTGGCGGGAGTGTCTGCGGTGGTCCTGATCCGCTACACAACCGGCGCGGCCGTCACAGTGCGCGGCCAAGAAGTTGAGCTGAGCGCCCGTCTGCAACCTGATCCGCCCCGCCCGGAGAACCAACGGTTGCTGGTCACGGTACGCAGAAACGGCGCGCCCGTGAGAGAGGGGGCGCTTGCCGTCGGTTACCTCGTGACGGCCAACGGTACACTGCCCGAGGTGAGCGGTAGGGCTAGGGTGGAGAAGGGGGTAGAACCTGGGACCTATGTGGCGATCTTCCCGAGATTGCTGGAGGGCACGTGGAAGTTGTTTCTGGAGTTCACCTCGCCACAAGGTTCCCTCGAGACGAAGTTCATCATGACGATAGGGCGCGCCGGTTTGACGCCGGTGACGCCATGAACGAGGTGGAACTCTCGGTCTTGCCCAACCCGAGCACAAGAGCCCTGGACCCCGGCGCTTGACTTGCCCGGGTGGCGCTCTATCTTTCCAACCGTCGTGGGCGTCATGGGCGAGGAGCGGAGTTGGGCTTCGGTCGTTCCGGGAATGACCGGCCGCTGGATCTGCGAAAGCGTGGCGGGACTCGGAAGGATCAGCTTGTTCTTGGGAAAAGCGGTGACCGCAGGCCTGGTCCATCCCTTTCACCTGCGTCAGTCTTTGCTTCAGATGTACTTCATCGGAGTCGAGTCGATGGGGGGCATCCTGCTCACGTCGGCCTTCACTGGCATGGTGCTTGTTCTGCAGGGGTATCACGCCCTGACGCGCTTCGGAGGAGACGTGTACATCGGTCCGCTCGTGGCCCTGAGCTTGATGCGCGAACTCGGCCCCGTGTTGGCGGCCATCATGGTCACCGCACGAGTCGGCTCGGCCATCGCAGCATCGAGGTGCGCGCCTCTGCCGACTATGCCGTCGGCATGGGTGGGGTACGCACGCTCTCTGATGCCGTGACTGCGTACATCTTGCTGCGAACCCAGCTCATGGAGGCGACTTATCGAATGAACGTCGGGTTGGCCAAGCTGGCCAAAGCGACGGGAACCTTGGCAAGCGGAAAGGGACCGTATCCCAATGGTGATCACTAGAAGATCGCGGACGTCCGTTACGTCCATCCTCCCGGTACTCATGTGTCTCCTGGCCCTCTTGCCCGGTCAGCAAACCTGGGCCGCGGAAGAGCCGGCGGGCGTCATCCAGGATGCGACCAACCGCGCACTGAAGATACTGCGCGATCCGGCCCTGCAAGGCGCGGGCAAACGGAGCCAGCGGCATGCCCAGCTTGAGCGCATTGCCGACGAGACGTTCGACTGGGAAGAGATGGCACGCCGGAGTCTCGGCTTCAACTGGCAGAAGCTCGACCGCAAGAAACAGCAGCAATTCCTCGGGCTCTTCAAGGGCCTGTTGGAGAGCTACTATTTGAATCAGATCGACAACTTCCAGGGCACGGAGACCATCGCGATGGCCGGCGTACAGGAGTCTCCAGGCCAAACCGTCGTGCAGACCATGCTCACGACGTCGAGCCATGAACGCATCCCCATCAACTACTACATGCAAAAAGAGCCAGCGGGCTGGCGGGCCTTCGATGTCTCCATCGAAGGCGTCAGCCTCGTGAACAACTATCGCGACCGATTCAGTGTCGCCACCGGCGTGACGAGGTCCCGTTTTCACCAGGATCACCGGGGACCGGG
>CAZHUY010000301.1:0-6940 GCA_964535465.1 uncultured Myxococcales bacterium
GGCGGGGCAGCCGTCGCCGAGGACGCAGTTCGCCTACGCGTGGACCGGCTCGGAGCTGCTGGTCTGGGGCGGGCGAGCCTATCCTCCGCGATCAGTGGAGATACCGCTTGGTGATGGAGCTGCGTACGACCCGGTGGATGACACATGGCGGGCGATCAGCTTGGCCAACGCTCCCGCTGGGCGTCGACGGGACCGTGGACATCTGGACGCCGCCGGGCGATGCCAGCTCGGGGACGCCGTAGGACGGGCTCTCATTGGGCGAAAGGGTTGACGGGCGACCCGCTCGCGGGGGATTCTCCCTGCCATGAGCAACGAACAAAGCGGGGTTCGCCTGGTCGAGCAGACCAAGCTGGGTGATATCTACGAGCTCGTGAACCGGGCCGGGATGCGCGCGAAGATCGCGTGCTACGGCGGGACGGTGATGGCGCTGCACGTGCCGGATGGCAAGGGCCAGCTCACCGACGTGGTGCTGGGGCACGACAAGGTCGAGAGCTACCTGGACAAGAGCCCGTACTTCGGCTGCCTCATCGGTCGCTACGGCAACCGCATCGCCAAGGCGCGCTTCGTGGTCGACGGCAAGGAATACAAGCTGGCCGCCAACGACGGCGAGAACAACTTGCACGGCGGGCCCAAGGGGTTCGACCGGGTGGTGTGGCAGGGCAAGCCGGTGGCGAGCGAGCTGGGGCCGGCGCTGGAGCTCACCTATCTGAGCCCCGACGGCGACATGGGCTTCCCGGGCAACCTGTCGGTGACCGCGCGCTACACGGTGACCGAGGACAACGGCCTGCGCATCGACTTCACCGCCACCACCGACCAGCGCACCGTGGTCAGCCTGACCCACCACTCGTACTTCAACCTGGCGGGCAAGGGCGACATCCTGGGCCACGAGGTCATGATGAACGCCAAGGCCTTCACCCCGGTCAGCGCCGCCCTCATCCCCACCGGCGAGCTGCGCCCGGTGGCGGGGACGCCCTTCGACTTCAGCAAGCCCACCCCGGTGGGCAGCCGCATCGATGCCGACGACGAGCAGCTGCGCTTCGGCGCCGGCTACGACCACAACTGGGTCATCGACAAGCCGCTCGGCGCCATGGGGCTGGCCGCGCGCGTACACGATCCCGGCTCGGGCCGCGTGATGGAGGTGCTGGCCACCGCGCCGGGCGCCCAGCTCTACACCGGCAACCACCTGGACGGCAGCATCGTGGGCAAGGGCGGTTGGCGTTACGGCAAGCGCAACGGCCTGTGCATCGAGCCGGGCTTCTTCCCCAACACCCCCAACCAGTCCAGCTTCCCGTCCTGCGTGCTCAGCCCGGGCGAAACCCTGAAGCAGACGATTCTCTACAAGTTCTCGGTCTAAGACCGTCGGCCGGCCGCCGGGCCTGTGGATACAGCGTCAGCCAGTCCTCGGATTTCTGAGGAGGGGACCGCCTCGGCCGTGGCATCGCCACGGAATGGCGCGATCTTGCAGTGGATGGCATTCCGGTACGTCGATTGCATTGGTCCTGAGCTGCGAGTGCAGCATGGACAAACGGCTCTCGACAAGACCAGCCAAACCGCGCTCTTGGAGGTCATTTCCCGGCTATCCCACGGTGGCCGCGGCGGGCCTCTATCTTTGCCTGTCCGGGGGGTGCGGCAGCGGAACGAGTGAGCCCGAGCCTCTGCCCGACGGAGGGACCCCGCCTGCGAACCAGGATGCGTCGCCACCAGACACCGGGTCCATGCCCCCGCTGGCGGGGGGGCTGTCACTGCCGTTCGATGCCATGCCGCAGGCCGATGCCGAAGCGGTGGCGCCGGACGCTGTTCTGCGTCTCGACTCCGGCATCGCTCCACTTGGCGGCAGTGCGCCTCTTCCCTACGACACAGGTGACCAAGACTAGACAAACGATCTGGACGAACCACGAAGAACAAAGGGGACACAGAGACGGAAAGGCAACGGGGATAGCTTCTCCTCCCACCTTCCTCCCTCTTCCCTCCCACCTTCCTCTCCCTCCGGCCTCTGTGCCCCCTCTGTTCTTCGTGGCGAGCGGAGTGGTGATATCCTGCGTCGGTGACTTGGCTTAGACCGATGCGCGTGCTCGTCAGGACCGTGGTTCTGGCCATGGGGCTGCCCGTGCTGGCGGGATGTGGCGGGGGCCGAACCCTGCTCTTGCCGCTCGAGACCTTGTCGGGGCCGTGCGCGGCCACGGAGTCAGTTCACCCGTGCGGCAACACCTGCGGCGCCGGTCAGCAGATCTGTCGCGATGGTGTGTGGCAGCCCTGTGTGGTGCCCACCGCTCGCCGCGATTGCTCGAATGCGTGCGGCGAGGGCGAGCAGATCTGTCGAGATGGGGCCTGGGGGGCGTGCTCGGTGCCCGTGACCGTCAGCCGGGAATGCTCGAGCACCTGTGGCAAGGGCGAGGAGATTTGCCGCGACGGGATCTGGGGAACATGCCTGGTGCCCGTGGCGACCCAGACATGCACGAGCAGCTGCGGAACAGGAAAGCGCACCTGCCGCGACGGCGTCTGGTCGGAGTGCGATGCGCCGCTGCCCGGCCGAGCCCGCTTGCTGGCCATCATCCGCGATTTCCGTGCCACGCACCCGGACATGGAGAGCCCGGGCATGGGCGACCGCAGCGAGCCAGGCCTGGTCCAGCCGTTGCTGGGCGACGACGACACCCCGGTGTACGCGCGGCCTGGTGGCACGGGGACGGTCACCAGCCCGGCCACCTTCGCGCAGTGGTTCCACGACGTCCCGGGCGTGAACGTCACCATCGCCTACGAGATTCCCCTGCAAGCCTCCCCGTCGCGCAAGGGGATGTACGAATTCAGCAGCCTGGGGTTCTTTCCGATAGACGGACTCGGCTTCGGCAACGAGGACGAGCTGCACAACTTCGACTTCACCCTCGCCACCAGGTTCACGTTTCAATACAAGGGCGGCGAGATGTTCCGCTTCACCGGCGATGACGACCTATGGGTGTTCATCAACCGGCGCCTGGCCATCGATCTGGGGGGCCTGCACCAGATGAAGACCGGCGAGGTGGTTCTGGACGAGCGCGCCGGCGAGCTGGGCATCACCCCTGGCCACAGCTACCAGCTCCACCTCTTCTTCGCCGAGCGCCACAAGAAGGACTCCAACTTCGTCGTGGAGACCAGCATCGCCGACCCCGGCGCCTGCGACTGAGCCCGAACGCGTAGGCGGAGGTGGGCTTTGCCCACCGTAGCCAGAGCGCGGGAGGGAATGGGAACCCTCCCAGGGTTCCCATCTATTGCAAGCTGGTACTGCACCACAGGCGATCGTCGCAGTAGGGGAACAGCTCGCCGGCGCAGGGCGAGCCGCCCGGATCGCTGCCCACGTACAGCATGGCCTGGGCGTCGCGTGGTCCTGCGTCGCCGTTGCTGCTGACCCCGTCGGCCGCGTTCATCTCCACGTTGAACTTGATCTGGGAGCCCGCGCTGGGCGCCGTGCCGGGCCAGGGCAGATTGAACTCGACCTTGTAGCCATCGGCGGTCGTGCCGGCCGAGTAGTACTTGGCTTCCAGCGCGGACTGGCTGCCGTTGGTACCGGTGGCCTTGGAGAGCGCCACGAAGGGCGGGCTGGCGATCACGTGCGTGGTGATGGCCGCATCGTCGGCCGTGCCGCCTTTCAGGCCCGTGATGGTCGAGCTGAACATCAGCTCGACGCCGTCCGCGTTCCAGATGTTGTCCAGGTCGGCGGCGGGAACGAATTTGGGATCGATCACCCGAATGAAGGCGTGAATGCCGCTCGCATCCCAGGCCACCCGGGCGATGACCCGCTCGGGCGAGTTCTTGCTGTTGGGGTTGTATTCTTTGACCTTGGCGGCGTTCTGGAAGTTGAGCTCGAACGAGGGCACGCTGCAGAAGTCGCTGTCGTCGCCGTCCAGGACCTGCGTTCCCGTGAAGGCGGGGAGGTCGGTGCAGGGTGTGGCCGTGCCCGCGTAGGGGCATCCCGTGGAGCCGCTTGTACCGGTCGAGCCGCCTGTGCCGCCGGCCCCGCCGGTGTTTCCCCCCGTGTCGCCGCCGGCCCCGCCGGTGCTGCCTCCGGTGTCGCCACCAGCCCCGCCGGTGCCGCCGCTGGAAGCGCCGGTGCCACCGCCGGCGCCGCCACTCGAGGCGCTGGAGCTGCTTTCCGTGCTCCCGCCAGCGCCGCCGCCGGGATCGCTGGAGCTGCTGCTTTCCGTGCTACCGCCGGCGCCACCGCTGGGATCGCTGGAGCTGCTGCTTTCGGTCTGCCCCCCGACGCCACCGCCACCGCCACCGCCACCGCCACCGCCACCGCCACCGCCGCCGCCCACTTCCCTGGCTCGTTCGGGGCGACACGCTACCAGCGCCAGGCCGGACAAGAGAGTGACTGCAAGATAGGAAAGGCGAGTGCGAGACATAGAACCTCCGTATGCCGTGGACAGCTATGGAAAAGTAGCATACGGGCCAGGCGAAATGAGAGGCCCGAGAGGGTGTCAGCCGAACTGTTCGAGGTAGGTGGTGGTGGAACGAGCCGTCATGTCGATCTGGTGAGCATGCGCGGACAGAACAGCGGGCAGGGGCGCTGGCCGCGGCGTCACGACCTCCAGCCGCCGTTGCGGAGACTCCGACAGCCAATCCTGCAGGACCTCGTTCACGTCGGCGTTGCCCAGACCGTAGCCGATGGCCACCAGGTGTTCGAAGGCGGCCAGGTGAAGGCGGAAGTATTCGAGGAACCGCCGCTGCATGAGATGGGGATAGGGATCGGCGACCTGGGTCGAGCTGGCCCCCAGAGTGCGCCGGAGCACACGCCGGTTCCCCTGTTCATCGATCCAAGGGATCTGGTTGGTGAACGCCAAGGCATCTGGCGCCAGCAGCGCGTCCAGCAGGCCCTCGTTGGCGATCTGCAGGGTATCGATGATGGCGTCGAAGTTCGCCGCGGGGGGCGCCAATTTGATGAGGTCGTGCGTGTTGTCCAAGGCGAAGACGTCGAGGGCCCCGCGGATCTTCAGCAGGTTGATGCCCGGCGTGCCCGGGGGGAAAAAGGGCAGGGCCGCCTCGGCCAGCTCGGCCTCGCCGAGCACCTGGGCCCGCATGGTCGCCACGATGTCCCCCGGGGCCTTGCGGCAGGGGAGGGTGATGGTGCGCTCGGAAAACCCGCACGCCACGGGAATACCGAAATGGGCCGCCAGGCATTCGATCACCACGTCGTGATTGAGCGAGAAGATCCACAGAGGCGCGTGCCTGCGCGCCAGCGCCGCCAGGCCGGAGAAGTAGGGGAAGCCATCGATGTAGACCTGTCGGTTGGAGACCTGGCGCCGGTACAGGGCCTGAGACACGACCTGGGCCAGCCAGGCATACAGTCCATGATGGCTGACGCTGCCCGTGTTGGTGACCTGGCTCTCCCACAGGTCCAGCAGGTTCTCGTAGTCGAAGTCCGGCGCCTCCAGGGCCTGCACGACGTTGGCGATGACCTCGTCGGGAAAGCCATAGCCGCGCGCGCGCCACGAGACGTTGATCTTGCGCAGCGAGCCTGGGTTCAACCACGCGAGGATCTCGGCGTTCAACTCCTCGCGCACCGGCATCCCCAGCTCGCGCGAGGCCCCAGCACCCAGAAGAAGAGCGATCACGCGTTCCCTCCTAGGGCAGATCCACCCGCTTGAGCAGCGTGAACTTGCCCAGTTCCTCGACCAGTTTGTATTCGCCCTTGGCCAGCGCCTCGCGGCCCTGCTTGGCCCCGAAGTCGCCCGAGTCCTTGTGATAGAGGAGGTAGTCGGCCCCGTTGGCGCCCGAGAGGCGCAGGGTATAGAAGGTCAGCCGGGTGGAGATGTGGGCCGCCTCGGCCTCGGAGGCGGACACGCTGGCGTTTTGCGGGATCTTCTTGGCCAGCATGCGCAGGTGACCCAGGTTCCGCCATTCCTCTTGGGTCAGCGGATCCAGGTTGATGCGCCCCCAGGCCGCGGCGAAGGTCTTGTGTTGGAAGACCACGCCCCAGTGATAGCTGCTGGCCAGGGTGGCGAAGGCCAGCGCGGCCAGGGCCGCCAGCAAGGCACGTCGTCCGTGCATGCGGGCCAGGCGATCCAGCACCACGATGGCGAACACGAAGATGAACGGGACCCAGTAATAGATGTATTGGAAGGTGGTGGCCGTGGTGGGCGAATAGCCGGTGGTCAGGATGGTGCCCAGGATGGCGGGAACGAACCCGAACCACAGCCCGACCCGCCGCAGGGGCAAGAAGGCCAGGGGCAGGAACATCTTGAGGACGTGCAGGACCTTGTCGCGCGTGAGCAGGGTATCGAGGGCGTAGATCGGGTTGGTGACCAAGGTGGTGATCACGCCGAAGAAGCCGTTGCCCCCGGGCGGCACCAGGTCCTTGTACATGTCCGAGAACCACCATGACCCGAACATGGGCATGATCATGAACTTCATTACGAAGAAATAGGCCGCGCTGATGATGGCCACCACCAGGCCCATGCGCGGCCGGTAGCCCGCGCACACCATCATGAAGCCGGCCACCGCCAGGGAGATGCTGGTGTCTTCCCGGCAGCCCAGCGCCAGGATGAAGCAGAACGTGAAGAGCAGGTCGCGCCGGGTGTCGAGGAAGTAGAAGCACCACAGGATGGCGGTGGAGGCGATGGGCTGGAAGTGGAAATCGTAGAAGTTGCCGCTGTGGATGGCGGGGAACAACAGATAGGCGAAGGCCAACAGCAGGGCCGCGGGCTTCGACAGGTAGCGCGCGGCCAGCAGGTACACCGGCAGCGCACCCAAGGCCACCAGCGCCGCCTGCATCCACAGCAGGATCTCGGGGCCGGGGCGAAGGGCGTAGAGGGGAAGGAAGAAGTACAGGGACAGCTCGGCGTGCGTCTTGATGGACGACCAGTCCTCGCCCGAGGACACGGCATGGGTGCCCCGCAAGGGGTGGCCATGAAGGGCGTTGTAGAAGATGGTGTCGTAGCCGCCCAGGTCGAAGGCCGCCGTGCCCAGG
>CAZHUY010000302.1:0-6930 GCA_964535465.1 uncultured Myxococcales bacterium
AAGGTCGGAACCGCCTTTATCAACAATCAGCCTTAGCAAATCAACAATGGAAACTGGGCCGATCGGAAGATACCAAGACATTGCCCAACACCTGGACGCGGTCGCGGAACGACCAGCCGAACCCGAGCTGCTCAACCCATGGTTGGAGTGCATGGTAAACGCCACCGCCTACCTGGCGGAGAGCGGTGACTCGGGAATACGCGAACGCACGCTTGCCCTTCTGGAGGAATCGAAAGACCAGCTCGAGCCGCTTCTCGTTGGGCGTGCCGCGACTCTGAAGGCCCATGTGGCCCGAATTGCGGGAAAGACCAGTCAGGTTCTGACCGGTTTCCTCCAAGCAACCAACCATTACGAGAACATTGGAAATCGGCGCGCTGCCTGCGAAGCCTTGGTCAATCTTGGTCTCGTCCTGTTGCTCACAGGCCAGCTCAAGCGGGCGGAAGAATGCATGCGTCGTCAGCTTGAACTGGCGCAGAAGCTCGACCTCAAGCTTCTGGTGGCGGGCGCGCTGACCAATCTGACTCTTGTCGTGACGTACCAGGGCTCTTTGAACGAGTCGCGCGAGCTTGGCCTGCAAGCGCTAGCCATGACCAACACTCTGGGAAACCGAGCTTTCCAGGGGGGGGCTGAAGCGTACCTCTCCCTGACCGAATCTCTGGCGGGGAACCATGAATTGGCTGAACAACACGCCCGCGCGGCTTCGGCTCACTGGGAGACCATGCCCAGTAGCAGGCCATTCGCGTTGGCCTTGGTGGCTCGAGCTTTGCTGGCGCAGAACCGAACGGACGAGGCCTTTTCGTATGCGCACTCTGCCTATGAAGAACTCGAGACTCGGGGCTCGCTCGATGAAGGCGAAGCGATCGTCAGGCTGGCCCTGGCAGAGTGTCTTCTCCAAACCGGAGACAAGACAGTTGCGAAAACGATCATCGAAAAAGCCGTCCGCAGGATCCACGAACAAGCCAACGTCATCGAAGAGACCGCGATTCGCCAGTCGTTCCTGACCAGTTCCCCTGAACATCGCCGCATCTTCGCTCTGTCTGAGGAACTTAGTCGCAGCCTCACGTGAACCGGCGCCCGCAGCTAGGCAGACCGTCAGAACCGCAGCCACAAACACGAAGCGCCGCCCGAGGGCGGCGCTTGCGTTCACGAAGGGTGAGATCTGGGTGAAACGACAGAAATCCTATCGCGGGAACCACACCCCACCGCGAACTCGAGATTTCACCTTGATGCCGGATGTCTTCTTCATGGCGACTTCTCCTGTTGTTGTCCGACTGGTTGCCGGATGAGAAGCAGTATCGGGCATTACAGCGCATCTGGCAAGCCATTTTTCTGACGATCGCCATGTTTTTGGCGATCGCACCGCCAACAGAATGCTAAACACATGAAATCCTGAGCTTTTGGAAGAAGCACGGACGCTCACCCATGACCGTCAGATTGGATCGTCAATTCATTGACGGACCGTCATCTCATTGACGCTCATCCGGCATCGCCTGCCAAGCACAGGGCCCATACGCAAATGATCTTCGTGGCTTGAGAGTGCAGCGCTGTCATCCCTTGGCTGTCATAGTGAAGGCGTTTCCACGTGAGCAAGGATTCCCTTTTCGAGACACAAGAGCAGCCGATCGCAAAGGCGACCGACGAGGAACGTTTTGGCAACCGCTTCACGGTCGAGGCGCTGATCGCGAGCGGACGCTCCAGCATGCTCTTTCGCGCGAAGGACCAAGCGAGCGGCCGCGACGTAGCCCTCAAGGTTCTGCGCCCCCTCGAACACGAGTCCGCCGAGCGTTTCCTGGCGGAAGCGGAAGTCCTGGCCAGGCTGGCCAATCCAACCATCGTCCATCACGTCGCGCATGGGCTGACCCCGCAAAACCAGCCCTACCTGGCATCGGATTGGCTCAACGGTGAGAATCTGGCCCAACGTCTCGCCCGCGGCAGCCTCGCGCCTGAAGTGGCGGCTCGCCTGGGGGCCCGGGTGCTGCAGGCCATGACCGCGGCTCACCGTGAAGGCCTCGTCCACCGTGACCTCAAGCCGTCGAATCTCTTCCTCCCCGATCAGGATCCCGCCAGGGTCGTCGTCATAGATTTTGGCATCGGGCTGGACGGGCCCACGCCAACGACCCTCCCGCGCGCCGGCGCGGCGACCGGCCCGTGCTACCTGGCCCCCGAACAGGTCCGCGGTCCCGTGACTCTTGACGGCCGCACCGACGTCTTTGCGCTGGGCTGCGTGCTCTACGAATGCGCGACCGGACAATGCCTGTTTCCCGAGAACCCCTGGGTCGCGAACGATGGATCGCCTATCCAGTGTTCGGCTGTCCCGCAGCCACTGCGCGCGATTGTGGAACGCATGCTGGCCCCGCGGCGTGAGGATCGCCCCGCCGATCTCGAACGCTTGTCCGCCGAGATGCTGGAGCTGGCCAGGGTGCTCGAGGGTATCGAGACCCGCTTTGCCATCTCGGTTTCGCCGCGGGGCGATCTTCGCGTGCTCTTTGAAAAGGGGCCACACGAGCCCCCCGCGACGCTTGCCGGACACCTCCTGCCTTGCTTCGGCAGGGAACGCGAGCTCGACCTGCTGGAGGGCTTGTGGCACGAGGTGTGCGAGCATTCAGTCGCGCGCGCCATCGTCATCAGCGCACCGATGGGAGGGGGCAAGACCCGCCTACGCCAGGAGCTCTGTGAGCGGGTCAAGCGACACGGACCAGCGTTCGAGTTGGTGGTGGGAGGTGGGGATCCCCTGCAGGACGGAGCCCCCATGTCCCTGTTGCGCCCCGCCCTTCTCTGCGCCGCGGGACTCACGGGCGGCGAGCCGGCGAACGTCAAGCGCCAGCGCCTGCTCGCGATGGTGGAACACCACGTGCCACCCGGACAGGCGCAACGGGTTGCCGCTTTTCTGGGCGAAGCGGCGCAGATCCCCTTCCCCGATGATCTTCCGGCTCTCCACGCCGCGCGCCTCAACCCGCGCCTGATGGTCGACCACATCCGCCTGGCCTGGCTCGACTGGCTGGAGGGCGCGTGCAGCCGTCATCCGGTCATGCTGGTCCTGGAGGATCTGCACTGGGGTGACAACGCCAGCGCGGCCCTGACCAAGACGGCCTTGCGTGTTCTGCACGATCGACCGCTGCTGGTGATGGCCCTGGCCCAGCCGGAGGTGGACCGACGATTCATCAACCTGTGGCGCGACCGCGCACCTCAACGCATGCACCTGGCCCCGCTCTCGTCGCGACAAAGCCAGCGTCTGATCGAATACGTGGCGGGCGCCCTACCAGAGTCACGCACGAAAGAGATGCTCGAACGCGCGCAGGGAAACCCTTTCTACTTGGGGGAGTTGTTGCGCGCCTTGCTGGGCGGCGGACAAGCGAGGCCGCCACCCGACACGGTTCTGCACGCGGTGCAGGAACGGCTGCGGGCCCTCAACCCCGAATCCAGACTGGCCGTGGGCGCTTGCAGTGTGCTCGGCCGAGGTTTTCGCGCCGAGGCCGTCCAGGCCGTGATCGAGAGCGACGATCACGTGGACATGGAACGCGCCCTGGACCTCTTGGAGGAACAGGAGATTCTCTTCTCGCACACGACGGTGGCCGGACGAGAGTTCTCCTTCCGGCACGCGCTGCTTCGCCAGGCAGCCTACGACATGCTGCCGGCCGATGAGCGGCGCCTGGGACACCTGTGGGCTGGACGATTCCTCGAGCAGATGGGCGACGCCGATGCGCACGTCCTGGCCGAGCACTTCGAACGAGGTCGCAACAGCGCGCGCGCGGTTCACTGGCTGAGGCAATCGGCGGAGCGAGCCTTGCGCGTCGACGACGCCATCGAAACTCTGGCTCTCGTGAACCGTGCCCTGGGTCTGGGTGCGAGCAGGGAAGACGAAAACGCGCTGCGCGCGGTTGAAGCGCAGCTCCACCTGTGGCACGAGGAATACGCGGAGGCCGAAAGCGCTGCCCGTGTCGCCGTCTCGTCGCGCGGGAGCGAAACACGTTGGCGGGCCATGAGCAGCTTGTCGGCGGCCTTGTCAGCGCAATCCAAGAACAAGGACCTTGCGCGACTTCTCGCGGCGATCCGCGAGCCGCCCGATGAGCCCGAGCTCGTCGGCGGCTGGGTGAACTGCCTGTGCAACGCCGTGCCCTTTCTGGTCACGAACGCGAGCTCTCAAGCACGGGAGATGATCGTCAACCAGGTGGAGGAACACCTGAAGAAGGCGGGCGCCGACGCCCCCTGGTTGGGAGACGCCGAGAGCTTGCTGGCTCACCTGGCGCAGGCGATGAGCCGACCCCTCCAGGCCCTAGCCGGCTTCGAACGCTCCGCCCGTCATCACGCCCGCTGGGAAAACCGACGGGCCGAATGCGAAGCACGGGCCAACCTGGGACACCTCCTTCTCCTCACCGGCCAACTCGAGGCGGCCGAGGCCTGCCTGCGTCCCTTGATGGAAAGCTCGCAACGCCTGGAGCTCACGTTGCTGCCGGGCCGGATCGCCGTGAACCTTGCGCGTGTGCTCGCCTACCGAGGGTCCTGGGATGAGGCTCGCGATCTCGGCCTTCAGGCGCTTGCCATGGCGGAAGCTCGACATGACAGGCTTCTGCGCGGTTGGGCCGAGGCCGGGCTCTCCTTGACGGAATGGCGGGCCGGCAACCATCCCGCGGCGGAAAAGCACGCGATCGCCGGAATCGCCAGCTTCGAGATGAATGGCACGGGCGGCTGCTTCGCCCAGGCCCTGCTCGCTCGCGCCTTGTTGGCCCAGACGCGGATCAGCGAAGCCCTTCAACATGCACGTGAAGCCCGCTCCCGACTGGACAACCAGCGTGTCATCGACGGGGTCGAGGGCACGTCGCATGTGGTGCTGGCCGAGTGTGTGCTAGCGACGGGAGACCGCCCCGTCGCGCACGAAATCCTGAGGGAAGCGAACGAGCGGCTCCGGGAACTGGCGGACACCATCGACGAAGCAACCACCCGCCGGTCGTTTCTCACCGGGCTGCCGGAACACCAGCGTCTGTTGCAGCTCTGCCGGCAAGCGGGCGTGGCGAGCTTGGTCGTGCCGTGAGCCCGGCCTACTTGCGCAGCTTGTCCACGTCCAGCCCAGCCTTCACGATCCAGCGCCAGACCACGGCCCACTGACGGTCGAGCGCGCGGGCCACCTCGGCCACGTTGCCCTCGTGACGGACCAGCAGGGCTTCCAGCTCGTCACGGCTGGGCGGCGGACGCGGCGAGCGACGACGCGAGGTCAGGTTGGAGACGGTCGGGGAAAGGCGTCCCGAGATCGAGCGCGGCAGGTGTTCGATTTGAATCTCCTGGTGGCCATCGCTGTAAAGGATCGCCTCGCGCATGGCCTTCTCCAACTCGCGCACGTTGAGCCGCCAATCGTGCAGACACAGAGCCAGAAAGCTGCTGACGGCCAGGCCACGACGCCCGGCAAGGAAATGCGCCGCCAGCGCGCCCACGTCCTCTCGACGTTCACGCAAAGGCGGCAAAATGACGGGCTCGGCTCCAAAACGCGCCGCCAGATCCCGACGAAGACCCTGGGTCGCCCCATCAGCCCCCAGGTTCGAGGTCGCGCCAATCACCCGCGTGTCGATGCGCCGCACCTCTCGCCCGCCCAAAGGAACGTATTCGCGCTCTTGCAGGAAGCGCAACAACTTGGCTTGGGCCGGCCCCGGCATGTCGCCGATCTCGTCGAGGAACAGGGTTCCACCCTCGGCCTGCTCGATCAGCCCTGGCTTGCTGCTCACGGCCTGCGAGTGTGCGCCGCGTACGAAGCCGTACAGCTCGCTCTCCACCAGGTCCGTGGGCAGCGCCGCGCAGTTCAGGGCCACGAAGCGTCCCTTCCTGCCGCTGGCCTTGTGCACGGCGCGGGCATACACCTCTTTGCCCACCCCGGTTTCGCCGGAAAGCAGGATCTCGTCCTGGGCACGAGCCAGCCGGCGCAGGCGCCGGACCGATAGGGCCATTTGGCTGGCCGCGGTCGCCACCGGCCCGAAGGGGTGGTTCTGCTCCTCTTCGATGGCGTCCAGGGCATCTGCGGAGAGGATTCGCAGAATCAGGGCGTATCCGCCCACGTAGATCAGGCTGCCGTCCCCAATCCTGGTGGGACCGGAGATCCGGTGGCCTTCGACCAGCGTGCCGTTGCGGCTGCCCAGATCGACAATCTCGAAGACCCCCGGCCGGGTCTTGGTCACCTTGGCATGCCGCCCCGAAACCCGCGCCCCCGACAAGCAGCAGCTGGTGACCCCCATGTGGGCCTGAGGACGACGGCCGATCTCCACGGAATGGTCGAAGGTGACCACGCGGGGATCGTCTGCCAATCCCCCCCCCTCGGAGGCGCTGCCCAGCACGATCAACGTCTGCTGAGGAAGGCCGTGGCCAGCGCGCCGCGCTTCCTCGTCTGTGACGGTGATCGGTTCTGTGGCTCGGACAGGCATGTGCGTAGGCAAGATAGTGGCCTCGATGGCGCTTGTGAAGGCCTGGACGCGCGCGAATCAGTATGATTCCTGCCGCGAGAACCCCGAGTCATATGACTCAGGTGCGGGTGAGCGAACGCGTTGGAAGCCAACGCCTATCCTAACTATGCGTAACATCAAGGATTTGCGCCACGTCGCACCATGGGAGATTGAGCGCCAGGGTTGGTCTGGAGTTTGCGTTTCACGGCTCGGTCAGCCGATGAAAAACCCCAACCAGGAGACCAGACCATGATGGGCGGTTTTGCCATCATCCCGGACGAAAATCCTCAACCCGCGGCCCTGTTCAGTGACCTCGAACAGGCCATGGACTGGGGTGTGCGAACCTACGGCACCGACTCATTCAGCATCCGCTGGATTGAGTTCGCGGTGCTCGAACGCGATGAGAAGACGGCGCCCATCGGCCCCGCCTGACCGAGACCCAGCTCGCCAACACCTTTTGGCGAATCACAGCACCCCGCGAAAGTCATATGACTTTCGCGGGATGCTG
>CAZHUY010000303.1:0-6923 GCA_964535465.1 uncultured Myxococcales bacterium
CGAGCCGCCGCTTGAGCCCGGGTGTTCCAGAATCATGAACGATGATTTAGCACCAGGCCCAGCGCGACCTTCCTTGTGATTCGCATGGTTCGTCCGCCGAACGCCTTGGCGTTAACCCGCGGGCGGCCGTCTGCGGCCGACCGACAGGTGCAACGCCATTATGGGCTGCGTCATGGAAGCTGCGATCCTCTACTTCCAGAATTGCCACCAACGCCTGGCGCTCAAGCGCGCCTGCCCCATTTCCTTCACGATGTCGGTTGGTGAATGGTCTGCCGATTGAATGCCGATGGAAGCCGGTTCCTGCGCCATCTGTTGTGCCAGAGCGAACAACTCTTGCACCTGGTCGGAATCGAAGCCCAACTCCCGCAGACTGTTCGCGACGTACTCAGAGGTCTCGCCCCGGCGTAGCATGCCAGCGGCGTTCTTAGCGAAGTGCCTATGTGCAGGTGCGACCATTTCCCAGTCTCCTGTTCTAGCGTAAGCTTTCTCCGTACACGTAGATGCAGCAGTACTTTCCTGTAGGGTGGACAGCCCGGAAGCACTTTAGAAATTTGCCGATACGCTCGGTTGCCGCCACGTCCGCCGAGCCCCGATGAAGCTGAAGCGAGGGCTCCTGCAACGAGCCTCGTTGGTTGTTCAAGTAGCAAACATGCGTCCCATCGACGGACACTCCGTTTGTTTGAAGCGTGTAGCCGAGGAAGTTTTCGTCAAGCTCGCCTGTCCATTCCTCGTTGACCACTACCACAACTCGCTTGGCCGTTTCCCGTGGGGCCTTCATCGGGGCCTCCCGATTGTCCTGGTTCCAGTATCCCATGCCCATTTTGCTATCCTTTCGTTGTTGACGGAAAGAGCCCAAAGTCACCACGCCGTGAAGTTCCAGCGGCCAAGCCGCTACGGCACGCGATGGTCACCCCAGGGCACTAGCACGTCAAGGTTGCTAGATTCAACGCTCTTGCACTCTAGCTATGGCTAGCGGAGGGAGCCGAGCTTAGTGCTGGCTCCGCCGTCCGTCGAACGGTTTGGCATTCACCTGCGGGCGGGCGCCGAAGGCGACCGACCGTCAGGTGCAATGCCTTGTTGGGCAGCGTTGAGTGTTCGAATACCCAAATGGCGTCTCCGTCCTCAAGGGGCACCGCCATCCGAGTGGTGCGGCGCCAGTCTGGTTTGCAGCTCACGAAGTTCCAACCTCAGAGCTTTGTTTTCTCTGGACAGGGAAAATGGATCTCGAAGCGTCAGGAAGAGTGCAGAGAACGACAATGCGAGCAAGATGGCGAGAAGTTGAACGACAATGGAGCGACGACTTGTGGTTGCGTTCGTGCTTGCGGCTAGAAATTCCAAGAATGGTTTTCTTACGCCTTCAACCTGCTCCTTCCAGTGCTGTATCGTTCCGGCTGTCGCCTCGGCACAGCGAGCCAACTGATTCAGGGCGACCTGAAAATAGTTCAGCACCATTGCGTGGTCCTCGGGCGGACCAACGACTACTCGCCCAGTCGCGGTCTCCGTCACGCAGAGCTGATGTTGGAACCGGTAGGTGAAGAGGGCATCCTTCGACCGCAGGATCGACTCGGACAGAAAGAGCATTTTCTGCAGGAATCGCACGAGAGATGCGGTGTCGACCACCGGTGGAAACGAGACGATCTCATCAAGTGGGCCTAGGTAGCTCTCGTCGATCATCTGCTCAGTCTGTGCAAAGTACTGCCGAATCGCAGCTGTCGCCTCGGCGGACCCCATCGGGAAGCCAGGGCCCATAGCGGTTCGAAACGGTGCCTCGATGAGCATCGGCAGCTCCGGCCTCTGGCAGATGTCCTTCATCTTTGCGAACTCCTCCTTCATGAAGACAGCCCGGCTACGGAGTTCGGGCACAAGCCAGCGCACCTCGAATTCGTTCACGTCAACCCTTATGCCGGCGTACTCTCGGTGAAGCGCCTGAAGACGTTTCCACCGCCCAGCTCGGATGGGGTGCCGCCACCACGAATGGGGATTCTCGACGGGCTTCGGGGGGTCTTCGGCGCTCATTGGAATGTCTTGCCTCTCATCGAATTGGGAGATTGCCGGGTTTGCAATTCCATTCTACGGGCCGCGTCTTGTATTGGCCGTCCTCAAGCTGCCGGACGAAACAAAGGACGCCGCCCTTGCTGAGCGGCTGGCATTTCTCGACCGAGGCATCGAGGCTCGGCCGGTCACGGCCGAGCGCCGTTTGAAGCTCACCCTTGCAGGAATGTGCGCGCCAAACTGGTTCAACGTGGTCGTAGATCCAGTCGTAGACCCGCTTGCCAGCCAGTCCGACCAGCACCAATACCGCGCAGCCGACAGGGATTGCAACGAGAGCCAAGAGAACCCTCTTGAGGCCGCCCTTTCTCGTCTGCTCCCGGCAGGTCAGGCACAGGTTACCTACGGAATTCAATGTTCCGCATCTCTCGCATTTGACCGGATCGTTCTTGGCCATGAAGGGGACTCCAGCGGACTCGCCTGCCCAACGCTTGGGCATTCAGCGGCGGGCGCAGCCCGTCAGTCAGCTAAAGGTGGTTGAGTGAAACGACGGGGATGCCCCAAAGAATGTCGGAGCTGGAAAACCCGACGAAGGAGGTCATCCCCATCATGAAGAAGCGTATCTATCGCCGAATGCCGGTCAACGACTTTCACCCCGAGTCCATCTCGCACGCCGATCTCGGCGGAAAGCTGGTTTTCGCCATCGACGTCGCCAAGGTCGACATGGTCGCGGTCGTGGCCGCCGCCGACGGGCGGGTGCTGCACACCATTTCCTGGAAGGCCCCCGACCAGAACACCGTCGTGCTTTCCATCCTGCGCGGCTTTCGCTCCGCCGGCGTCACCGTCGAGGCCGTCATGGAGCCGTCCGGCACCTACGGCGATGTGCTTCGCCACCAACTCGAACAGGATGCCTTTCCGGTGTTCATGGTCAGCGGCAAGCGCACCCATGATGCCAAGGAGATCTTCGACGGCGTGCCCAGCCTTCACGACGCCAAATGCGCTGCCATCATCGCCAGATTGCACGCCGACGGTCTCTCTTCCCGTTTGCGCGCCGAAGGGCCGGACCGTCGCCAACTGCGCGCCGCCCTGGCCATCATGGATCTTTACCAGGAGCGCTACCTGCAGCTCGTGCATCGCCTGGAAAGCTGGCTCGCTCGCTACTGGCCTGAGCTGCCCACGCTGCTCGAATTGACGACGTCGTCGCTGATGGCGCTGCTGGCCCGGATCGGCGGACCGGCCGACGTTGCCGCGGATCCGGACAAGGCGCGACGGCTTCTCCAAGGCATCAGCCATAGGCTCATGGCCGAAGACAAGATCGCTGCCATTCTCGCATCGGCCCAAGACTCCGTCGGTGTTCCTCTCGTCGGCTTGGAACGCGACGCCTTGATGGCCATCGCCGATGACGCTTACCGCGCTCACCGCGCCTTCGCCTCGGCCAAGACGCAGGTCGATCGCCTGGCCGCCACCACGCCCGCCGCCGCCATGGCCCCGGCGGTCGGCCACACCACCGCCGCCGGCGTCTACGCCGAGGTCGGCGATGCGCGCTCATACCCATCGACCCGGGCCTTTCTCAAAGCCATGGGGCTGAACCTCAAGGAGAAGAGCAGCGGCACCATCCAGGGCCAGCTCAAGATCACCAAACGCGGTCCATCCCGCGTGCGCCAGTATCTCTGGCTCGCCGTGTTTCGCTGGATCCAAGAAGATCCGATCGCCAACGCCTGGTACCAGCGCAAGAAGCAGCGAGACGGTGGCCGCGCCTCACGGGCAGCTGTCGCGCTCATGCGCAAGCTGGCCAAGGCGCTGTACCACGTCGCCCGTGGCGCCACCTTCGACAGCAGCAAACTTTTCGACACGCGCCGCCTACAGGTGGTGTCGCCATGATTCCGACGGGTGACCTTCAATTGCAGCGCCATCTCTACCCTGCGCAAGAGCGCCGTCTGTCTCGAGGCACCCCGAGGAACCTTGCACTTCCTGAGCTAATGAGATTTCCGACGGGTGACCTTCTGATGAAGCTGACCTCTGCCTGGTGCAAGAGCGTCGTCAGTCCCGAGGCACCCTGAGGGATCTTAACAACTGGTTCCAAGAAAGAAGGGAGCAACCGACCCAGCAAAGCCTTTCCTTGAGCTTGTCAGATTTCCGACGGGTGACCTTCAGTTGAACCGCATCTCTGCCTCGAGCAAGAGCGCCGTCTGTCCCGAGGCACCCTGAGGATCTTCGACCTGACCGAATTTCCGTTGCCAGCTGACTCGATGCCGGCCCTCGCGGACATCCTACTGGAGCGTTTCGTTTACCCAGGTTGATTGCCTCCGGACATCTTGCTTGCTCAACCCCTTCCCGCGCACGCGATCCTGATCGCCGCACCCTCATTCTGCGGAACGGATTTCGTGTGCCCACAGGATCCCGATCATTCCCCGTTCTTTTGCTTGAACTGCCTACGAGCGCTGCAATGCCCGGTTAGCCGGCTCTCTGCAAAGCAGTCCGTCTGCCGCCCCTGCAATCGCGTTGGGAGTGGTTGCCACACACTACCTGCGCATGATCGTTCCCATGGTCGTACTGACATCGATCATAATGGCCTTGATTGTCTCAGTTGGGGGGCCGTCTTCTGGCCTTGCTTCAATGCGTTTGCCATCCTCTGCGTAGGAGATCCAAGGCGCAGCATTGTTGGCGCGGGAAATCGCCAGTTTCCCGTTCTTGTAGTACATTTCCATGCTCTGTTCTGGGGGCTGACCGACGAGCTTGAATTTCGGACCTCCGTCCTTGTATCGGCAGTTCCATACATATGGTTCGACCCGAACGTCGCAGACGTCGCCATTCTTGGCTTCAATCCGCGCGTTCTTCCCGCCATCACGGGTGTTGTAGGTGACAACAAAGCCCTCCGTACCAAAATCCGTGGTCTGCACCTCCGCCCCGTGTTCGTACAGGGTCTCCTCCTTCTTTCCATCCTCGGTCCAACGGGTAGCCCTTCCATCCATCTCGCCATTGACGTAGATGACATCCTCGGCTATTTGGCCAGACGGATACCACTTTCTGTAGCGTCCATGACGGATGACGCTGCCTTCCCCGTTCGTCCTCTGGCACCACTGGGAAAGGCCATCCGGCGGAGCCGCGCCGACGACGACGGCATCATCTGGGCAAGGTGACTTCTTGCAGCTGGCCAGCACGGCGAAAGCGGCCAACAAGAGAATTCTTCGGAGGCGGCGCTGCCACGGCGACTTCACGCCTTGCCCTCTTCCTTTGCCGAATTGCCGAGCTGACAACAGTCGGGGACTTCACACTCACGGAAGTCGTCCTGCGAGACCTTGAACGTGTCTCCAACTCCTGAGATCCGACCCTTCCAGGTCAGGGCGAAGTGACGACCATCTTCTTGAACAAGGTAGACGCCGTCATCCACCTGGAGGATCTTGAAACAGGCTTCCAACCCTGCGTCAGGAGACTTCACGACACCGTTTTCGTCCCATGACTTGCACGTCCCTCTCGGCTTCTCGTGGTCCGGACAGACATAGACTTTGACCATCTTGTTCTCCTCCTGATCTGCGGGAGCGGCTGGATTCGTTCAGCGCTGCGCGGGCTCGATTGCACTGAAGTCGCAGACCCCACAGCGGCGAATGCTCTGACCACTGGGCAATTCCTTCACCTTGTGGAGCGTCTGGTTTGTGCAGTTCGGACAGGAGTTGCCCTTGCCCTTGCCGACGTTTGCGACACCCTTCTTCCAAGACCACCCGATGTACCCACACTTCGAGCATTCGTCGTAGCTTCCCTTGTCGAAGAACGTGAGCTGTTGGCATCCTGGACAGGTCGAACCTCTGGGCATGTTCGCTTCCTTTCGTGAGGGGCACCGTGATTATCGGCCATTCCGGTCGAAACACAAGATGAACGACTCGCGGCTGGCCGGGACTGGTCCGGCTAACGATTTGGCGTTAACGCGCGGGCGGCCGTCCGCGGCCGACCGTCGCGTTCAACGCCTTGTTCGGCGGCCCTCCAGGAAGACGTCGTGGACAGCCTCCACGAGCGCGAAGGTGATGATGTGGAATGCGTCGGCCTCGGCACGAGAGACGCGCACCTCCTCTTCGGGCTTGCGTCCGATGGCGAGGATTTCGGAGTCCTTGCCATCGGTTCGCCACGAGAATGACCAGTGCGCAAATGCATGCCGAAGGAGCATGAAGTCCCGGTTGGAGAAGAATGCTCGCACTGCTCGGAACATGACCGGTGTGCCGGTCTGACGGCGAAAGGCCTCGCTCGTCAGGAAGCGCATGATCGGCCCGTCGAGGACCAGGAATGTCGGGATCCACCGTCCGAGGAACCACCCCCGTGCCGCAACCCCACGCACAGAGATAGGCGTGGCTCGCCAGTCCGCTCGCGCGCTCATCGCGACGGAAGTGAAAAGCATCTCCACGGCGCTGCCGACCGAAGGATTCCGCTCAAGGTACGTGCACACATCGGCGCGGACGTCGGTTTGGGAGTAGAGATCTTGGAAGGCCGTCACCAACGCTGCGTATGGCTGGTCCGACGATGCCCATGCCGAAGGAGAGATGCGGGAACTCAGCACGGAGAAAGCCCGTCGGAGCTGCTCGTCACGTTTAGGTTCCGGCCGAGGCTGAACGGTTGCTGGAGGCGCTTCGTTCTCGGCGATGAGCGGGGCATTGTCTCCCTTCGCGAATAGAACAAGCATGCCGGGCGCCTCGATCGCCATGTACTGATCCGATTGCGGATGGGGATCCCGCGGCAGCTCAAGCAAACGGCCCTTCTTCATCACTGTGAAGACGGGGCTGCTATCTGCTTCATCGATTGTGGTCATGTGAACACCGTGGGTCCGCCGAACGGTTTGCCATTAAGCTGCGGGCGGGCGCCGCAGGCGACCGACCGTCAGCTTCAATGGCATGTTAGCACTACTGCTTGAGAAAATGGCTAATCCGTCGGTGTTCACGGGCATGAGC
>CAZHUY010000304.1:0-6914 GCA_964535465.1 uncultured Myxococcales bacterium
CGGTGATGCCGTCCTTATAGTGCACGGCGCGCACCGCCAGCACGTTGGCGTAGGTGCGCTCGTCGCCCGTCACGCCCACGCTGCGCACCGGCGGGAGCACGCCGAAGGATTGCCAGATGCTCTCGTAGAGGCCGGCCGAACGAATCTCTTCGTCGATGATGCTGTCGGCCAGGCGAAGCAGGTCACAACGATCCTGGCTGACCGGCCCCAGGATGCGCACCGCCAGGCCGGGCCCCGGGAACGGTTGTCGCCACAACAGATCGTGCGGCAGGTCCAGCGCCGCGCCCAGGGCGCGCACCTCGTCCTTGAACAGCTCGCGCAGGGGCTCGACCAGCTTCAGGTTCATCTTCTCGGGCAAGCCGCCCACGTTGTGGTGCGACTTGATGGTGGCGGAGGGCCCCTTGTGCGACACCGACTCGATGACGTCGGGGTACAGCGTCCCTTGCACCAGGAAGTCGGCCTGGCCCGCCTTGCGCGCCTCTTCCTCGAACACCGCGATGAACTCGCGCCCGATAATCTTGCGCTTCTGTTCGGGCTCCTCGATCCCGGCCAGCTTGGTCAGGAAGCGATCGGCGGCGTCGACCACCACCAGATTCATGTGGAAGGCGCCGCGGAACAGGGCCTCGACCTGGGAGGATTCGTGCGCGCGCAGCAGTCCGTTGTCCACGAAGATGCAGGTCAGACGGTCGCCCACCGCGCGGTGAACCAGCGCGGCCGCCACCGAGCTGTCCACGC
The DNA here is from genome assembly GCA_964535465.1 of uncultured Myxococcales bacterium. Lineage (GTDB taxonomy): Bacteria > Myxococcota_A > Polyangia > Fen-1088 > Fen-1088 > Fen-1137. The sequence continues at coordinate 736 of CAZHUY010000304.1, forward strand.
CGCCCGAGAGCCCGCAGATCACCCTGCCCTGCCCCACCTGCTGCTTCACCTGGGCGATGGCCTCGTCGACGAAGTTGGCCATGGTCCAGGACGGCTCGCACTTGCAGATGCGGAACAGGAAGTTGGACAGGATCTCGCTGCCACGCGGGGTGTGGGCCACCTCGGGGTGGAACTGCACGCCCCAGAACTTGTGGTCGGGCGATTCGACGGCGGCGAACGGGCAGCTGTCGCTGACGCCGATGCCGCGAAAGCCGGCGGGCAGCGACTCGAGCCGATCGCCGTGGCTCATCCACACCGCGATCTCATCGCCCACGTCGAACCCGGCGAACAACTCGGACGCGGCGGTCAGTTTGACCGTGGCGCGGCCGTATTCGCGGTTGGTGGCAGGCTCGACCTTGCCACCCAAGAGCAGGCTGGTGAGTTGCACGCCATAGCAGATCCCCAGGATGGGCAGGCCCAGGGAGAACAGCTCGGCGCTGACCCGGGGCGCGCCCTTGTCGTACACCGACGACGGGCCGCCTGACAGGATGATGGCGGTGGGGTGCAGGGCGCGGATCTGCTCCAGCGGCAGGTTGAACGGGTGGATCTCCGAATACACCTTGTGCTCGCGCACCCGGCGCGCGATGAGCTGGGTGTACTGCGAGCCGAAATCCAGGATGAGGACGAGCTGCTGGTGAGTCGTCATCAGCGGTTGTTGCTTGACCCGTAGTTGGGGGCTTCCTTGGTGATGATGACGTCGTGGACGTGCGATTCGCGCAAACCCATTTGCGTGATCTTGACGAAGTGGGTTTTGCTGTGCAGCTCGCCGACGTTGCGGCACCCGCAGTAGCCCATGCCGGAACGCAGGCCGCCGATGAGCTGGTAGAGTGACTGCGACAGGCTGCCTCGGTAGGGAACGCGGCCTTCGATGCCCTCGGGCACCAGCTTGGCGTCCGATTTCACATCCGATTGGAAGTAGCGATCTCGGCTGCCCTGGCGCATGGCCTCCACCGAGCCCATGCCCCGGTAAACCTTGTAGCTGCGGCCTTGGTACAGGATGATCTCGCCGGGCGCCTCGTCGGTGCCGGCGAACAGGCTGCCGATCATGACGACATGAGCGCCCGCCGCCATGGCCTTGGTGATGTCGCCCGAGTACTTCACGCCACCGTCGGAGACGAGGCGCACGTCCAGCTTGGCCAGGGCACGAGCGGCGTCGTTCACCGCGGTCATCTGGGGAACGCCGATACCGGCGATCACGCGGGTGGTGCAGATCGATCCGGCGCCGATGCCGACCTTGATCGCGTCGGCGCCGGCCTTGGCCAGGGCCAGGGCGCCCTCGGCCGTGGCCACGTTGCCGGCCAGGATTTGTGCCTTGGGAAAGGTCTTGCGGATCTCACTGACCGCCTCCAACACCATGCGCGAGTGGCCGTGAGCGGTGTCCACGCAGATCACGTCGGCGCCTGCTTGTAGCAGAGCGGCGGCGCGGGCCATGCGATCGGCCCCGGTGCCCACCGCCGCGCCCACGCGCAGGCGGCCCAGCTCGTCCTTGACGGCGTGCGGGTGCTGTTGCGCCTTCTCGATGTCCTTGATGGTGATGAGACCGCGCAGCCGGTCCTCCTTGTCGACCACCAGCAGCTTCTCGATGCGGTTCTTGTGCAGCAGCTCCTTGGATTGCTCCAGGCCCAATCCCTCATGGGCGGTGATCAGCTTGGTGGTCATCAGGTTGCGCACCGGCTGATCCAGGTTCCGTTCGAAGCGCACGTCGCGGTTGGTGAGGATGCCGACCAGGCGGCCGTCATCGGTCACCACGGGCAGCCCCGAGATCTCGTAGCGCTTCATCAATTCCAGGGCGCCGAACAGCTTCTGGTCAGGGTTGATGGTGACGGGATCCAGCACCATCCCGGTCTCCGCCTTCTTGACCTTGCTGACCTCCAGGGCCTGCTCGTCGATGCCCATGTTCTTGTGGATGATCCCCAACCCGCCCTCGCGCGCCATGCAGATGGCCGTGCGGGCTTCGGTCACCGTGTCCATGGCCGCCGAGATGATCGGACAGGCCAGGGCTATGGTGGGGGTCAACTCGGTGCGGACATCGACATCCTTGGGGAGGACATCACTTTCCGCGGGGACCAGGAGAACGTCGTCGAATGTTAGAGCTTCACGAAGAGGACCGTCTGGCAACATCTCGGGAGATTAGCCGAGCGCAGGGCGGTCATTCAAGTGCCGAATTAACTTAACGAAAGAGTCTCTGGTCAAACCAGAAGTCGGTCGGCTTGTCGATGCGGATCTTCGGGAAGGCGGGATGCTGGGGGGTGATGAGCAGGTTCGGCTCGTTTTCGATGATGGCGCTGGGGACCGCCAGGAGGGCGGATTCGCCCCGCTTGGCCCATGCATCGCCAAGGGCTTGCAGGGATGGTGGCGCGGGCTGCTCACGCCAGTTTTTGGGCAATGCTCCCTTGGGGACTTCTCGCAGCAGGCTCTCGTCGAAATGGAACGAGAAGCACTTGTAGGGGGTGGCCATCGAGGTCTTTTCGATGTGGACACGAAGCTCGAGGGCGGCGAGCGACAGGTGACGGCTGGCGTAAACCATGGGAACGCCCACCGAGTTCCAGCGGCCGCCGTACAGGCGCGCCCCTTCGCCGGTAAACGCCGAGGCGGCCTGGGCCGCGGGCACCAGGCGCCAGCCGGTCAGTTCACGCATAGACCCCGTGTTCGATGCGTCCCAGCAAGCGTTCGACCTCGCGCGCGCCAACCTCGGTCCTGGCGAAATCGAGCGGCACGGCTCCGCCCAGACCCAGCTGGGGCGCCTTGAGCCACCGGTTGGCGTCTTCGCGGTTGCCGAACACCCGGATGGCTTGCCGGAGCAGCAAGGCGAAGCGCGCCACCCGGTCCGAAACCAGGGGGCTCAGCTTTGCGCCCGCGGATTTCTTGCGGCGATGGAAGGTCGCTTTGGAGACGCCGAGCAGCGGGACGAGTCGTTCGGCCGGGATGGCCAGGCTGGCCTGCAACTGCGTCAACTCGGTTTCGGGTAGACCAGCCTCCACCGCCTTGATCTGTGCCGCCACCGGCAACAAGGCATCGGCGGTCACGCTGGTCGTGGCGGCCCGGACGAAAGAGTACCCTCTTGCCGGCTGACGTCTCTGCCGGGCGTGTGAACGAGGCTGGCGTGCCGTGCGTGCCATTTGATACGAATCATAGTCTCATGTGAGACGTGCGGCAAGCGCGCCCAACGCTACTTCTTGGCGGGCACGCATGCCTTCAGGATCTCTTGCGCCTTGGCCTTGGCCTCGGGCTTCACGCCGGGCAGCGTGGCGAACTTGTCCAGGTGGGTCTTGGCCGTGGTGCAGACGCCGTGGGCCACCATAATCTTGCCCAATTCGTAGCGGGCCAAGGCGTTGTGGCCGTCGAGGTTGACCGCATCCTGACATTCATCCTGGGTGAACTTGGCTTTGATTTCCTTGTCGACCAGCGCCCGGCAGTAGTCGGCGGCGATGGTGGCGTCGTTGGGTGCGAGTGCGCGCGCGCGCGCCAAGGCCTCGGCCGCGGCGGCGGGTTGCTTGCGGCGCATCTCGACCCTGCCCAGACCGGTCCAGGCCACGACCAGCTTGGGATCCATCTTGGCCGCTCGTTTCAGGGCTTGGGCGGCCTCGTCGTAGGCTTTCTTTTCCGACAGGAGCAAGCCCAGGTTGGCCTGCGCCATGGCGTCCCGTGGGGCCAGCCGGCTGGCCGTGCGCAACTCCAGGAGGGCTCCGTCCAGATCGCCGGTTTTGCGCAAGGCCGCGCCCAGGTTGATGTGGAAGCCGGCGTCGCCAGGCCTGAGGCGAACGCACTCGCGGTAGGACTTCACCGCATCGGCCGGGCGCCCCTGCCCGTCGCGCAGCACGCCCAGGTTGAAATGGGCATCGGCGTACTTGGGATCGCCGGCGATGGCCGCCTGGAATTCCTTCTCGGCCGCGGCGCCGTCGCCCTTGCTCATCAACAGCGCGCCCAGGTTGTTGCGGGCCGGGGCAAAACGATTGTCCAGGCCGATGGCCTCCCGGTAGGCGCGCTCGGCCCCGGCCAGGTCGTGGCGCTTCTCCAGGACCACGCCCCGCAGGTAATGGGCGCGCGCGTCCTTGGGGTCCGACTTGGCCGCGGCCTCGAAGGCCGCTAGTGCCTCCGTGTAGTCACCGGCCTTGAAGAGTTTTTGGCCCCGTTCGAGCTGGGCCGTGGCGGGGTTGGGCTTTTGCGGGCCGGGCGCGCCCTGGGGGAGCATGAGCAGAACGGCCAGGAGCGAGATCGGGTTGAGCATGGGATCGAGTTCAGCGCCGGGGCGCCGACCTGTCAACCGGTTTGCTGCTCCCGTTATTTGCGCAAGGGAGAGGTGGGGAGGGCCTTCTTCAGGGCCTCGGTCAGGTTGTTGAGGCGCGCCGAATCGGCGATCTTGCCGCCGGTGGCGATGTCGCGGACATAGAAGATGTCGGCAACCCGGTCGGCGGCTACACCCACACGCGAGCGGTGGATGTCCAGGCCGTGCTCGGTCAGCGTGCGTGTGATGGTGAAGAGCACGCCCGGTTTGTCTTCGGTGAAGATATCGAGGACGGTGAAGGCGGGGCTGACCTCGTTGTCGACGCGGACATCGGTGGGCGGCACCGTGGGCTTGGCGCGATCGATGAACGACGGCGAGGAAGGGCGCTTGGCCACCAGCGCTTCGAGCGTGGTTCTGCCGGCCAGCACCGCTTCAAGGTCGGCCTGGATGGTGGCTATGCGGCGCTCGTCGGTCAACGCGCCGTCGGGCTCCTTGCGGATGCGGAACACGTCCAGGGCCTCGTCTACCCCGTGGCCGTTCTGCGCTTCGCGTGAATAGATGGCGGCGTCCAGAATGTCGATGCGGTTGGCGAAGAGGACGCCGGCGACCCGCGCCAGCAGGCCGGGAACGTCGGCCGCCACCAGCACCAACTCCGACGAGGTCCCGCGCGGCGAGCGTGTGACCTGGGTGACGCAAGCGCTCTTGCGGCTCCTCAGCAGGCGTATGTGGCTGGCGATGCGCTCGGCTTCGTTCTCCGTGAAGTAGCGGTCGGGCAGCCCGGCGAACAGCTCGGTCAGGTCGCTCTGCTTGACGTCGTTTGACAGCAGGTCAGCGGCTTGTCTCTGCCGTTCCGCCACCAGTTCGGTCCGTTCGGCATCCAGCAGGTCCGGGCCCCGGCGCATGAACTTCAGGGTGCGCTCGAACAGCTCGGCCAGAAGCTCGCTCTTCCAGTGGGTCATGGTCTTGGGACCGGTCGACGCCAAATCGCAGAAGGTCAGCAGGAACAACTGGCGCAGCTTCTCCTCGTTCTCGCAGCGCTTGGCGAATTGCTCGAGCAGGCTGACGTCCTCCAGATCGCGGCGCTGCGAAGTGTTGCCCATGAACAGGTGCTCGCGCACCAGGAACTCCACCAGGCGCACGTCCGCCGGGATCAGGCCCAGCCGCGTGGCGATGCCCTCGGCCAGCTTGGCGCCCTTCTTGTCGTGGTGCTTGCCCAGGGGCTTGCCCACGTCGTGCAGCAGAAGCGCCACGAACAGGGCCGTGCGTCGGGTGATCGAGGGGAACTCAGCCGCAACCTCGAGGTAATCGGCGGCGAACTCACCTCGGGCGATGGCCTTGAGCAGGCCGACGGCATGAAGCGAGTGCTGGTCCACCGTGTACACATGGTACAGGTCGTGTTGCACCCGGCCCGCGAGGTGCTCCCAATCGGGGATGAGGGCGCCGAGCAACCCGAGATCATTTATCTGCTCGAGGCGTGACGGTGTGCCCTTGTCGCGTGTGTCGGTGAGAATCTGGAGGAAGAGGCGCGCGGCCTTGGGATCCTTGCGCAGATCCTCGGCCTTGCTGGCGGTGTGTTCGGACACCAGGTCGGCCGTGCGTCGGCCCACCGGCCTGTCGGTTTCGATGGACAGGGCGAAGAGCCGAAACATCTCCGAGGGCTTCTCGTCGAAGATTTCCGGGCTCTTCACCTCGATGGCGCCGTCGGCGATCTCGAAGTTGGCGTCGCTCTTGCCGCCCTTGTGGACGCGCAGGGGGGCGAGGCTGGGCTGGCGGTTGCGGTTGTGGCAGACGCGCAGGAGCAACCGTTCGGTCTCCCGACTGACCGTGCGCGCGTGCCGCTGGAACTCGTGCATCAAGGCTTCCACCGCGGGGGCCACCGCGGGATGGGAATCGGGGGGGGGGGCATCGGGATGGA
>CAZHUY010000305.1:0-6899 GCA_964535465.1 uncultured Myxococcales bacterium
CCCAGGGCATACGACAGCCGCGACTGCCCCTCGACGAACCCCACCGTCTCCTCGGTCGGGGCGTTGGCCTGCCGGGCCTCGATGGCGGTGCGCAGGATTTGAGCCGCGCGCTCGGGATGTCCGCGTTTCTGCGCCAGCGAGGCGATCTGCAGCGTGACCTCGTAGTCGTCGCTGCCCTCGCTTTGCGCGCGCGCCAGCAGGGGTTCGGCCTGGTCCAGGTTGCCGGCATCCACCAGACCGCGTGCCATCAGGAGATCGATGTCCGCCCCCTTCAGCTTGAACGGGCTGGCTCCATAGCTTTGCGTATCCTGGGCCAGCCGCGCGCGCAGCGATTCGGCCTCGAGCAGGGAGGGCTGCATGTGTTCCGGATCGATGTGCGCGCGCAGGCGCAGAAAGGCCAGTTCCATGCGTTCGGCGCTGATGTCGGCAAGCTTGTCGGCGGCCAGGCCCTGTTGCTTGGCGGTGGTGAGCGCCTCGTCCAGGGTGCGCAAGGCCAGGAAAGGCGCCTGGTTGAGACGCGCCACGCGCGAGGCCAACACCAGCATCTCGAGATCGTGCGGGTAGGCCAGCAGTCCGCGCCGAAGGATCTCGGCCGCGGCGGCCGGATCCAGGCGGTCCTGGGACGTGCCCAGCAGCAGCTCGTTGCGGGGCAGGAACCTCCGCGCCAGAGCAAGGTAGGCGCTGGACAGGGGGCTGGGCTGGTTCATGCTGGCGAGCAGCTTGCGCAGCTCGGGGTCGTCGCCCGGCCTGTCGGCGAAGCCTTGCAGCACCTTGGCGGCGCGATCCATCTGTCCGCAGCGCAGGAAGAGGGCCGCCGCCCCCACGCCCATGGAGGCGAGAGACTCGCTGTCCACCAAGAGCTCGCGAAGGATGCTGCTGCTGTCGCCCGTCCCGCTGCCGGACGGACGTTGCAGGATGTCCGACAGGCTCTTCTGGCGTTGCGCGGCCATGGCGGCCACCCGCTCCACCACCGGGGGACTGGGCCAGACCACCGAGATCCCGTCGAGCACATCCGCCACCGTGGGCAGGGTGCGCGGGCCCGGGCTCCCCATGGCCATGCGCGCCTGCGTGTCCAGCCAGGAGAAAACCTGATCGATGCGCTTGGGCCATTCGGCGTTGTGCGGCTCCAGGGTGTGCAACACGAACAGGCCCACGGCCACCGGCTGCTCGCTTCCGCGCGGAGAGTAGACGTCGACCAGCAGATGGGCCGCCGCCCTCAACAGCTCGCGTTCGCGCGCGGAGAGCGCCAGTCCCTCGGAGCGCCACAACTCGTGCGCGGGATAGAGCGCGAGGGCATCGCGCAGGCTGTCCTGTAGGCGATCGAAATCGTCCTCGCTGCCCAAGATCCCCGGGGTGCGGCGCAGGCGGGCCGCGTCCAGCTTGGCCAGGGGACCGAGAAGGTACTCCACCATCTTGATGCGCAAGCGGATCTGGTCGTCCGAACCTTGGTCCAGAGCCTGGTGGATCAGTCTCGCCTCGAGCAGGTCTTCCTCGCTGACGATGGGGCCCAACCCCGCGGCGTCACTGGCCAAGCGCGCGGCGGCCTCGCTCACTCTGGCGACGCCAGATCCACGTGTCGTCGCACAACCGGCCGCGGCCACCGCCGACAGCAGGGCAATGCGTGCCCACCAAGCTTTTTTCATGAGCGGCAGTTTAGCTTGCGCCGGGGACGGTCCGCCACACCTACGGGGGCGAAGACCGAGACCGCGACGAGGGGGAAACACCGTCTCGCAGGCCCAACATGCCTGTTGACCCACGGATCCAAGGGGTGGATAACTTCATTCCATGCACAGATTCCTGGCCTTGGGACTGGTGGTGTGCGGCGTGATGGGGTGCGAGGGGGTCAGCCCGGAAAAGATCGAGCAATGGAAGGGCACGCAGAAAGGGCCCGCGAAAATCGAGGCGGCCCTGCGCAACCCCTCCGTGGCCCCCAATCTACGCGCCATGGCCGCGGCCGCGATGGTCGACATGGGCTCGCCCGAGAAGGCCGACGAGGTCATGGCGGCCATCCCGACCAAGGAGCGCTGGGAGATCCTCGAAACCCTGATCCCCATCTTCAGCCAGACCATCGAGAGCGCGCCCTTGCCCAAGGTGCGCGACGCCCGCGATGGCCTGTTCAGCGTGCGGCAGTACGCGCAGCCCGACGGGCAGGCCAGGATCGATGCCGTGCTCCTGGCCTCCCTGGAAAAGGATCTGCGCGATGGCCGGCAATCGGGCGGGCGCCATTCCGTGGAGAAGATGCTGGTGGCCATCGGTCCAACCTCGGGGCCCATGCTGGTCCGCCTGATGGCCGATCCCAAGGCCGCGTACAAGGGGCTGGCCGAGTTGTTGTTCAAGGTGGGCGACGAGACAACGCGCGACAAAGGCGGGGCGGCGTTGGTCCGCAGGGCGGTGGCCGGGGGCGAGATCTCGAACGAGATGTGGATCGCCATCGGCACCCTGGGCGGTGCCAGCGTCACGGATTTCCTGACCCAGAAGCTGCAAAAGGGCTCGCCCGAGGAGGCCGCCCTGGCCGCCAAGGCGCTGCAACAGTCCCGCTATCCCAGCGTGCTGCCCCTGGCGCTGAAGATCGCGTCTGATGCCAAGGCCAACCCTCTGGTGCGCGATGAGATGTTCGGCGTGGTCGAGAAGATCGGCGGACCCGAGGCGCAGAAGGGCCTGGTGGGCATCATCGCCACGGACAAGAAGGATCTGGTGCGCTACCGGGCCTACGAGGCGGCGCTGGAGGCCGGCAAGCAGGAGGCGGTGGTCCCGGCGCTGGAGGCCTTCCCGGCCAGCCTGACCTTCAAGCATGAAGATGTGATCGACTTCCTGGTCAAGGACATCGCCAAACTGGGCATGCCCGCCAAGCCCGAGGTCTTGAAGGCCCTCTCGTCCAAGTCACCGTTGGCCCGGCTGGTGGCGGTGTTGGCCCTGGAGGCGCCCCTGGCCAACGCCCGCCAAGCGCTGGGCGCGGCCTCCGATGCGGCGGCCGTTCTCAAGCTGGCGGACGACAAAGCCAGCCTCAAGGGGCTGCCGGCGGGCATGACGGTCGGTTCTGAAGCCAAACGGGTGGCGGCAGTGCTAGAGAAAAGGGGTGGCTAACCGCCAACCGAGGTAAGAAGGAATCATGGCGAACGATCCCAGCAGGAAGACACTGCGGCACTTCTACTGCCGCGACGTGCTCTGGCAGAGCTTCGAACGAATGTCAGAGGCCCTGGACCGGGGCGTGGACGAGCTGGTCAACGAGGCCATGCGGCTGCTGGCCCAGCAACAGGGCTTCTTGCCGCCGGACTATCCTTCTGATGGCGAGCTGGCTCCGCGCGCTTCCGCACCCGCCTTGCCCAATCCCGTGCCGCCGCCTCTGCCGCGAACCGACTCTACCCCCACGGGCGCGCCCTCCGGGTCCAAACGAACGGGCAGCGGCTCGCACACGGATCTGCGCAGGCCCTCGTCGGTGCCGCCGCCGGTTCCGGCCAGCCGCATGACCAACGAGCTGCAAGCCGTACGACCGCCGCCTCCGCCCAACTTCGCCATGCCGCCCGCCGCGGGTGGCCGAGTCGCGCCACCGCTCTTTCTCATTTTCGGCAACCAGAAGTACGCGGTCGACAAGGACCAGTTCATCATCGGCCGCGGCACCAAGTCGTCGGACTTGCCGATTCGCGACGGCAACATCTCGCGCAAGCACGCGGCGGTCATCCGGCGCAATGGCGACTACTACATCAAGGATCTGGGCTCGACCAACGGCATCGACTACAAGGGTGACCGCATCGAGGGCAAGAAGATCGAAGAGGGCGATGTCTTCTCCATCTGCGACTACCAGTTGACCTTCACCTTTCGATAAGTGGGTAGCCTCTCGCTGCTCGAACAACCCGTGAGCACCTTGGCCGGGGCCGGCCCGGTCACGGCGGCGCGCTTGGCGGAACGCGGGCTGCGCACGGTCGGCGATCTGCTGACCTTCCTGCCGCTCGGCTACGATGATTTCCGCACCCTCTTCCCCATCGCGCGCCTGTCGGCGCTGCCCGAGGGGACACCGGTGGTGGTGCGCGGGACGGTTCGTTCCTGTCGGCCGTTCTTCCGCCGCTTGCTGGACGTGGTGCTGGAGGAAGACGGGACCCTGCTGCGGGCCCGCTGGTTCCGGCCCAACGCGGGCATGGCCAAGAGCTACGCCAAGGGAGGCGTGGTGGTCCTGGCCGGCCACCTGCGACGAGGCAAGGACGGCAGCCCCGAACTGATTCAGCCGCGCAACGTGACCGCCCTGATGCAGGAGAGCGGGCGCGGACCGGGGCTGCACCCGCGCTACCCGGTCATCGCCAAGGTGCCGGGCCGAACCCTCGAGAAGCTGGTGGCTGCGGCGGTCGCGCGCGGGGCCGAGTTGGTCCCCGATGTGCTTCCCGCCGGAGCGGCCCAGCGGCTGGGGCTGCCCCGTGCGGCCCAGGCCTTGCGCCAGGTCCACCTGCCGGAGGCCGACCTGTCCGACCAGGACTGGGCGGCGTTACAGGCCGGGCAGGCGCCCGCGCAGCGCCGGCTGGCCTTCGAGGATCTCTTCGTCGTGCAGGCGGGGCTGGCACTGGAGCGAGGCCAGGTGGGCCGAGCACCGGCGCGATGCTGCCATGTCGATACCGAGAAGGTGCTGGGCGCGTGCAAGACGGCGCTGCCCTTCGCCCTGACCGCCAGCCAAGAGGCCGCCATCGCCACCCTGTTCGCCGATCTGACGGGTCCCACATCCATGCAGCGTCTGCTTCAAGGCGACGTGGGCAGCGGCAAGACCGCGGTGGCCTTTGCCGCCGCCTTGCTGGTGGCCCGCTCGGGCGGGCAGACCCTGCTGATGGCGCCCACCGAGGTCCTGGCCGAGCAGCATGGCCGCACCTTGAGCACCTGGGGCGACAAGGTCGGGTTGCGCGTGGGCCTGCTGCACGCCGGGTTGAAGGCCGAGGCGCGCCGCCAGGTGGTGGCCGCGCTGGCGGACGGCGGAATCGATGTGCTGGTGGGCACGCACGCCCTGCTGCAGGACACCCTGACGGTTCCCCGCCTGACCCTGGCCATCGTGGACGAGCAGCACCGCTTCGGGGTGCGGCAGCGGGCCGCGCTCCGCCGAGCCGGGGGCTGGATTCCAGGCGAAAAGACCGGCATGGTTCCCCACCTCCTGGTGCTCTCCGCAACCCCCATTCCCCGCAGCCTGGCGCTCACCGCTTACGGCGATCTGGATCTGGTGACCCTGGATCGCTCGCCGCCGGGACGACAACCCGTGACCACCCATCTGGCCCTGGGTCGGCAGGGCGAGGAGCAGGCCTTGGCGGCCGTCGCGGCCGCGCTGGCACGCCACGAACGAGGCTTCGTGGTCTGTCCCGCCATCGACGAGCAGGAGGGCCGCCGGGGCACCTCGGTGCTGGCCCGTTTTCGCCACCTGAGGACGCACCTGGCGCCGGCCCGGGTGGGCCTGTTGCACGGCCAGATGCCGAGCGAGGAACAACGCGAGGTGCTCGGCGCCTTGGCCGCGGGCCGGCTGGACGTGTTGGTCGCCACGACTGTGCTGGAGGTGGGCGTGGACGTCCCCGCCGCCTCCATCATGGTCATCGAGGACGCCGAGCGCTTCGGCCTGGCGCAACTGCACCAGTTGCGAGGGCGGGTGGGGCGGGCGGGCCAGGCGGCGCAGTGCTACCTGCTGACCCGTAGCGATGAAGAGGACGCGCTCGAGCGCCTGCGTTTCGTGGCGGCCAACCGCGACGGCTTCCGCATCGCCGAGGAGGACCTGCGCCGGCGCGGCCCCGGCGAACTCTATGGCGAGCGCCAGACCGGGCTCTCGGCCTTGTGGCAACGCGATCCCGCGGGCCTGGCCCGCCTGGTGGAAGAGGCCAGGCGCGAGGCCCAGGCGGTGCTGGCCGACGATCATGATCTGGCCCGCCCCGAACACGCGGCCCTGCGCCGAGCGGTGGAAACCTGCTGGCAGCGCCGGCGCCCCATCGCCGAGGAGGCAGGATGATCCGCACACGCCTTCTGTGGGCCGGTCTGGTCGGCGGCGCCTTGGCCGGGGCTGGAGACGCGCTGGCCTCGGTCTCGCGCGCGTTGCTGCAGGCCTCGCCCTGGAACCTGTTGCACCTGCTGGGACTGGGCATCACCCTGGGCGCGGCCATGGGCCTCGCCATCGCGCTGCTGGCCGTGCTGGCGGCGTGGCCCGCGGCGCGCGTGTCACGCTTCTCGACCAGCCTGACCGCCATGGCGGTGGCCTCGCCCTTGGTGGTCTACGATGCCTTCGCGCTCTTCCTGGGGGGCAAGGCCTCGCGCGTGCCGGGCCATCAGGTCATCTCGGCGGCGATCGTCGTGGTGGTCTTGGGGATAATCGGACTGGCGGCGCACCGGGGGCGGCGCTGGCTGGCCAGAGTCGGATTCACCACAGAGGACACATCGCCACCTGACAGCCGCCACCCACGGGAAACCGGGGCGCGGGTCGCGGCGAGCGTGGGCGAGAGCGATAGCGTGAGCGTGTTCGTGGGTGGCACGCGGGTCGCGGTCCGCGCGGGCGAGAGCGTGAGCGGCGACCCGCAACCGGATCGCCTCCCGCTCACGCAAGCCACCCACGCTGATCGCGACACACCAACCGCTATCGCTCACGCTCACGGGCGCGCTAGCCCAGCTTCGCGGCTCGTGAAGCAGCTCGACCCTACGAAGGCGGGAAGCTGGCAACGTAGGCTCATGGCACTCGGCTTGTTTCTGCTCGGGGCCGGGGCCTACCTGGTCAACCACAGGATTCTGCCCAGGCTGTATTCCTGGTTCCACCTGTCGCTGGCTCTGCTAACCGTGGTGGCCTGCGTGCTGGCGGTGCTGCTCTTGTCAGGTAAGGGGGGCGGGGGGGGGCCTCTCCTGGGGGGGGTGCTGACCATGACGGGGCTGGGGGCCTTCGAGCTTGCTCACATGAGGGG
>CAZHUY010000306.1:0-6871 GCA_964535465.1 uncultured Myxococcales bacterium
AGCAGGACAAGATCCCAGCCGCTTGCTGGTCCGCACGGAGTTTTTGCGGCGCACAGGTGCATGTGCTGGCCTGGCAGGCGCCGTCCGAACAGACGCCGCTGCACTGCTTGGCGCAACCGCCACAGTTTTGCGCGTCCACCTTGGGATCCACGCACTCGGTGCCACACTCGGTGTGGCCGGTGGGACACACGCACTTGCCGTCCCCGCAGGTGCGCGCGCCGGTGCAGGCGTTGCCGCAGGTGCCGCAGTTCTCGATGTCCTTGCTGGTGTCGGTGCAGGCCACGCCGCAAAGTTTCTGGCTGCCTTCACAGGTCTTGCTGGTGTCGGCGACGAGCTCGACCTTGTCGAGGGACAAGTCGTAAGAGCCGGCCACCGGAACGTAGCACTACTGTATCAGCCCCGCCTCGACGAAGAAATTGGATCCAGGGACGAGTCTGACCATCGGATCCTCGAAAGCCGAGGATCCGATGAAAACAGGCTAGAAGCAGGCCGATTGGCTGTCCAAAAACTTGCTCTGGGCCGTTGCCGCTCTCGAAATGATGGGCATGGAATACACATTGGAGAGCGATGGGCAGCAGCGGCTTGAGCAGTACCTCGAACGAATCGGGGTGGTACTCGGCGACGAGAAACGACGGGCATCGTTTGCGACCTACGCGATCGGCTTACTCAGCGACGGTGAGCGCAAGAGTATGGAACCGATCGCGGCGCGTGCCTGCCCCGATCCGAGCCGGGTCGATGCCGAGCATCAGCGACTGGCGCATTTCGTGAGCAACTCGAACTGGAGTGATGAGGCCGTGCGCCGGGAAGCGATCGGGTACGCGTTGCAGGCCCTGACGGCGCGTGAGTCGGCGATCGCCTGTGTTCTCGACGATACGGGCTTCCTCAAGCAAGGCACCCACTCGGTGGGCGTGCAGAGGCAGTACACGGGTTCGGCCGGTAAGATCACCAACTGCCAGATCGGCGTCAGCCTGACCGTGATTACGCCGACAGAACATCTGCCCATCGACTTCGAGCTGTATCTGCCACACTCGTGGACGGACGACCCAGACCGTCGGCTTGAGGCGCGCATCCCCGAAGAAATCCAGTTCCAAACCAAGCCCGAGTTGGGGATTGCGATGCTACGGAGGGCCATGGCGGCAGGCGTGCCGCTGGGGACGGTGTTGGGCGACTGCGCTTATGGACACAGCGGTCGGCTGCGCCTGGCCTGTCGTGAGCTCGGGCTTCCCTACGCCTTGGGCGTCATGCCGAACGATCGTGTCTGGCGTCTTGATCGCCGTGGCCGGCGCATCGACGAAGCGCCCGTGGCCATCGAAGACTTCGCCATGGGCTTGGGTCCCGGGGGATTCCGCAAAACCACGTGGCGGCAAGGCAGCAAGGCTCCATTGTCATCGTACTTCGCGATGGAACGCGTGCACATGGTACAGGGCGAGGGCATGGACGACAGCGAGCCCGAGGATGTCCTGTTGCTGATGGAGTGGGAACGAGGCGAATCCGCGCCGTCCAAATACTGCGTTCTCTGGTCTCCCCAAGCATCCGGCCGTCGCATCACGCGCAAGAAAGCCGTGCGCATCGTCAAGCAGCGCTGGCGGACCGAGCGGGTGTACGAGGATCTCAAGGGCGAGCTTGGCCTCGACCATTTCGAGGGACGGCGGTTCCGCGGCTGGCACCACCACGTCTCCGTTGCCCTCGCATGTTTTGCCTTCGTGGTAGCGGAGCGCGTGAGCGCTTTTCCCCCCTCGGCCCGAGGAGAAGGTCGAGCTCGTTCGCAGCAGGGCACGACCGGAACGTCACTTCGCGGATTCGTTCATCACCGCACGCCTGACGATCGCGCACTATCTCGCAGCCAGGTGGCTGCCTCGCTGCCCCTTCTGCCACAATCACCAGCCTTCGCCCCATCCCCCGAATTCCCCATCACCTGGTGTTCATGCTCGCACTGCCACCTCAACCCCGAGCCGGTGACACAGTAGTGCTACGTGCGCACCTGGGAAGGCTGGCTGTACGTAGCGGTGGTGTTGGACCTGTACTCCCGCCGAGTCGTCGGATGGGCCGTGGCCGACCACATGCGCACGGAGCTGGCACTCGACGCCTTGAAGATGGCGATCGACCTGCGAAATCCAGGTCCCGGCCTGATCTATCACTCAGACCGCGGCAGCCAATACGCCAGCCTCGACTACCGTGCCGAGCTTGATCGCCACGGCATCGTCTGCAGCATGAGCCGCAAGGGTGATTGCTGGGACAACGCCGTGGCCGAAAGCTTCTTCGCGACTCTGAAGGGCGAGTTGATCGAACGCGAGTGCTGGCCAACCAAGGCGCGGGCCAGGGCTGCGATCATCGAGTACATCGCCTGCTTCTATAATTCGAAGCGAAGCCACTCGGTGCTGGGCTACACGAGTCCGATGGAGTATGAGATTTCTGTTCGTCGATGGTCGGCGGCAGCGTAAACAACCTGTCCACCAAATCGGATCACGCCCACCTGCCCCCTTGGCTCGCGCGCAGGGGTGCAACCGCACGGCCTCCGTCTGCCGCCCGTGCCCCAGAACTCCATGCCGTGCGGAACCGCCCAGATCCCCTCGACCAGCTCGGTTACGCCGGACCCATTCGTGGACGCCATTCTTCCATGATGCTTACGGACAGAGAAGCAAGTCACTGCGGGTTGGCTTGCGGATCCCGCGCGCCCTGGCCGAATCAAGGTTGCGTTCCTCTGCTTGCAAAAGAAACGCGCCCAGCAGTAGAGTCCCGTCGCCTCCATGAGGTCGTCTGCAAGTCTCAGTATGGCGCCGTCGGCAACGCTCGCGTTTGTCGGTTCTACAATTGCCGGCGGCAAAGGGGACAAGGAAGAGACTCAGGAGGACATGGCGCGAGCGGCGTGTTTGCTGGGGAGGGCGCCGCTGCCCAACGGCACAGAACGTGCGGGCGTCGCTCTCGTTCCGGGCATCAAGCCCGGCCACCCATCGCTGTCCCTTCATGGAGCCTTCTGATGCGTAAACGAGATCCCCTCCCCCCGTTGATCCTTGTGTCACTGTTTGAGCTGACACTCTTGGGCGGTTGCTTTTCGGCAACCCCTTCCCGCCCAGTAAGGATATCGGACGCGTCCGCTGTTGGTTTCGACAGCTTGATGGCACAGGATTTCCGCGCCGAAGTCGAGCTGACCAGCGACGTCACCAGGGACAGCTTTCAGACACCCCAAAACGACGGTTCGGTGTCAGATGCCATTCCCCCTTCACTTGACCAGGCGTTCTCAATCGAGGCGTCCGGTGCGACGGTGGATAGCCCATCTGTCTCGGATCTTGGTTCCGCCGCGACAATCGGAGATCTCGCGCCCACAAGAATGGATGCCGAGTTCGACATCCCCAAGTCGCCACCCGACCTCTCTTCTCCTGACATGTCTTTCTCAGGAGAGAGCATCGACGGCCAGATTGGCACCGGAGGAACAGCCGAAAACAGAGATGCACGCATCGACACAATCCAACTCATCGATGCCCGAACGGACATTCCACCAGTCCCGCCTTCCCGCTGCATGATTCATGGAACACTCTACGACGGCGAGACTCGCAATCCGACCAACGCATGCCAGGTCTGCAAACCAGTGGAGTCGCCATCAGAATGGTCGAACGTGCCCGACGGACTCGCCTGCGGTGGGGGGCCCTACTGCTCAGCCAACATCGAATACGGTCAAGCAACATGCAAAGATGGTGCGTGCGCCGCAGCGCCATCCCGGACGTGCCACTCAACCGGCTGCAACTTGGCCGGCACGGCCTGCAACCCGCCTTGCCTTTCATCGCAAACGACCTGCGGAACGACCTGCTGCAACTCCAACCAGTACTGCGCAAGCAATGGCAACTGCGGCGCGAAAGCCGCCAATGGCGTTGCCTGCCCGAACGGAAGCGACCAATGTGAAAGCGGCTTCTGCGTTTCGGGGCACTGCTGCGGCGAATCTCACTGTGGCCCAGGTCAGACTTGTGCTTCGGGTAACTGCAAGTGCCTCGGCTACACGTTTCCTTCTTCGTGCGCCGGCGTTTGCGGAACATGGACTTTTGACTCTGGCTCGGCCGAGGGGTGGGTCAAAGACACCAACCCCTTCATGCCGGTGAACGGCGGGGCGAGGAACGGAGTCACGAATGTCCTATCGTCCCAGAATCACCAAGATGGCAGCCACGCCCTCGCCTTTCCGGCTCTCATCGACCTTGTGAACACCTACAACGCTTCGGTCATGGTCCCCATATGCCCAGGAGGTACCATCAACCTGTCGGGCTACACCATGTCAGCCTGGATCTATCTTTCTGGGTCCAGCCTGGGCAGTGATACGTTCCTTTTCTTCGATGCTTGGGGGCCTTCAACGATGATTAGCAGTCCGGCACTGATGGGCGAGAGTCTGAACAGGCTCAACACATGGCAGCAGGCAACAGCCACGTTCACCTCTCCGGTACAGGCCGATCACATCTCCATCCGTCTCAACGATCCACCGGGTTGGACAGGCACGGTTTACGTCGACAGCGTGACGATCACGCCTCCGTAAGAACACTGATCGTCGCCACCTCACGCGACCGATGCATGATGGACTCAGGCCAGAAATATTGGTGACTACGCTCCCGCCGCATGTCCATGGCTAGACCAGTCCATAGTCCTCGAAGACGCCAGTCTGGAAGGTTGCCCGAGCCCGTTACGGGCGCCCACGAAGGCCTGCGGCTTTCCAAGGTTGGGATCGCCTGGACTCTGCTCTTCGCGGCCGCTGTCGGTGCGCTGATCTGGAAGCATCACGCGCACGCCTTCCTCTCGTGGACCGATGAACAGATCCATTTCTATGTCGCGCACCGGATGGCTCAAGGCGCGGTACTGTACCGGGATATCGACAGCGCACGACCACCCCTGGTCCTGCTTCCACTCGTGTGGCTCATCGGAAGCGGTTCTTCTCCCCTGTTTGCGGGCCGGGTCCTGACTTTTGGCTTTCAACTTGCCACCGCGGGGCTACTGCTCTGGAGTGGATGGCGCCTTGCTTCGCGACGAGCGGGAGTCCTGGCCGCATTGCTCTTTCTCACGTCCCCAGACACCTTCGAAAGAATCCACTACACCGGCATCCCTCTGGTGGCGCTCACCGCTTCCGCCTGCCTGATGTTTTCGATCAGAGCGCAGCCTTTCAGGGCCGGCCTGTTTTTCGGTCTGTCAATGGCGGCGGATCAGCACGGGCTCGTGGTCTGCAGCGTGGCGGCCCTGTTGACCATTGTGCGGCACCCGCGGGACGTCCTCCCCTTTGCTCTCGGCGCCATCGGCATCGGCGCGATCATCTTCGGCGGAGTGTGGGTCGCGGGCGGTCGACATCTGTGGGACAACCTGATCGGGATTCATCTCTTCCACTTGCGCATCGGCCAGGGCGTCAGCGCTCAGTTCTGGCAGAAGTTCACGCCATGGATCTGCGAGCATATATACCTGTTCGTCGGCGCGGGACTGGCCGCCGTGTTCCAGGGGCCCAAGAGCGTGTCCGAAGAATCCGGAGCGGGCCAGATGGTGCTCGGTGGGACGGAAGCAGGAAACAGCCTGAGAGCAGGTGGCGGGGAGACGAGACCTTCTTCGACGAGCGTCGTACGCCTTCTCCTTTTTGCCGCGGGCATGCACCTGATGGTGGTGCTGGCCATGAGCGAGTCGGTCTTCATCTACGTCGTGGTAATCGCACCCCTGCTACCCCTGCTGGCCGGAATGGGCTTCGACGCGATCTTGGTTTGGTGGGGTCAGCGAAGAAAGCTGCCCCAGGCTAGGGCCCGGCGCGCCTCTCAACTCGTGCTGGTCGGAGCGGTGATGATCGTGGTCTTGACCATGGCAGGATGGACGTCCGCACGCTCGCGCCGAGAAGACCTGGACCATCGCAGCTATTCGTTCTGGCCACACCTGCGCAGCGGACAGGTGGACCGCCTGCTGCGGCTCGATCCGATTTTGCGAGAGATCAGTGAGTCGATGCTTCCAAAGGACGGCACCGTCTTCGGCGATTCCACGCTTGTCTCGGCCCTGGCACTTCACAGCGGTCGGCGTGTGTCAGGGGAACTGGCAGATCTGAACCACAACTGGATCGAAGCCGGCACGGTGAACACAGCGGAGCTCGTGTCACGCATCGAGGGCGACGGCGTGACTGCGGTGTTCTCTCCCCCGTGGGGACTGGTCCAGATCCCCGCCTTCAAGTCCTATCTCTTCGCCTGCTACGAGAAACCGAAACCGTTCTTCCCTCCCCCGAACGGACCTGGCTCCGGGCATGCTCCCTTCTTCCTCGTCTTCAACCACCGGAAGAGCACTGTCCCTTGCCAAGTCCCATGATCACCAAGACCGATCTCTCCCTGTCGACCGGCCACCTGTCTCCCGCCGCAGTGTACCCGGGGATCGCGCCCTCGCCTCCTAGCGCAGCAGCGCGTATTTCAACAGGCAGTAGAGCGCGCGGAAGCCGTCCCTGGGGCCAATCTTCTTGCCCTGATCGTAGCGCCGCCCGCAGTTGTCCGCCGCAAAAACTCCGTGCGGCACCAGAACCTGTCCGCCGCAAAAACTCCGTGCGGCACCAGAACCCCCTGGAGATCTGCTGGCTAGGCAGGTGCAAGGTGATCAAGACCCGGTGTTGGCCCAGGCGCGGGAGCCCGAATTTGAGGCAACACGTCGACATGCGCTAGCCGGTGCCTGATACGCTCGCGCCCATGTTTCGTTCGATCGCGAAGTCCATCTTCGGTGTGCTAGCCGACATTGTTCGCTGGCGCGCTGCGCTGGTCGCCGAGAACACCTTGCTTCGCCAGCAGGTCGTCGTCCTCCAGCGGGCAAACCCACACCCTCGTC
This sequence comes from uncultured Myxococcales bacterium, assembly GCA_964535465.1. GTDB lineage: Bacteria > Myxococcota_A > Polyangia > Fen-1088 > Fen-1088 > Fen-1137. Next base: position 6,805 of record CAZHUY010000306.1, read on the forward strand.
TAAAACCGCGCTACCGTTTCACCATCGCCGCGGTGACCAGGCTGTTCCCCGCGGCGGTCAACGCGGT
>CAZHUY010000307.1:0-6826 GCA_964535465.1 uncultured Myxococcales bacterium
ACCATCACGCCTTTGCGACGCCTGATCTGCGCCACGTTGGCGCGGTCCGCGGATGCGGTGGTGCGCGAACAGGTTTATGAGTTGTCGGACGTCTTCATCGCGGTCTGCTGGTGCACCGAAAACGCCTTCGATCTGCGCTCGCTGGCCGAAGCCTGCATGGCCCCGGAGTTCAAAGAACTGTTCGCGGCCTCGGCCGAGGTGGCGCGTTTGGTGGGCGAGCGCAGCGGCCGTCATGCCGACGAGACGCTGCTGGTCGAGAGCCTGCGTGGGGTCGCGGAGGCCTTGCCGCCCGGAAGCTCGGCTCGGGTGGAGGGATTACGCCGGGCGCTGCTGGGCATCACCCGCGCCCTGGAGGCATTCACCGAAGCCCAATGCATCGAGGATCTGCGGCAAGGCGACGACGGGACGGCGCTCGACCGGTTGGCCAGCGCCATCACCTACGCGGCTCGCTTGATCGCGGGGGCGACGCGACGGACCGGTCTGCGCGAGGGATTCTTCCCCTCGTCCTCGACGCGGGGCCTGCGCAAGTTGGACGCGTGGGTCGAGCGCGCCCTGCAGGAGAGGGACGAGAGCCTGGGCGCGGCAACCGCCGCGGCCGCCGAGGCCGTGCGCCAGGATATGCCGCCACTCTTTGCCGAGGTGGTGGGCCGTGTGCTCTTGCGCATCGGCCGTTTGCCTCGCGACAAGACGGAATCGGGGGACGTGGCCCGCGTGGTTCGGGCCGGCCGCCACATGCCGCTGCCTCCCTGGCTGCCCCCCAGCCGCACCTTGGGCGGGTTCTACGTTTTGCGTTCCATCGGGACAGGCGGCGGGGGCTCGGTCTTCGTCGCTCGTCGCGCCGAGGAGCGCCACGAGGCCTCCGCCGAGAACTTCGCGCTGAAGGTACCGGCCTACACCGGCGCGGCGGCCCACACCCTTTCCGAGGAGGAATTCCTCAGGTTGTTCCGTGAAGAGGCGGGGGCGCTGCTCACCCTGCCCGGACACAAGAATTTGGCGGGATTCGTCACCTTCGACGCCGGCGCCAAGCCCAAACCCATCTTGGTGATGGAGCTGGTGCAAGGACCAACCCTGGAGCGCTTGCTGGACAAGCGCGCCCTGAGCATGCCCATGGCCTTCAGCATTCTGGATGGGATGGCTGCTGGTCTGGAGGCCATGCACGCCGCCGGCATCGGCCACCTGGACGTGAAACCCTCCAACGTGATTCTGCGCTATCCCGACGATCTCGGGACGCTGGCTCGCGGATCGCGGGCCGCCAATCCTGGACCCGTGCTGGTGGATTTCGGTCTGGCTGGCCGCAAGGTGCGCCCTGGTTGCGGCAGTCCCTATTACGGCGCGCCGGAGGTCTGGGACACGGCAGCCTTCGGCGAACGCACGGACCCGCGTGCCACGGACGTCTATGCCTTTTCCTGTTTGGCCTACGAGATCCTGACCGGAAAGACACTCTTCTCCGGCGATGCCCTGCCGGTGTTGATCGCGGCCCACCTGACCCACCAAGATGGGCCCGAATCTTTGCAGTGGCTGCGCAAGCATCGTCAGGCACAGGGGCTGGGCGAGATCCTTTCCCTGGGTTTGCGGCGCGACCCGCACAAGCGCCTCACCCTATCGGAGCTGCGCATCTCCCTGGCCGAGCTGGGGCGCAAACGCTTGGCCAACCTGAGCTGGCCCCTGCGGGCCTAGCTAGAGGGCTGTCGGGAAATTACCGACCGCCTGAAAGGCTGGCCTGCGGCTGGCGACTAGCGTGGGCGAGGGCGTGAGCGTGAGCGAGTTCGGCTGGCGTGGAGCGGAAAGAGCGGATCGCGGGAGCCGTGAGCGAGAGCGTGGGCGAACCGCGTGCCCCGCTTGCACAGATTGTGCGAACAACCGCGTGCCCCGTGCCGCTTACGCTCACGCTAGCCGCCCACGCGGACCGCTCACGCTCTCGCCAGCCGCCCCCCCTAAAGGGCTTCGGGACGGACAGCCCGCCCCGCCTGCGCCTACGCGGTCGACTAAACCACCGTTCATGATTCTGGAACACCGCCAAACCAGCCATCTTGCTGAGAATTCACATTTCAGATGGCCAAAGCCGGGTTTTCATGAGAACCCTGGATTTCTCGGAGATCTGTAGCGATCCGGAATCATGAACGGCCATTTAGCTCGAAAGATCCCTTGAGAGGGCGACGACCCGATTGACCACGGCCATCGTGCCCGCGCACTTGGGGACAAAGTCGTCGGCCCCGGTGCTGTGCAGGCAGTTTTGTAGTTCGGCATCGGAGCGGGCGGAGACCAACACGATGCCGGTGCGGCGTCCCTGCGAGGCCGTGCGGAATCTCTCACACAGATCCGAGACATCCATGGAAGCCAGGTGCACGTCGGTGACCAGGATGCTCGGCTGGAATCTCCCGCATAGCTCGACCACCTCATCCATGCTGGCGGCGGTCTGTACCTCGAACCCATTGCGTTCGAACACGTGGGACAGGGCCCGGGCGGCAAAGGGACTGTGATCGACGACGAGCACGCGGCGAGGTGAACCGGCCAAGATTCGCTCGGATTCCGCCTGTTCCATCCAACGCGCCTTTTCAGTCTCGAGACCTTCTCTCAGACTGCGGAGCGTGGCCGCGCAGGCGATACGGGATTCTGTCGTGTCCTGAACACCCATGCGACGGGCTGCGGATTCGGCATCACGGGCGAGCTGTGCAATCTCGGGCAGGTCCAACATGGCCGCCTCGCCCCAGATGCGATGGATCTCCATGGCCATGGTCCTGCCGTCACTGGTCTCTGGGCAGCTCAGGGCCTGCTGTGCTCGTTCCAGTCGTCGGCCTGTCGAGGCCATGAACCTAGTTAGAATTTCCCTGTTTCCGGGGGGCGCCATGGAAAACCGTTACCGGGCATACAAAGCAAATGTCGTGCTCAAACAGACCATCGGCGTCATTGAGGGGTTGCCCAGCATGAAGCAACGCGCAACAAGGCGTCCGCGGCCATTTTCTGGCCGGATTGGACACAAGTTGCACCCCGATCCCCAAGAGAAACAGATCCTTGCCGCAGGATGTAGCGTCAACCAAATGACAGACCGTCACCCGGCCAACGGCACTTTTTTGACGGTCGATTGGAGTTGGTCCCAGTATTTTTTTGTCCAGAAGGACCGTTCACGAAAGGTCACGCATGAACCAGAAGGGTCAGCAGCACATCATCGACTTTCACACCCACGCCTTTCCTGATTCCTTGGCGGCGCGGGCCATCTCGCATCTGGAGGGTGAGGGCAACATCAAGGCCTTCCTCGATGGGACCGTTGGCTCATTGCTCGGCTCGATGGCGGCCAGTGAAATCGATTGCGCGGTGGTGTGTTCCATCGCCACGAAGCCCGACCAGTTCGCGCCTATCCTCAATTGGTCGCGCCAGATCGCATCCGGCACGATCGTGCCGCTGCCGTCGATCCATCCCAAGGGACCGGATCCCGTCGGCAAGGCGCGTTTGGTGGCGCAGGCCGGATTGCCCGGGATCAAGCTGCACCCCTACTACCAGGACTTCCAACTCGACGACCCGTCGCTGTTTCATTTCTTCCGCTCGCTCGAGCAGATGGGACTGCTGGTCGTGTGCCACACCGGCTTCGACATGGCTTTTCCCCGTGATCGCAAGGCGGATCCGGTGCGCATCGTGCGCTTGCTCGACAAGGTTCCCAACTTGCGGTTCGTCAGCACTCACACCGGGGCGTGGGAAGACTGGGATGAGGTCGAACGCCACCTTTTGGGCAAACCGGTGAACATGGATATCTCCATGTCTCTGGAGAACCTCGGGCCGCAACGAGCGCGCGAGATGCTGCTGGCTCACCCCGAGGACCGTGTTCTCTTCGGTACGGATTCCCCCTGGTCCAGCCAAGCCGAGACCCTTCGCCTCGTGCGGGCGCTCAATCTCGGAGCGGAACGCGAGCGACTCATGCTCCACGGTAATGCAAGGGCCCTGCTGGCCGGCTACCTGGAGAATCCGCCGACTGCCTGAGAGCGTGCAGCGCGGAAGGCTGGGGATCTCGACGCATGCTGCGCTGTTTCTCCCGCGGCTCGTCGAATGGCAATCCAGTTGGTTCGGTTTCTCCAGACGGAGGTATAGTGCTGCCCTTGGAGTGGAGATGACCGTGAACTCAAAGCTCAAGATTCTTCTGGTGTTCGGAGTGATCCTGGCGGCGCCCCTGGGTTGCGCGTCCAAACAGCCTCGCCCAGCGCGGTACGTGTACGCGCCGCCGCCACCCCCTCCGCCGCCACCGCCGCCGCCGCCAGTCAAGAAGATCAAACTGGTGATGCTGCCCACCGAGAAGTTCTTGTTGCCCAACATAGCCGCGGCGCTGGACGACAAGCTGGCCAAGGCGCAGATCCCCGGGGTTGACGACAGAGTGGCTGCTGCCATCAGCATGGCCACGGCTCAGGGGCAGTCCGAGTGCGTCCAGGCCGACAACGACTGTCTGATCAAGGTTGCTCGCCTGCTCAATGGGGATTGGCTGTTGTGGGGCGAGATGGAGCGAGCGGGCAGGGCCAAGCGGAAAGCCCCCGTCAAGGTCGTGCTCACGCTGTTCGATGCGGAGAAGGGCGAGTCCGTCAGCCGAGCCGAGCACGTCTTCCGGACCGATGTGGTCGACGGTTCTTTGGACAGCATGATTGACAAGGTGCTCGCGGGCGCAGGGCCCACTACACCGCCGCCCGCGCCGTCTCCCGCGCCAAATCCAGAGGCGCCCGCTCCCGTCGCTGGGCCGGCTCCCGTGTCCACGCCAGGCTCGGCGCCGGCGCCTGCTCCGGCCTATGCTCCGGCGCCTGTGCCGGCCTACGGTCCAGCGCCGGCGCCCGCCCCGGCCTACGGTCCGGCGCCTGCCCCGGCCTACGGTCCGGCGCCGGCGCCCGCCCCGGCGTACGGTCCGGCCCCGGCGCCCGCCCCGGCCTACGGTCCAGCGCCGGCGCCTGCCCCGGCGTACGGTCCAGCGCCGGCCCAGCGTCCGGCGCCCGCTCCGGCGTATGGCCCTGCTCCCGGTCCGGCTCCTGCCTACGGTCCGGCTCCAGCGCCCGCTCCGGCGTATGGTCCGGCGCCAGCGCCTGGCCCGGCCCCCGGCGCGGTTCCGCCGGCAGCACCCGTTGCAGGGAGTAAATAAGCATGAGCAACTGCCCGCATTGCCACGCTCCGGTCCCAGCCCCCAAACCGGGGGCCTCTCGGCCGCTCAACTTCTGCCAGGCCTGCGGCAAGTCGTTGTCGGGCGGAGCCGTCAAGAGTTCACCGGCTAAGACCCTGATGTGGTCAGGCGGTCCCATCCCCGGGCTGCCCGTGAAACCCGGGGCGCCCGAGGCAGCGCCTGCGCCCGCTCCCGCTGCCGAGGTCAAACGACGCACGGCCACGGGGGACATCGGCGTGGCGGCCACCATTGTGCCGCCGGCTCCCGACTCCATGCCGGTCAACCCTCGCGCTCCGCAGAAGACCGTCATTGGCAGCGGCGCCTCGTACCCCATTCCGGGTGTGGCGTCAGCGTCCATGTCACCGCCGGCACCGGCTGACGTGGACGTGTCCATGGAGGAGGCTCCCGCCGCTCCAGAGCCCACCGCTCCTGCCGGTCCACCGGCCGGTGGTGGGGCAGCGAGCCCGCGCGAAGCGGACGAGTCTGTTCCCGAGTGGGCAGGGGCCTCGCCCTCCGTGGGCACGGGCACGAAGGTGTTGGACAAACCCGGCAACGGTCCGAACAAGCTGCTGATCGCGGGCGTGGCGGGTGGTGGCCTAGTGGCCGTCGCGGTGGTGGTGGGCTTGTTGATGGGTGGCAAACCGGCGCCGACCAAGATCCAGGCCGCAGCCCCGGTGCCCGCCGCCGAGTCGCCCAAGCCGGTCGCCGTTCCGCCGCCCGCCAATCCCGCGCCGGTCGCGGCCCAGCCAGCCAAACCCGCCGAGGCCAAGCCCGAAGCCCCCGCGCCGGAGAAAGCCGCGCCACCCGCCGCCCAGCCCGTGGTCGCCGCCAAGCCCGTGGAGGCGGTGGTGCCTGCGGCCGACAAGGCCAAGGTCGACAGGAGGCCTGCTCCCGCACCGGCGGCCGAGAGGCCCAGCGCGTTCGACGAGCCGGCGCCCCAGAAGAAGGCGGTCGAGGCCGCCGCTCCCAGCGGTGGCGACAAGGTCCAATTGGCGGCCGAGGCTTTCCAGCGTGGCAATGCCAAGTTGCTGAGCGGGGCCTTGCCCGAGGCCATCGCGGCCTTCTCCGAGGCCATCAAACTCAATCCGAAGGATGCGCAGAGCGAGCGCGGTTTGGGGCTGGCCTATGCCGAGTCGGGTAACACGGCTCAGGCCGTGCGGCATCTCAAGCTCTATCTCAAGGCGGTTCCCGGTGCGCCCGACCGCGCGCTCATCGAGAAACGAATCGGCCAACTGAGCGGACGGTAAACGCGGGCGGCTGCGCTCGGGCACGACGAACTGTCGGCGCATGAGCGAAGCGTCTGGTGAAAGATATTGACGAGGATTGCCTTCTCTTACTCCTGACGTTTGGGCCGGCGGCGCTGGTCACGCGACATCACCAACACATCCGCAGAGAAAGGTCATCGTGGACGAAAAAACGTTCATCAGCGACAGGAAGACAACCCTCATGCATACGGGCCTGCTCGCTGCTTTTGCTACTGTGTTCCTGACATCTGCTTGCGCGACCGCCTCGCCCCAGGCAGCCGCCCAGACCAGTCCGCCCGCCAAGAAGGTCACCGCTTCCAAGAGCACGAGTCGCAAGGTGGCTGCCGCTGCCAAGGCCAAGTCGGCGGCCCCTCCCGCCGCGCCCGCGCCGGTTGCGGCCAAGCCGAGCAAGGCCAGCAGCAAGCCGGCCGCCTCGGACGAGCCCAACCTGCCGACC
>CAZHUY010000308.1:0-6815 GCA_964535465.1 uncultured Myxococcales bacterium
GAAGAACGACCAAGAACTCGACCGACCTTCACACACCACTTGACGGGACGTAAGCGGCCAGGACGGGCCCGAGACCAGCGGCACAGCTCTCTTCACCTACGGCCTGGCTTGGGGTATCCGCCTTGGTCTGCTCGACAGCGCGACCTATGCTGCCGCCTTGAACCAGGCTTGGAATGGCTTGGTCACTGTCGCCCTGCAGACCGATGGTCGCCTGGGCTATGTGCAATCCACGGGCGATCGTCCGTGCACCGACACAGGGCCGTTGGGCCCGACCAAGCTGGCCGATTTCGACGACTACGGTGTGGGCGCCTTTCTGTTGGCGGGAAGCGAGGTCTACGCGGCCGCCGCGAGCCACCATGGGAAAACCCCGTAATCCCGACTCGCTTCGGGTCGGCGATTCCTTGGTCGATGAAATGGCGAACGCCATCGGTCACATCATGTTGCTTGGAACCCGTGCCCCACTGCTTGTCTCCGGCTCGGAAAAACTTCTTCCCGTACCCGATTGAACCGCGGTAATTCGATTGCAGCACGGCATGAACGCCGTTGGCAGCATTTGCGAGACGGCGTATTTGTCACACTCGGGATTGGCCATCCCACTAAGCCACCATGAGCAACCCAAGCGAATCCCCTCCCCTCACGAGCCCGCTGGCCCCAGCCTACGCGGGCGCCGCTTCCGATACGGTATTGGTCAAAGCCGCCGTGCTAGGCGATCGACGCGCCCTGGAGGACCTGGTCCGCCGCCACCAGGGCTTCATCCACAGCCTGGCCCAGCGCATGCTGTATGCCCCCGAGGACGCGGCCGATGCCACCCAGGAGATCCTCATCTGCATCGTGACCAACCTGGCCTCGTTCCGCGGCGAATCGGCCTTTCGCACCTGGGCCTACCGTATCGCCGTTCGTCAACTGCTGGCCTACCGCAAGGGCCGCGTCGAGCATGTGGTCCACGACTTCACCTGCTTCGGGCAGACCCTCGCCTCGACGCCTGATCTCGATCTCCCCGACCAAGCCACCCTCCCCGTGGATGTGCGCCTGGTGGTGGAGGAAGCCAAGATCGGCTGCTTGATGGCCATGTTGCTCTGTCTGGATCGCGCACACCGCATGGCCTTCGTGCTGGGCGAGTTGTTCGAAGCCAGCGACACCGTCATCGCCGAGGTGATGGACATCTCCAGTGACAACGCCCGGCAGAAGCTGGCCCGCGCCCGCCAGCAACTGCGACAATTCCTCACCGGTCGCTGCGGCCTTCTCGACGACAACGGCACCTGCCACTGCGCCCGCAAGACCCAGGGGTTCATCCGCCAGGGCATCGTGGATCCCGCACGTCTGCGCTTTACCCAGGTCTTCCTGGACAAGGTGAAGGAAGACGCCATTTTGGGTTCTCGCGCCCTGCAAGGCTTCGTCGAACAGGCCTACTCCAGCCTTCTGCGTTCCCAACCCGCGCCGCAACCAGCGGATTTCGCCGACATCCTGCGCGAGCTCCTTCGCCGCCCCGAAGTCCGTCGCACCCTCGCAATGGAGAACTGACATGAGCACGATTCCTCAAGTCTCTGGCACCTTTGGCAGCATGAGACTCGGGCCGACCGAAGCCTGAATCACGCCATCGGCAACCGAACCTCGAAGCGGCTGCCCTGAGGCTGACGGCCTACGTGATGGACATCGCCCCCGTGGTAGCGGGCCACTTGGCGGACCAGGGCCAGGCCCAGACCCAGACCGCTGTCCCCGGGCGGACGCGGGCCGGGGGCGCGATAGAAGGGGGCGAAGATGCGTTCGCGCTCCGCCTCGGGAACACCAGGGCCGTCGTCCTCCACCGCCAGCAGGGCTTGCTTACCATCGCGTTTCACTTCGACCGCAATGACACCGCCGCCATGCAGGTGCGCGTTGGCGACCAGGTTGCGCAGCAGGCGCTTGATCATCGAGGGCTCGCACATGAGGGACAGTCTCTCGCCCCGGACCTCGACCGCGGCGTCGCCGAGCTCCGCTTTCACCAGGTCCAGCAGATCCACTTCGGTCAAGGGACGGCGGGGTACGCCCGGCTGGGTGCGCGCGGCCATCAACAGCTCCTCGACCAGGGAATCGAGCTCGGCGATGTCCTCGCTCGCGCGGTGGGAGAGCTCATCTCGTCGTTCCCGATTGGCCTCCTCGGCCAAGAGCTCCAAGGCCATGCGAACCCGCGCCAGCGGGGAACGCAGCTCGTGAGACGCGCTGGCCAACATTTGCCGCTCTTGCGCCAACAGGACCTCGATGGCCGCCACGCTTTGGTTGAACCGGGTGGCCAAGGCCGCGATCTCGTCGTGGCCCTTGACCGCAACCCGATGGCCCAAGTCGCCTTCCCCCCAACGGCGCGCGCCTTCGGAGAGCAGCTCGATGCGCCGGGTGATGCTGCGGCTCAAGGGATAGAGCCCTGCCGCCAACAGCACCGACAAGCCAAGCAAGAGCGGCAAGAACAGAGTTCCGCGTGGACCGAAGTGCCCGCGCTCGCGCACGCCCAGGGTGTTGCCGTTGCCCAGGGGGATCATGCGCATGGCTCCGGGCGGACCATGCTTATGCGCGTGAACCGCCGGGGACGTGAAGACACCCGGGCTCGATGCGAAGACCACCTGGCCTTCGGGGTTCCACACCACGATCTCCAGGTTCAGTTCGCGGGCCTCTTCCCGCAGGTGCTCGAGCGCATAGCCCACGCACCCGTCGGGCCCGCGGCAATCCAGGGAACGGGCCAACGACGACAGATAGCGCGCGACCTGCTCGCCCGGCGAATGAAAGGCGCGCGCCAAGGTCGCGGTGACGAACAGAGACAGGATCGCGATGCCCAGGAACGTGAGATAGAGGCGCACGTACAGGCGGAGCTTCATGGTTTTCGCCCCACGACCGGCGGGGTCAACACATACCCGGCCCCGCGCACGGTCTGCACGAAGCGTGGTTGTTTGGGATCGTCTTCGATGGCCTGGCGGATGCGCGAGATGTGAACGTCGATGCTGCGATCCACGTTGTCCCACTCCTCGCCCTTCAGGGCATCCATCAGCTGGTCGCGCGACTGCACCCGCCCTGCCCTCTGGGCCAACAGCATGAGGAGATCGAATTGCCGACCGGTCATGTCGCGACGTTGGCCCTTCACCCGGACTTCGCGCGCGGCCCGATCGATTTCCAGGTTCCCGAAACGCAGAACATCCGCGGGCTTGGTTTCACCGCGGGTGCGCCGCAGAACCGCAGCCAGGCGGGCCAGAAGCTCACGCGGGTTGAAGGGCTTGGGCAGGTAGTCGTCGGCCCCGAGCTCCAGGCCCACGATGCGGTCCATATCGTCGCCCCGCGCGGGCAGCATCAAGATCGGCACCTGCGAGAAGGCGCGCACCCGCCGGCACACCTCCAGCCCGTCGATCCCAGGCAACATGATATCCAAGACCACGGCGTCGTATTCCGTACGCCGCAGGGTCTGCAGCCCCGCTTCCCCGTCGCCGCAGGAATCCGCCTGATACCCGCGAGCACGCAAATACCCGCCCAGCATCTCTGCCAGGCGGGCATCGTCGTCAATCAACAAGACTCGGATGGGCATGGGATACGGAACTAACCACAGAGGACACAGAGGGCACAAAGATCAAATCGAGAGGATTCTGTGTCCTTGTGGTTCATAGCAGGCATCCGGTTATCGCTTGTGCCAGCGGCCGTGATGCCCCTGCATCTCGCTATGTCGCTCTTGGATCTCATTGATGATGGTCTGACGCTGCTCGGCGTTGAGCACGTTGGCGGCGTCCACCAAGGCACGGGTCATGGACTGCGATCCCTTTTCCGCCAGCGCCAGGACTTGCGTGCGCAGCTTCTCGACCGCGGCAGCGTCCACCTTGTCGGCGGCCAAGAGCTTCAACATTTGGTCATGAATGGGTTTGTGCTCCTGATGAAGGGGCTCCATCTCCGCGTGCAAGCGAGCCGCGATGTTCTTGATGGCGGTACGCTGGCCGTCGGTGGCCTTGGCCTCGTCCAGCATCTTGTCCAGACGCCGTTCCATGAATTCCTTGTGCATTCCCGGGCCGCCCCCCGGGAACCCCGCCCCGCCAAAGGCCCAGGCGTTCGCGGCCAGGGCGCCCGCCAGGACCAAAGAAAACGTGGCGAGAAGCCACCAAGCGCGCCGGTGAGAGACTGTCTTCTGAGATGGTGATGTCGTCGTCATGGGATTCTCCTTGTTGCTGGGGCTTTCCTCGTCCCCGCGCAACCAGGATGGAGTCCCCATGCTGCCCGTGCGTTGCCCGCAGGTAAAGTTACGTAAAGTCGCATTCCCGATCGCGTGTGCATCAGCGCCGATCTTCAGGTTTTGGGGCTCCCGGTTACGACGCGACAGCTTCACGTCCGGTCAGCGCGTCCGGCAACCGATGCGCGAGGTGGCCACCACCACGTCGTCGTAGAGGATCACCTGGGCCTCGGGCGCATCGGCGGGCAGAGTGCCGCGTTCGTAGTAGGCATCCAGCGTGACCCGCTTGAGCAGCACGTCGGGCGACGAGCGAAAGTCGAAACCCTCGAAGGCCTGCACGTCCTGATAGTACTGCCCCCAGGTGTAGAAGTTGTCGCGCAACCAGCGACCGCGCGGGGCGCCGGGCTTGTACTCGCCCACCAGCACGTCGTCGAGCCACAGGGACAGCTCGCCGTCGGATGTGCCGACGGTGTTGGCCTTGGCGCGAATCTCGAGACACAGCCACCTGTCGCGCGCGAAGGACGACTGCCCCGCGGGGGTGAAGTTGTTGCCGTAGTAGTAGGTCGTACCTTGATCGCCGGCACACCCCGGGGTGGCGCTGCCGTCGTTGCAGCGACCCGAACGCATCCGGTACCAATAGACATAGAAGTTGAACAGGCCGTCGCGGCGGGCGTCGAGATCGAACCAGAAGCCCTTGTCGCCCGAGGGCAGCGTGTTGGCCAGGCCGTCGGATTGGAACTCGGGCGTGCCGGCGGCCATGCGCACCCAGTGGTGCGGCGTCGCGCTGGCCCCGACGAAGCGCGCATGAAAACGCCAGTAGATCTCCGGCACACGCCGAGGCAGATCGAGCTGAACGTTGGCGGAGATGTACTGGTCAACCGCCAGCTGCGTGCGCGTGACCTGGGCTCGCAAGTAACCAGACCCGCCGTTGGCCAGGGTCGCATCGGTGAGGACCGCGATGGACTCGGCGTTCTTCGAATAGCGCGTCCAGCCCGCGAAACCATCCTCGAAATCGCTGTGGAAGAGCACGCGCGGGTCGCCCGAGATTCCCTGATCGCCCGGATACGCGGGCGCGATCCAGCCTGTTGGAGTGGCATCCGTGCGAACCTCGGGACCGCCCCCAGGACGGCCATCGGCGGGCGCGAAAGCATCGGACATGCTGGCAACCGCGTCGGTCACGCTGACGGCAGCATCGGACACGCCGAGCGCAGCGGCGACGTCCATCGCCCCTCCATCCTGTGCCGAAGGGGAGCCCTGATCACAACCCAAGGCCAAGATAGCGAGCCCAATCACCACGCGCAGTGGACGGAACATGCCTGCCATCTTAGAGCATGTCCGAGAGAGCATCGAGGCCGATGAAGAGCCAGCTTGCCGCGTGCGCAAGCCGAAGCTTCGAGGGCGACGGGAGAATGCGAACGGATGGTGTCGAGCCGCGGGCTGTCACGGGTCCGCATCAACAACGGAGACCGAACCTTCACGCGCAGGACCATGCCGGATTTTGGGTGAGGCGGCCCACGCCCCTTGTGCTAGCGCTTCTTCAGGGTCGTCACGACGTAGGCATCACCGTAGAACTTCTCCCGCTGCACCATCATGTCACCGTTGATACAGAAGTCGTACGCGGTGTCTTCTTCGACGATCCTCGTACCACCCGTGCGCAGACCGTCGATGACCACACGATTGGTGATGCCGTAGACATACGCGCCACCTACATCAACAGTCGTCGTTTCGCTGCACTTGCAGTTGCCGCTTTCGAACTTGCACTTCGTAACCTCGCCGATGCTGGGGTCAGTGCTGCGACGCTGGATCTCGCGACAGGCTTCCGGGCTCAGGGATGAGATTCCATGAACGGCTTCCGTGCAGGTTGCCGAGTAGCGCATTAGCGCCGATTCCTGGGCTCGGCCATCGTAGACCGCAGCGTGAGCAGTGTATTTGACGGAGCCTGCCGCGGCCAGAGTGACGCTCTCGCGAACTCCCTTGCAGGCAGGCTCTGCAGTCTTGTCGTACTCGTCCGCGATATTGCCATCGGTACAGACCGCCACGATGTCCCACGTCCCCACCGGGTCTCCCCCACACGCGGTGAAGGTTTCGGTGCAGGCTTGGCTGTGAATGAGGCCATCCCCCGAATCGCCACAGCTGGTCACCAGCCCAGCAAGTGACAGGCCTACGGCCACGACGCGAACAATGGAGAAGCACTCCCGCATGGTTCATCTCCCTTCCAGATAATCCCGCATCACGCCGGCCAGTTCAGAACCGTGCCCTTGCCGTCCACAGACCTTCGCCCGCCCGCGAGCCATTCCCCATAGGTCATCATTTCAGGGCCAGCGTGATGTTGACCACGTAGTGTGAAGAAGAAAGGCACTCACCCTTCGCCGAGCCGACCGCGAGGTAGCGCTCCTCCTCGACGCTGTTGTAGAGGTAGGCATCGAAGACGTCCCCTCGTGCGTCGGAGTCCTTCACGGACCCGCTCTGCCCGCACGCCAGGATATCTCGCGTACGAGCATCGAGCCGTTGGAGTTCAGCCCCCGAAGGGCGGAAGGCATAGGCGGTTCCTGAGATCTGGTCCTCGAAGCCCCGATTCTTCTCACAGCTTAGCACTACTGCTTGAGAAAATGGCTAATCCGTCGGTGTTCACGGGCATGAG
>CAZHUY010000309.1:0-6755 GCA_964535465.1 uncultured Myxococcales bacterium
GACGAGCCCTCCAACCACCTGGACATCGAGTCCATCATCTGGCTCGAGCAGTTTCTCAAGGACTACGACGGCGCGCTTCTGATGACCACGCACGATCGCGAATTCATGAACCGCGTGGTCGGCAAGATCATCGAGATCGACGGAGGCGTGCTCACCACCTACTCGGGTAACTACGACTTCTACGAGAAACAACGAGCGCTCAACGAGGCGCAGGCCGAGGCCGCCTATGCCCGCCAACAAGCCATGCTGGCCAAGGAGATGCGTTTCATCGAGCGTTTCAAGGCACGCGCCAGCCACGCGGCGCAGGTGCAGTCGCGCGAGAAGAAGCTGGACAAGATCGAGAAGCTGGAGCCGCCGCGCCGCCGCCGCAGCATCACCTTCGAGTTCCCCGTGTCCCCACGCTCGGGCGAGGATGTGATCAAGATCGAAGGTCTGCACAAGAGCTACGGCTCGCGTGCCATCTATCAGGGTTTGAACCTGATGGTGAGGCGCAAGGAGCGCTGGAGCGTGATGGGCGTCAACGGCGCGGGCAAGTCGACCCTGCTGAAGCTGGTGGTCGGCGCCACCGCCCCCGACGCGGGCAGCGTGACCCTGGGCGCGGGCGTGCGCATGGGCTACTTCGCCCAACACGCCATGGAGGTTCTCGATGCCGACAAGACCGTCTACCAGATTCTCGAAGAGGCCTTCCCCCTGGCCACGGTCGGCACGCTGAAATCCCTGGGTGGCTGCTTCGGCTTCTCGGGCAGCGACATCGACAAGACCTGCCGCGTGCTCTCTGGCGGCGAGAAAGCCCGCGTGGTCATGGCACGCCTGCTCTACGATCGCCCCAACCTGCTGGTGCTGGACGAACCCACCAACCACCTGGACTTGGGCACCAAGGAAATGCTCCTCACCGCCCTGCGTGACTTCGAGGGCACGATGCTCTTCGTGTCGCACGACCGGCGCTTCCTGGCCGGCCTTTCCAACCGTGTGCTCGAATTGGTCCCCGAGGGCGTGATCCCCTATGGCGGCGGCTACCTGGAATACGTAGCCAGCAGCGGGCACGAGGCCCCAGGGCTCCGTTCCTGAGTCCGAGGTTTCGGACAATTCTGTTCAAGCCCCCCCGGCGAAGTGCCGACCAAGTAGTGTAGGGGTCGCAGCGCGGCCCAGCCTGGAAATGACATGACGCCGATTAGGCAGACTTTCTGGATGTCCCAGTTCTGTGCCTGGCACGAGCAATTCAAAGCCGCAACCCTGACTGCGGATTTGCTTCCCGTCTACCTTCAGGCCCGATCGGACCTGAACGCCCTCCTGGTCATGGCGCAAGGTCTGGATATTCGAGCCAACAACGGCGGTCGTCAGGCGGTACGTATCGCGCGCGCCGTTCCCGTCGAATTCGACCTGCCCAATGGCAAGGTCTCGTCGTTGACGCAGGACCTGAGCACCAGCGGGCTCTGTGCCATTCTGGGTGACGCTCCCCCCACGGGGACGGTCTTCGGATTCCGACTGAAGCTGGGCAGGGAAATCCCACCCATAGACGGCCGGTGCCGGGTGGTCGCCAAGATCCCCATGCAGGGCAGTGTGCGCATGGCCGTCACCTTCGTCGATTTGTCGAAGGAGGGGGTCGGCCACATCGAGACCATGGTCGTGGATGCGGCCTGCACCGAGATACGCCGCATGCTCCGCTGCTGCAAACCCGAAGAGAGCCTCACTCCCGCGCCTAGTCCACCCCAGCCAGGGCCTTGATGTATTGCCCCCTGGCGAAGAACCAGGGATCGGTGCCCTGCTTCTGGCCCATCTTCCCGCGGAAGGCGTCCAGGGACGCGAAGTTATGCGCCTCCATCCAGCTCGTCAGCTCGTTCAGCATCTTCTGAATGTGTCCAGCCTGCTCACGATAGAGGACGCTGACCACCTGAACCGCCTTGGCCCCCACCAGGATCATCTTGGCCACATCCTGTCCGGTCCAGATGCCGGTGGTCGCCACCAGGTCGGCCTTGACCCGGTCCTGCAGCAGGGCGATCCAACGCAACGGCAGCAACGATTCGGTTGATGAGCTGAGGCTGACCGACGCACGCTGAACCATCCGCTCCACGTCGATGTCAGGCTGAAGCAGCCGGTTGAAGAGCACGAAGGCATCGGCGCCGGCCCCCTCGAAGCGGGTCACCACGTTCATCAGGCTGGTGTAGTGCGGGTGTAGCTTGACCGCGATGGGCAACTTGACCGCGGCCCGAACCCGCTCGAGCGTGGACAGCTCACGCCTCTCGATGTCGGCGGCCGCCACCGCCGGATCCAAGGCCGGCGAGTAGAAGTTCAGCTCAAGCCCGTTCACCCCGGTACCTTCCAGTTGCCTGGCATACTCCGACCAGGTCACGCGGCTCACGCAGTTCACGCTCGCGAAGAGGGGCATGCTCACCGCCTTGCGCGCCTGCTCGATCCAATAGAGGTGCTGCTTGGGTCCGCCGGACTCCATCTTGGGGAACATGTTGACCGCCTCGGCGAAGCCGGGCTCGAGCTCTCCCAGTCGGTTCCGAAACTCCTCCTCTTCCAGCTCTATTTGCTCCTCGAAGAGGGACTTGACCACCAGACCGCCAGCGCCTGCCTGTTCGAGCTTCTTGATGCTGTCAATCGTCTTCGACAAAGATGAAGATCCGACCACGATCGGATTCGCCAGGGGGACGCCCATGTAGGTGGTTCGTAGGTCTGCCATTTTCGACTCCTGTGCGATGAACGTTGTCGCGTTGGTTAGGTGCTGTCGCTCACCGGGTTGGATGCCAGCCGCGCGCACAGGATGCCGGAAAGGGGGGAGCACGAAACCGTGGACCAAAAGTCCGTGGGCTTTTCAAGAGCGTTCAGGAAAAAAAATCCACGACTCGCGGGATGCCGCCCCCACGCGTCAGGTCGGGTTTCGGCCCCCGCCACCGTCGATCAGAGACGAAATCACCACCTCGACTTCCTTTGTCAGGTGGCTTATAAGCGTTGGCAGTGGTGGAGGCGGGCCGGTTTCGGTTCACCTGAAGGGATGATGCATGAAGAGCTACGCGGCGAATGAGATTCGAAACGTTGCACTTGTTGGACACGGTGGTTCCGGAAAAACCACGCTGGGCGAGGCCATCCTTTTTGCGGCCAAAGCCACCCCGCGGCTCGGTCGGGTTGACGACGACTCGTCCAATTTCGACTTCGAGCCCGAGGAGCACAAGCGGAAGACCACCATTTTCGCGGCCGCCGGCCACGTGGAATGGAAGAAGAACAAGATCAACATCCTCGACACCTCCGGCAACGGCAACTTCTTGGTCGACACTCGCATCACCCTGGACGTCGCCGACGCCACGGTGGTGGTGGTCGCTGCCTCCGACGGCGTGCAGGTCTACACCGAGCGCACCTGGGAGATGTGCGACGAGCTGGCCCTCCCCCGCTGCGTTTTGATCTCCAAGCTGGACCGGGAGCGTGCCGATTTCCAGCGCGCCCTGGAGGACGTGCGCACGACCCTGTCCAACAAGGCCGTGGCCCTGCAATTGCCCATCGGTCAAGAGGCTGGATTCTCCGGCGTGATCGATCTGCTCTCCATGAAGGCCTGGCACTTCTCGAACGAGGGCCGTGACGCCAAGGAGGGCGATATCCCGGCGGACATGGCCGAGGCCGCCAAGAAAGCACGCGAGATCTTGCTGGAAGCCATCGCCTCGGCCGACGACGCCTTGGTCGAGAAGTACCTCGAAACCGGCAGCCTGACCGATGAAGAGGCACGCAGCGGACTGATCTCCGGCGTGCGCAAGCAGGCTGTGATTCCCGTGCTGGCGTCCGCCCCCGGTCTGTGCCTGGGCGTGCAGCCGTTGCTCGATTTCATCGTGGAGTGCTTCCCCTCGCCGCTCGAACGACCCGCATGGAAGGGCACGGCCGCCGGGGAAGCCGTCGAACGCACGCCCGATCCCGCGGCCCCCGTGGCCGCCTATGTGTGGAAGACCTGCACCTCGGACATCGGCCGCCTATCGCTCATGCGTGTCCTGTGCGGCAAGCTGACCGGAGACGCCACCCTGACCTCGGTCAATCACGATCACAAGGAACGTCTCGGGCAGTTGTACGTCATCCAAGGAAAAGCCCGCGACCAGGTGGCCGAGGCCTTCCCGGGCGACATCGTGGCGGTGGCCAAACTGAAGACCACCAAGACCGGCGACACACTGGCCGACGAGAAGGCACCCTTTGCCCTTCCACGGCCCAACATCCCCGCGCCGCTCATCACCTATGCCCTGCAACCCAAGTCCAAGGGAGACGAGGACAAGGTCGCGGTCAAGCTGAACGAAATCATCGATTCGGATCCGGCCATCAAGGTCACGCACGACGCCCAATCCAAGGAAATCCTCATCGGCGGGACGGGCCAGCTCCACATCGAATCCACGGTCGATCGCCTGCACCGCATGGGCGTCGAGGTCGAGTTGTTGCCGCCCAAGATTCCCTACCTGGAGACCATCAAGGGCACGGCCAAGAACATCGAGGGCAAGCACAAGAAACAAACTGGCGGTCGCGGCCAGTTCGGCGTGTGCTACATCGACATGTCGCCACTGCCGCGCGGCGGTGGCTTCGAATTCGAGGACGCCGTGGTGGGTGGCGCGGTACCCCGCCAATTCATCCCCGCCATCGAAAAGGGCATGCGCGGCCGCATGGCCAAGGGGGTCATCGCCGGCTATCGGGTCACCGACGTCAAGGTGCGCCTGTTCGACGGCAAGTACCACGACGTGGACTCGGACTCGCGCTCGTTCGAAATCGCGGGCTCCAAGGGCTTCCAGGCTGCCTTCAAACAGGCCAAGCCCTGCTTGCTCGAACCCATCATGAAGATCCAGGTCACCTGCCCTGACGACAGCATGGGCGACGTGATCGGCGACCTGAACCAACGCCGCGGCCGGGTCGAGGGCATGGAATCGAACGGCAAGCAGCAGGTCATCCGCGCCACCGTGCCCATGTCAGAGACGCTCAAGTACTCCTCTGACTTACGCTCTATCACCGGCGGCCGGGGGTCTTTCACCCTCGAGTTCTCGCACTACGATGAGCTCCCCAGCAACCTGATGGACAAGGTCGTGGCCGAGGCCAAGGTGGCCGCGGAAGAGGAAGAGTAGCCCGCGTTTCTTGCGACAGGCACCGGCCGAACTTCTTTGAACTCCGGCCGGTGCGGATCGAGCCGCCGATTCTGGACAGGTTGGCTCACCCTCCCTCGATGACGAACGCGGAGGCCCGAAAGGGAGCCGCGTTCGTCATGGGTGCCTTTACGGCTGGGGTCCGCAGGTCGTGCTGGCGGTGCTGCAGGGCGAGAACTTGCAGGTCGCCGTGGTCACCTGTGTTCCCCCGCCATTGCCTGTGGCCAACACTCCAGTCGCAACCAACGGGGCATCCCCGTCGGTCTCGCAGAAAACGCCACCTCCTCGATTCTCACTCACATTCAGATAGGCCAGCGACTTCGGGCCACTGCTGATAGACGCGAGGTTCGCAAGGAGAATACCCGATCCCCCCGTCAGTCCGTTCTTGGTAACCGTCGTGTTTCTTATGTCGAACATCGCGCGATCAACCGAAATTCCAGGACCCTGATTGTTTACGGCCGTGACTCGGTTCAGACGAATAACACCGGCCGTGTCGGCCTTGATTCCAGGTGAGCCGCCTGTCACGGTCAGGTTCTTCACGTACAGGTCACCACCGCTCACGTGAATCGGAAGCGAACCGGTAAGAGTTCCGGTGTTCTGGCCCGCGATGGTCATGGGCTGGGGTCGCGAGGTGAGGATCCACCGCAGCGATCCCGAGACGGCGCCTTGAATGACCAGGAGGGTCTTGCCCGCCGGAATAGCCGCCTCCGTCGCGGGCAGGTTGCCGCTGGTCGCGCTCACCACGATGGTCTCGCTGCTGCTCGCGCAATGGCCGTCCAGCATGCACACCCCGTCCACCCCGGCGGCGATGGGGCTGCACTCGTTGTCTTTCTGACAGGGCTGGCAGGTCTTGTTCGCGTCGCACACGGGCTTGGTTCCACTGCAGTCTCCGCTGCCCAGGCACTCGACGCAGGTGTTCGTGTCGACCTTGCAGCGTTTCAGGGTTCCTGAGCACTTGTCATCGTCCAGGCACTCGACGCAGGAGTAGGTCTCGGGCTTGCACACCGACGTCGAACCCGAGCACCCGCTGTTGTTCGTACACTGCACGCATGACCCGGTGGGCGCGCAGGCTGGTAGGGCCTGGTTCTTGGCCCGGCACTCGGTCGCCGCCAGACTGCTGCACCCGACGCAAGCGTTGTTCGAGCACAGGGGTGTGGTCCCGCTGCACTTCGTGTGGTCCACGCACTCGACGCACAGGTTCGTGTCCTTGTTGCACACCTTCCCGTCCTGGCTGCAGGTGGTGTCGTCCTTGCATTCCACGCATGAGCCGGCCTTGGCGCCCAAGAGCACGCAAGCCGAGGTGGCGGCGTTCTTCTTGCCGCACTGGTCGTTGCTCGAGCAGGCCACGCACTTGTTCCCCACGCACAGGGGGGTCGTTCCGCTGCACCCGCTGTCGTCCAGGCACTGCACGCACTTGTTCGACAGCACATCGCACTCGGGCGTCGGCGCCTGGCAATGGCTCTTCTCGGTGCAGGCCACGCAGGTCCCGTTCGGCGCACACCCCTGCGTCGCGGGGTTGCGATCCGCGCATTGCTTGTGCGACGTGCACGTCATGCACACGTTTCCTTGGCAGATGGGAGTCGTGGCCGCGCAGGTCGCGCTGGTCAGGCACTCCACGCACTTCTTCCCGGTCGGCTCGCAGTACTTGCCGTT
>CAZHUY010000310.1:0-6730 GCA_964535465.1 uncultured Myxococcales bacterium
TCCGCCGAGGACCGCCGTGGAGGCCGTCATTCGCCTATGCGCAACGCGCTCCTAGCCACCTCAGGTGACGGCGACGCGAGCGGATTGCGCCGCCTGCTCCTCGGCGGGCGGGATCCAAATCCACCCGGCCTCGGGGGGCAGTATCGTGCCTTCAGGCCAAGCGGACCAACCGTCGCGCCAGCGCAAATAGCCAGTGTAGGCGCACAGCACGGCCTCGAATGCGTGGTCGCTCTGCCGGCATTCTTCCCGCCACACGCCTGGGCCAAAACTGAGATCGTGCAGCCGCGCCAGGATCTCGATGCGCCTATCCACGCGCTTCTTGTAGGGATCGCGAAAACCGAGAAGCTCCAGCGTCGCGCGTGGAGACACCTCGATCAGATCCTCATGCAGGCGGAAATCGCCGGCCAGCGCGCGCACCAGGTGGCACGCGCGCGCGGTGAGCGGACCCATACCCTGGCCCAGGGCTTCACGAGGAAGGATCCCGCGCCGGTGCAGCAGATAGGCCTCGGTGGCCCTCTGGGTGTAGGGCGTGATACTCGGTTTGCGAGCTTTGCCACCTGAAGCCGGCTTGGGAGCACACAGGCTGCGCAACACAGCCACCTCGGGGTCCACACACGCCTCCTGTCCCGGGCAGGCGACCTGGCAGCGCATGCAGGGGGGCAAGGTCAAAGGGGCGTCCACGCAGACGACGGCCCCCCGACCGCGGGCACGGAGGGACGCGATGAGGTTCACGTCGTACAGTGGATCCTCGTCGCGGTGCGGATGCAGCTCGGTCACGGTGACGCCGTTGTGGCTTCGATCGAGCACGGCCAGCGCGGTCTTCTTGCCCTTACCGCCACCGAGATCGATCCCGATGAAGCGCCTGACTGGCTGGTCCGTTGCTGCCTCTGACAAGTCTCTTGCGCCTTTCTGTGCCTTTGAAAGTGGGACATGAACGAGATGGGGTCAACGCGAAAGCACCCTGCGCCCCGTGGCACAGGCCCAGCCATTGACTCCGCGTCCCTTTCGTTCAGATTAGGGGCAACTGCCTGGACCGGGTTACCCGGCCGGGACGGAGATATTGATGAAGCGCACCATGTTCAAGTCCAAGTTGCATCGGGCCACCGTCACCCATGCAGACCTGGAATACGAAGGTTCGGTCACCATCGACGAGACCCTGATGCAGGCGGCGAATATTCTGCCCTACGAACAGGTCCGCATCTGGAATGTGACGAACGGAAGCCGGCTAGAGACCTACGCCATCCCGGGCAAGGCCAACTCCGGGGTGGTTTGCGTCAACGGTGCAGCCGCGCGGCACGCCCATGCGGGCGACACCGTGATCATCGCCACCTTCGCCGAGGTGGATGAAGCCGAGGCGCCTGGCTGGAAGCCCATCGTGGTGCGCTTGGACAGCCAGAACCGCATCGTGGCCCGTGGCGTGGCTGACGAGGTGCCGGGACCAAGTCGTCCGGCCCGGGCCTGACGGATTTTGATGTCCAGCCGTCTGGAGATGCTGCGAGCCCTGGTGACGCAGGGAAGTACCGATCCTTTCGTTCATTACGGTTTGGCCATGGAGCTGCGCACCGCGGGGCAGATGGAGAGTGCCTGGCAAATTTTCGAGTCTTTGCTGCAGGCCCATCCGGACTACATCCCTGCCTACGCGCCCGCCGCTGACACGCTGGTCAGCCTGGGCCGTGGCCAGGATGCCCGCATGCTCTGCCGCCAAGGAATCGAGCACTGCGAGCGCAAAGGCCAGAAGCACGCGCGAGACCAGCTGCAGACCGCCCTGGATACCCTCGGATAGTCAGGCTGATAGTCAGGCTGTCATGCCGGCGAAATCCCGGCGCCCTGCTGGTTGGGGTGGGAAGCAGCGTGGCCAGTGGCTACACTTAGTCGAAGAAACACAGGGGATCCAAGTGGAGCGCAACGCGGAGCGAGCAGTCGAAGTAGCATCGTTCCACCAGAACGACATGCGAGGGGTTGTGCTGCTCTCGCCCTCTCGGGAGAGACGAGCGGCCGTGTTGGCGGGGGCGACTGCAGGCGGAATGCTTCTGCTCGCCATGGCGCTGGGCATCCTCCTGCTCAGCCTGTGCCACGTCGTGGTTCACGCCGGCCTCTTCTTCACGGCTTGGATGGCGATGGCGGGCGCGGCCGCGTTCTTGGCCGCTCGCCAGGCCCTGAGGCGTGCGCGCCGCTACGTGGTGGGAGCGTCGCTGGATGCCGATGCCTTTGGCCCGCTCGAGGTCGATCTGGTGCGGCGAGCTCCGTCAGGCTACCAACTGCGGTTGCTGCCCGGTATGAACGGCCAGATCGACAATGGTCGCATGCCCCTGCCGGTGGAATCGCTGGTGGCGAAGGGGCCGGTGGCCTTGGCTTTGCCCGAGCAAGGACGCGTGCGTGTCGGTATGGGCCCGGCCTCGTGGGTCATCCGGCTCATCACGTGCGTGCCAGGCAAGGCAGAGCTTTCCTTCTGGCAGGGTCTGACCGTTTTGACAGCCCTTCTTCGCAAATCGCTGCCGGTGGTGGCGTTGGGGTTGCCTTTGGCGGTTCTGGTCACGGTCTTGGGATCGGCGCCGGCCGTGCGGGCCCTTACGGAGAGGGACTTGGCGCCCGCGCTGGCCGCCAGGGCCACGCCCTGGGAAATCGAACAGAGCATCCGCGTACAAGCCCAACGCCAGGCCACTTCGCTGCATGCATGCTTCGATCCCATGCCTCTGCAATGTCAGCGGCCGGGCTATGTGGGCGTGGGTCTGTCGCTGTCCAAGCAGGGCGACGTCTTGTCGCACTGGGTTTCGCGTTCGTCGTACGGGCCGGATTGCCCGGTGACTGAGTGCATGGCCGAACACGCGGCGCAGTGGTTCTTCGAGCCTGTGCCGGAAGCCATGCGGCTGATCCTGCCCATCCAGGTGAAACGCACCAACAAGCCGCTGCAGCCCTCGTCGGTGACCATCTCGGCCGGAATGTAGTTGATGGGAACCCTGGGAGGGTTCCCATACCCTCCCGCGACGGGCGTGCGCGAAGCGCGCATGGGGAAGGTGTGGGGTGTGTAGGCCCTAGCCCCAGAAGGGGGCGCTCTGGCTACGCGTCTGATGGGAACCCCGGCTCGGCACGCGTTTGCCTAGCGTCAGGAGAATCGAGGAAGTGGTGCTAGGATGCGCGCATGCCTTTGCTGCACCTATGCACCTCGTCCCCGCCGATGGACGAGCCCAAACGCGCCCAGTTGCTGAAAGGCCTGTCCACGCTGGTGGCTCGCCTGCTCGGCAAACCCGAACGCTACGTGATGATCGGCCTGGCGGCGCGTGAGGAGATGAGCTTCGCCGGCAGCAACGCACCCGCGTGTTATGCGGAGTTGAAGAACGTCGGCACCCTGACGCCGGAGCAGACCGAGGAGCTTTCCCGGGTGCTGTGTCAGGAGTTGTCGCGCGGACTGGGCGTGGCCCAGGATCGCATCTACATCGAGTTCACCAACGCCGACGGTGCGATGTGGGGTTGGAACGGCGGAACCTTCGCTTAGGTCAGGCCACTCTTCTCCATGCTGGTTGTCTTGCGACGATACTGGCCCGTGCTGGTCGCCACCGCGATCTTGTTGCCGCACACCCGGATGTTCGACTTCGTCACCGACGATGCCTACATCTCGTTCCGCTATTCGCTGAACCTGGCCGAGCACGGCCAGTTGGTCTTCAACCTGGGCGAGAGGGTCGAGGGCTTCACCAACTTTCTGTGGACGGCCATCCTGGCCTTGTGCATGAAGTTGGGTTGGGGGCCGGTGGCGGCTTCGCGCTTCCTCGGGGTGGCGCTGGGCGTGGGCAACCTGGCCCTTGTGGTGCGCATGTCGCTGCGGTTGTCGGACCAGCGTCCTTCCCCTTGGCATCTGGTCGCGCCGTGCTTGTTGGCCTCCATGGGCGCCTTTGCCTGCTGGTGTAGCGGGGGGCTCGAAACCCAGCTCTTCACTTTCCTGTCGCTCTTGGGCTTCGACCTGATGTTGGGCGAGGTGGCCAGAGGACGCGGCTTTGCCAGCGGGGCGGCCTTTGCCCTGGCCGGCATGACCCGCCCCGAAGGCATCATGTTCTTTGGTCTGGCTGGCCTGTTCCGCCTCTTCACCATGATCACACGCGAGCGGCGCATCCGCCCGCGCCGCCACGAGTGGGCCTGGTTGGGACTGTTCGCGGCCGTGTTCGTTCCCTACTTCGTGTGGCGCTGGCACTATTTCGGCTGGCTCTTCCCCAACACCTTCTATGTGAAATCCTCGGGAGGCTCGGGCACCACCCAGCTCGGGTTGTACTACCTGCGCCGTTTCGCCGAGGACTACGGCGCGCCCTTGTTCATCCTGCTCGCCCTCGTGGGCCGGCCCGCTCACGACGATGTCCAGCGCCGCGACCTATGGCGGTTTGCCGGACTGGTGTGGTTGACCTTCGCGGCCTACGTGGTCAAGGTCGGCGGGGACTTCATGGGCCTGTACCGCTTCGTCCTGCCGGTGATTCCCTTGGGCGCGGTGGTGGTGCAAGAGAGCCTGCGCCGATTGTGCCAACGCCTGCGGCCCGTGGTGGGCGTCCCCACCTTGGCGCTCGCCGGTGCGCTGTTGGCCGTCGGGTTCGGCGTGGGCAGCGCCAAGGTCAGCCGAACCGCGGTGACCCACATCGGTGCGGACAACGGTATCGACACCCCCGGGTACCTGAAGAAATACGCCGAGGATCGCATCCCCGTGGGTCAGTGGTTCGCGCAACACGGCCGGCCCGACGATCTGATGACGGTGGGTGGGGCCGGGGTCATCCCCTACTACTCGAACATTCCGGCCTATGACGTATTCGGGCTGGTGGACGAGCACATCGCGCACAACCCTCACATGAACGGGTCCAACCGGCCGGGCCACCAGAAATGGGGCAGCGACGCCTACATGCTGTCGCGCAACCCCACCCTGATCACACACAAGTACTGCCTGCCTGGCCCCTGCGGGGAAAAGGGCTGGCAACCGACGGGCTACGAATGGGTCGATGCCTCTATCCCCGGCCCCGGGTCCAAGCGCACGATCTACAGCTTCCTAAAGCGAACCGATCGCCCCTTCGGCCCCTTTCCCGCCCGCGTCCCATCTCAACGGTAGACCCCGTTGGCGGAGGCAGGCTTTGCCTGCCGGAGCCAGTGCGCGGGCCTCAACGATAAAAGACGGTGCTTCCGCGCAGGACGATGCGGCTGTGCGCAGGCACGCTGATGGCAGGGGCCGGCAGACGCCGAGGGCGACGTCCGGACAGCATCTCACTTCTGGACACAGGTCGCACCACGACCGCGCTCGCGTGCGTCAGCGGAGCGCTTACCGCGGATGTGTCCCGGACGGCGGCCAGTGCCATGTTCCCATCCTGGGGATCCTGCGAGGGTCGTCAATTTTTTTCTCCGTCTATTTGGGCGTCCCGATGAATGGTGCGGGCCTGGCGAAGGCTCGATATACTTGGCGACATGGCTGGTCAGCTCTTCGACGTGTTCGTGGTGGGCTCGGCTGATCCCTCTCCCGCCGGGGAAACGCGCCTGGCGACCGCGCTTTCGTCCAAGCACGGGGTTCCGCTGGCCACGGTGGCCAAGGCGATCTCCGCCAAGAATCTTCGCGCCGGGCAGAACCTGGAGCCCAGCCAAGCCCAGGCCTTGGTTCGCCAGCTACAAGCCGTGGGCGCGGTCACGGTCATTCGACCGGCCGCGGGTGCCGGCAAGCCGGCTCCCAGCGCGGCCAGCACGCCCGCCGGTCGCGCCACCATGGCCCCACCTCCGCTGCCAAATCGCCCCTCCATGACGGCGGCGGTGAGCACCGAGGCGCCGATCGCCGCCAATTTCGGACCACCTTTGTCCGCGTCGCCAGACGCCGCAGGCGTTGGCGGTGCCTTCGTAGCCTTGCAGTCCGCTGGCCCAGCCCGAGCCAGCGCCTCGAGGAGCGCCGCAGATCCATTCGCCCCTCCGCCCGGAATCATGACGCCCTCCCCGGCCTCCCTAGGTAGCGGCGTGCGCCCGGAAGCTCCGCCGGCAGGGCCCGTGCTGCCACGCAATCGTGGCTCGCGTACTCCTGCGCCTACCAGCCAATACGCCAGTCCCATACCGGGGACGGATCCGTTCCAAGATGACCTGTCATCGGGACCGAAACTGCAATTGGCCCGCGGGGGACCGGAAGAGTCGGCTGATGACAGCCGGCCCAACCGTTCGCAGTTCGCCGGCAGCCTGCGCGACATCGGGGCCGCCCAAGAATCCGGCGTGGACGTCGAGGACGAAGCGCAGAACCTGAATCTGATCCGCTGCGCGCAGCACGGCCTTTACTACGACAAGACCAAGGCCTCGGGTTGTCGAAAGTGCATGTCGGCGGCTCGCGAGATGGCCGCCGGGTTCGAAAACCGCAACGCCCAGAAGAAGATCAAAGTAGCCAACTTGCGGGATCAGCCCGCCAAACGAGCCTTTATCGGACTGGCGGTCGCCTTCATCCTGGGGTTCTTGCCCGCCGCCTACTACGCGTTTGGACCCGGAATCGCCGAAGCCCGCGAGCTGCGCGTCCGCCAGGAGTTGCTCTCGCGCCAGCCCGAGACGGAAGACGTGCTTCGCCAGTTCGACGAGCTGGACGAGCAGGTCACCCGCTCGCGCGAGCGCTCGCTGCGCAACATCGCCTTGGTGTGGGCCGCGACCGCAGCGGCGGCCATGGCCGGCTGGTACAAGGTGACGTAGCCAACAAGCTAAATCACCGTTCATGATTCCGGATCAGAAAAAAGGTTGAAAAGCACGGGAC
>CAZHUY010000311.1:0-6715 GCA_964535465.1 uncultured Myxococcales bacterium
ACAGCAATGATGATCTTGGTCCCCGCCCGGGAGTTGGCCTCGACCAACTCCGCCTTGGCCTGCTCGGCTTGGCGCTCGCCGTCCTGGATCTCGCGGACGGTGTCGCGCACGCCCTCCTCGGGCATGGCCGCCTCCTCCTCCACCTTCTTCACCTTCTTCTTGGCGTTCTCGATGACCTTGGCTTGCTCCTCGATCTCCTCGGGGCGCAGGCCCAGTTTCTTGGCCACCGCCCGTTGCCGCAGGGGCGATGAACGAATCTCACGCAGGGTGCGGCGGAAGTCCCGCTCGCTCAGGCCTACCCGGTGCTCGCAGTCGCAGATCTCGCGGTGGGCGGCTTCGATGCGGGACACCAGGCCCTTCAGCCGGGCCACGATGCGATCGATCTGCTTCTTGTTGAGGCGCATCTCCTGCAAGGCCTCGAAGAGCTCTTGCTTGACGCCGGTGAGCTGGCTCTTGTGCTTGCGCTTGGTGGAATCCGAGAGGCCGCGGGCGCTGCCCTTGTCCTCGACCTTCTCCAGATCCTTGTGCAGACGACGAACCTTGTCGATGATCTTGCACACCCGCTCGACGTGCCAGGCCTCGTCGAATTCGGCATCGTCCTCGTCGGCGTCCTTGACCACCTCTTTGACCCGGATCTTCTGCTTGCGTAGCTTGTCGCCCAGGTCGAGGATTTCCTCGATGGCCACGCTGGAGTTGAGCACGACCTGAAGAACGCGACGCTCGCCGTCTTCGATGCGCTTGGCGATCTCGACCTCGCCCTCGCGGGTCAGCAACGACACCGACCCCATCTTGCGCAGGTACATGCGCACGGGATCGTTGGTCTTGGAATACCCGTCGTCTTCCTCTTCCTCTTCCGCGTCGGCGGAACGGGCCGGTTCGGGTGTGCTGCGGGCCTCTTCCGGCTCGGGGCCGGTGGACTTCTCGTCCACCCTGACCTGCGAGGCCGAGTCCACGATCTCGATGCCTTCGCCGCCCAGCGTGGAAAGCCAATCGTCGATCTGGTCAGACGAGACGATGGTCTCCGGCATGTGGTCGTTGACCTCGTCGTAGGTGAGGAAACCCTTGGCCCTGCCCATCGTGATGAGCTCGCGCTTCTTGCGCTCGCTCTCCTTGCTGGACATGGGGTGTTTGGCCGCCGGCTTACTGGGGGTATCCAGATCGTCGTCGTCCTGGTTCTCGTCGCTCATCTGCTCGTCGCCGTCTTCAATCATGTGTAATGGCCTCTAGTTCACTAGCCCCAACTTGCTCCGGATCAACTCCATCTCGCGCTTCGAGATGGCACGTGCTTCTTCTTCGTCGCCCTTGGCCAGCGCTTCCTCGCGCTGGCGCTTGGCCAACGCGATCTCCGCCTCCAAACGGGAACGCTCCAACCTGACCACCAAGGTGCGCAGGGCCAGGGCGACGTTTTCGATCTTGTCCCAGCGGCCGTCCATCACCGCGGAGCCGATGGACAGGCGGGTTTCGGCGGAACAGTCGTTCAGCCAGGTGGGTACGTCGGCAGGCTCGCCGTGCTGGACGGCCTCGACCGCCCGACGACAGAACTGGCGCACATCGGGATCGACCAACAGCTCCAACGAGCGGCTGGCATCGTCGGTCGTCGCCAACTCGGGCCGGCTGACCAGCAGGGTCAGCAGATCGAGCTCGTCGCGCGGTGGTTCGCGGTTGGGCTGGGCGGCCGACTCGGGGCGGCTGGTCTGCCCAGCCGGGGCGCGCCGGTCAAAGGCCGCGTCGCGCACCATGCGTGCCACCTGGGCCACCGGGACCCCCAGCTTGGCCGCCAGCTCGCGCTGGTACAAATCGCGCACCAGGGGATTCTTCACCTTGGCCAGCACCTCGACCACGCGCCGGGCGGTTTCTGCCTTGCCCGGGATGGTGGCGTCGTCGGCCGCCTGTTGGATCAGGTGATCGAGCATGGGCCGCGCCCCCTCGACCAGGGCGCGGAAGGCCTCGGCGCCTTGGCTGCGCACGAAATCGTCCGGATCCACGCCCTCGGGCATCTGGGCGACCCGTCCGTCGGCGTCCGCCTCGGCGAAGAACAGCCCGGCCTCGACGGCCACGGGAATGGCCTTTTCGGCCGCACGTGCGCCTGCCTTGTCGCCGTCAAATACGACAACAATCCGCTTGGCGGCACGGCCAATCAGTCTTACCTGCTCGCCGGTCAAAGCTGTGCCCATGGGGGCCACAGTTTCTTCAATACCAGCCTGATGCAGGCTAAGCACGTCGAAGTTTCCTTCGACGACGATTGCGGTTCCGGTTCGACGAATAGCCTCCAGTGCCACATGGAGGCCATAAAGGTTCTCTTTTTTGTGAAAGAGCGGCGAGTCAGGGGAGTTGACGTACTTCCGCTCCTTGGCATCCGGGTCGAGCAGACGCGAGGAGAAGCCGATGGGGCGTTTTTGCCGATCGAGCACGGGCAGCATGACCCGATCCCGGAAAAAGTCGTAGCGGCCGCGCTCATTGGCGCCCACCAGGCCCAGTTGCTCGGACAGGCTGCTGGGGATCTGCAGCGAGGCGAGGTGCTTCTGCAGGGCGTCCCAGCCCGCTGGCGCGTAGCCCAGACGGAAACGCGCCCGCACCTCGGGTGAGAGGCCTCGCTTTTCGATGTAGGCCCTGGCCGCGCCCCCGGCCGGACCCGCCAACTGCGCCTCGAAGAAGCTGGTGGCGGCCTCCATGGCGCGCAGCATGCGTTCACGTTCGGACTGCGCCTCGGCAGCCGCCATCCTCTCGGCCGGCGATTGCTGGGACTCGGGCAGATCGACCCCTGCCTCACGGGCCAGGTCGCGCACGACCTCCAAGAACGACCGCTGCTCGATCTCCATCAGAAAGCGGAACACGTTCCCCGATTTGCCGCAGCCGAAACAGTAAAAGAATTGCCTCTGTTCATGCACGTTGAAGGAGGGGGTTTTCTCGGCATGGAAAGGACACAGGCC
Organism: uncultured Myxococcales bacterium; assembly: GCA_964535465.1. GTDB lineage: Bacteria > Myxococcota_A > Polyangia > Fen-1088 > Fen-1088 > Fen-1137. Next base: position 2,931 of record CAZHUY010000311.1, read on the forward strand.
CTTCCAGCTTCCGGTGCCAGCCCGTTTCAGCTCTACGAATCGTCTCACAATGTCCACGATGTTGGTGCGGTCGCGGACGTCGTCTATTTTCTCGCGTGGCAATAGAGGCAAATCGAATCCCATGCCCCGAAAGAAGCGGCACGAGGTCTTAGCTCGTGCCGCAAGGGTGTCAAGGGAACTTGCAGCGCAATGCGGATCTAATTGGAGCCCAAGGAAGAATGGGCTCCCAGTGAAACGCTGCGCCGCAAGCGGCGGTTCTTATTGGCCGGCGTCGTTCTGCAGGATCTGTTCATCCTGCCGCTGCATGATGATGAACTCGACGCGGCGGTTCTTGCTCCAGCAGTCCTCGTTGTGCTGGGTGCACATGGGCTTGGTTTCGCCGTAGCCCTTGCCTCGTAGACGACCGAGGCTGACGTCGCGGTCCTCGAGGGCGCGCACCACGGCCTTGGCGCGTCTATCGGTCAGGTCGAGGTTGTGCTCATCGTCCCCGCGCTCGTCGGCGTGGCCCTGGACCTCGATGAGCTTGATCTCGGGATGGCCCTTGATGGTCCCGGCGATCTGATCGAGCAAGGGGAAGGACCTGGGCAAGATCTCGTCCTTGTCGGTTTCGAAGTAGATCTTGTCCAAGATCTCTAGCTTGCCGCGCTGGACCACGACCAAGCCCTTGTCCGGGCAGCCGTCTTCGTCCTCGAAGCCATTGTAGGTTTCGGGATCGTTCGGGCACTTGTCTGAGGTATCGAGGATGCGGTCGCGGTCGTTGTCGGGATCCGGGCAGCCGTCCTTGTCCTCGAACCCGTCGAAGTCCTCGGGATCGTTGGGACACAAATCGACCTTATCGAGAATTCCGTCTTTGTCGTTGTCGAGGTCGGGGCAGCCGTCCTCGTCTTCGAAGTTGTCGAAGTCCTCGGGTTGATCGGGGCACTTGTCCAGATCGTCCGGGATGCCGTCGCCATCGCGATCCCTGGTCACGCCGTCGGGGCAGCCGTCCTCGTCCTTGAACCCGTTGTAGGTTTCGGGATCGTTGGGACAGGTGTCCAGTTCGTCCAGGATCTTGTCCTGATCGTTGTCGGGATCCGGGCAGCCGTCCCGATCCTCGAAGTCGTCATAGTCTTCGGGATCGTCCGGGCACTGATCCACGTCATCCTTGATGCCGTCGCCGTCGCGGTCGCCGATGCCCGGCTCGAAGACGAAGCCCAGAAAAGCACGCCCCTTGGCGGCGCCGTACGAGCTGGGGATGATCCGGTAGCCGCCGCCCGCCATGAAGAAGGAGTTGGCGGCCAGGTACAGCTTGACGCCTGCGATGCCCTCCGCGCCGGGACGCATGGCCGATTCGCTGCCATTGTCTATCTTCTTCGAGTCCAAACCGGCGAAGCCGTAGGCCTCGGCCACCAGGTCGAAACGGAAGGGCACGATGCCCCAGGCGACGCCCAGGCCGGCCAGGATCTCGTTGCCGACCTTGATGCCCTTGTTGGTGTTGACGTCGGTCATCACGGACCCGCCGTTCTCCACCACGCCGTCGCGCTGGAAGGTCTCCCTGTCGTCGACGAACTTCGACGCCCCCTTGGTGCGAATGCGCGCCCCCACGTTGATGGCGGTGCGCAGAACCCCGTAACGGCCCCAGTTGGCGTCCACCACCACCGAGGGCTGGAAGATGAACTGCCCCTCACCCATGAAGCGCTTCTTGTCGCCGGTGGGCAGAACGAAGCTGGGCAAGACGCTGATGCCGATCTTTTTGCGGCTGGGGTTGATGAGACGGAACTTGGGGTGAATGACGATGTCCCCCAGGCCCTGGGCGTCGAACGGGTGCGACATGTCGTCGTTGCTGGTGGGGTCGCGGCCGAGATCCTTGGGGGTGCCCTGCCCGCTCAGCACCACGATGGGCACGACCGCGCCGATCTGGAAGCCGAAATGGTCGGTCTGGAAGACGCCGATGGCCCCCTGCAGGGTGGTGGTGATCAGGTTCTTCACCTTCACCTCCGAGGTGTAGTTACCCATGTTCCGGTCGAGCTTCAGGGGCGTCCACGCCATCGTGGTCACCAGGCCGAAGGACGGGTCGAGCGGGGCCAGCACCTGCGCTCCGTTGAGGGTGAAGTAGCCTTTCGAATCCGCAGCGGGCCTGAAGATCTGAAGATCAACCGGCGCGCTACCGAGCTGGGCCTGAGCCGGCAGAGCCACGAAGGCCGATGCGATTACGAGACCCAAGACTTGCTTGCGAAAATCCATGCGTTTCTCCGTCGGGTTCAGGGCGGCCGGGACTTGCAACAACACAACCAGCCTTCGCTAGGCGCTGGCACCCTATATATCAACTGCGGGATCGCGGGTAAAGAGGTTGCTGCGAGGCTGGACTGGCCAAGGAACCAGCCGATTTCGCTCAGGAAAGCAATCCGCTCAGTTGACGGACGATACCGTCGCGAATGCTGTTGCCCAGGGGGCCCAGCAGGAAGCCAAGCTCGATGGCCACACGAACGCGCTGATCCTCGATGTCCAGCGCCGCCTTCAGCCCCTTGCGGGTCACCACCAGCAGGTTCTCGCCCTCCCAGTGGCACGCGGCGCTGTATTCGCTCTCCAGGCGCGGAGCGGCACTCTGGATGCGTTTGCGGGCCTCCTCGCGCGACAGGCGGTGAGGGATCTCGACGTTGACCTTCGACATTGGTGCGAATCTAGCAGAAGAAACCGAGTCTAGGCGCGTAGCCGCTGCAAAAGCTCGGTCGGGAATTCCTGGATGTCGCCCTGCCGGCTGATGCACGCGTGGACCGTGTGCCCGGTGGCCAGCAGGTCCGCGCCGCGCGTCACCTTGTACTCGAAACGCAGCGAGGCGCGCCCCAGCTCGGCCAGCACGGTCTCCACCACGATCACGTCCTCGTACACCGCCGGTCGTTTGTAGTTCACCTTGGCCTCGATGACCGGAAGATAGATGGCGAACCGGCTCTCCATCTCGCGCCAGGCCGCGCCCTTTTCCCGCAAGAAATCGGCGCGCGCCGCCTCGAAGAAGCGCAGGTAGTTGCCGTAGTACACGACGCCCATCTGGTCGGTGTCGCCGTAAATCACGCGAATCTCGGTCTTGGCCATTTACCCTCCTCGGTAACCCGAATATAAATACCGCCCATGGCTCTCGTCTTTGAAGAAGTGCACGCTGCCTCCGACAAAAAGCGCGTCAACGAGGAATGGTTCGTCCTCGCCAACCCGGGGGCGTCCCCGGTCAGCACCGCCGGCCTGCAGGTCATCGTGGGCGTGCCGGGCAAGCGTGGTTCGGTCATGGGGCAAATCGATCCCGGGTTCCTTCTGCAACCTGGCGAGAAGATCCTGATCGTCTCGGGCATCCCAGGCAAGGTCTCCCAGGGCGAGCCGCCCACGCGCGAGGGCATGCGCACCTACCACCTGTTTCAGCGCGAAGGCCTGCTGCGCGGCAACGGCACCATTCTGCGTTTCGCCCTGAACCAGATGGACGTGGCGCGTGTTACCTATGACCGCGAGGCCCCCAACGGGGTGGCAGCGGCGAAACCCGAGACCTAGCTCCGGGTTGTCCGGTAATTCCGGCCTCCGCCAGGCCGGCTAGCGGCTGGCGGCTAGCGTGGGCGTGAGCGGTAGCGTGAGCGTGTTCGTGTGGGGCCAGCGGCACGCGATCCGCGGCCCGCGGATCGCTCACGCCAGCCGCACACCCTAAAGGGCTTCGGGACGGACAACCCGCCCCGCCCACCCCGCGCTTCGCGCGCCCGTCGCGCGGACCGCCACACGCTGGTCGCTACAGATTTGATGAAGGGGCTGGTCCCCCCAAGGAAAAGGTA
>CAZHUY010000312.1:0-6696 GCA_964535465.1 uncultured Myxococcales bacterium
CTCGCCGGGTGCCTGGTTGCGCGTGGCGAGGGCGCGCATGGCACAGAAGCCGCCGACCCCCAGGGGCGTGATCACCGCCTCGCTGCCCCCGCAGAGCATCACGTCGGCCTCGTCGCGCTGGATGACCCGCAGACCATCCCCGATGGCGTGGGACCCGCTGGCGCAGGCCGAGACCTGGGCACAGCACGGACCCTTGGCGTTCTGTTTGATGGCCAGATTCCCCGCCGCCAGATTGATGATGAGCTGGGTGGCGAAGAAGGGCGAGATGCCGTGACGAAGTCCCTTCTCCAGAAAGGTCAGGTGCGTGGCCTCGATGGTCGAGAGGCCGCCCATGCCCGAGCCGACGAAGCAGCCGGCTCGTTCGCAGAGGGCGCCTTCCAGGACCAGCCCGGCGTCCTCCATGGCCAGGGCGCCGGCCGCCATAGCGTACTGCACGAAGGGATCGGCGGCGGTGCTCTTGGCCTCACGGGCGCTCATCCAGCGGGTGGGCTCGAAGCCCCTCACCTCGCCGGCAATGCGGGTGGAAAAACCGCTGGCATCGAACCGGGTGATGGGTCCGATGCCAGAACGGCCGGCCAGCAGGGCTTCCCACGTCTCACGGGTACCGACCCCGAGAGGCGTCACCAGTCCCACGCCGGTGACGACAACCCTACGCCGCATCGGCATGTCCGAGAGATCGCCCTACTTCACGCGTGATTTCACGTAGTTGACGGCGTCGCCCACCGTCTTGATCTTCTCGGTGTCCTCGTCGGGGATTTCGATCTTGAAGGCCTCTTCCAACACCACGACCAACTCCAGGCGATCGATGGAGTCCGCCTTCAAGTCGTCCGCAAACGAGGCGCTCATGGTCACCTTCGCAGGCTCGACCTCAAGCTGCTCGATGATGATCTTGATGACCTTTTCTTCCAGATTCTCAGCCATGTTTCGTCTCTTCTCCTGCGCTAAACGCGGCCGTACCTTACATCAAAAGTCCGCCATTGACCCGTATCACCTGCCCGGTGACATAGGAGGCGGCCGGGCCAGCCAGGAAGGCCACGACCCCGGCCACTTCCTCAGGCGTTCCTACTCTTCCGAGCGGAATAGACTTGATGAGCTCGGCGCGCCTTTCCGCAGGCAACTCGGCCGCGGTCATGTCGGTCTCGATGAACCCCGGCGACACCGCGTTGACCGTGAGCCCGCGCGACGCGTATTCGCGGGCCCAGGCCTTGGTGAGCCCGAGGAGCCCGGCCTTGCTGGCGGCGTACAGCCCCTGCCCGGCCGATCCGGTTTCCCCCACGACCGACGAAATGTTGATGACGCGTCCGCCGCCCGGAGCGCGAATCAGCGTTCGCAAGGCAGCGCGGGTGCAGTTGAAGGCCCCGCCCAGGTTGACCGACAGGGCCCGTTGCCAATCGGCATCCTTGGCCCCCAGGGTCAGGGCGTTGACCGAGACGCCGGCGTTGTTCACCAGGATGTGCAGACCACCCTCGCGGCCCACGATCTCCTTGAGCGCGAGGTTGACCGACTCGGCGTCAGCCACATCGAAGCGCGCCAGCACCCCCGCGCTGCCCACGGCGGCCAGGGCTTCGGCGGCCGCCGCTTCGTTATCGCGATAGTTCAGCACCACACGGGCGCCGCGACCCGCCAGTGCCAAGGCCACGGCCCGGCCGATGCCACGCGAGGCGCCGGTCACCAGGGCGACTTTTCCCTGCAACTCCTGAGTCACGAAGCTCCTCCTTCGTTCGGCGCTTCTTCGCGCCACAGGTACCCATGCTCGGCCACCGCGGCCGCCATTTCCTGCCGAAAGTTAGCACGCACCAAATCGCAAGCGGCGCGCACGCCGTTCTTGATGGCGCGACCGTCGGAAGCGCCGTGACAGATCAGCACCACCCCGTCCACGCCCACCAGGGGTGCCCCGCCGGTCTCGGCGTAGTCGCTGCGCTGACGAAAGCGTCGCAGCGCCGGACGCATCAGCAAGCCGCCCAACTTCTCTGCGAGGCTGCCGCGTTTCACCTCCTCGCGGATGGCGTGGGTCAGCCAGTCCACCAGTCCCTCGCAAGTCTTGAGCAGGACATTGCCCGTGAAGCCATCGGTGACCACCACGTCGGCGTCGCCGCGGAAGATGTCGCGGCCTTCGACATAGCCCAGGTATTCGAAGCCGGCATGACGTCCCTGAGTCCCGGCGCGTGCCAGGAGCTGATGGGCCTCGCGGGTCAACGCCGTACCCTTGTGCTCTTCGGCGCCGTTGGACAGGAGCCCCAAGCGCGGTCGCGCCTTGCCGTGCAAGAGGCGAGCATAGCCCGCGCCCAGAACCGAGAACTGCGCCAGCACACTGGGGCGCAAGTCCACATTGGCGCCCATGTCCAGCAGGGCGCACTGCCCTGTCTTGGTGGGGAAGGTGGTGACGATCCCGGGCCGTTCCACCCCGGCCATGCGCCCCATCACCAACAAGGCTCCTGCCAGAGCCGCGCCCGAATTGCCCGCCGAGACCACCGCGTCCACCTCTCCCTGGCGCGCCAGATCGAAGCACACGCGCAGAGACGAGCCCTTCTTCTGGCGAATGGCGCTGGCCGGCGGGTCATCCATGCCGATGACCTCGGGCGCGTGGTGAATCTGGATCCGCCCGGTGGACGCGCCAAGCTGGGCCAAAGCGCCGCGTACCCGCGCTTCATCTCCGACCAGCACGATATCGGTGCCGGGATCGGCGATGGCGGTCAGGGCGGCCTCGACCTCAGCCCGAGGCGCGGCATCGCCCCCCATGGCGTCCACGGCCACCCGAACGCGCGCCGGATCGCTCATGGGAGGATACCCAAACCGCCGTTGGCAGACGGCCCGAGCTGACTAGCCCTCGTCTTGAGGGACTTCGATCACCATGCGGTCCTTGTAGTAACCGCAGGACTTGCAGACCTGATGGGCCAGGCGCGGTTCCTGGCAGCGCGGGCACGGCGAGAAGTGCGGCACCGGCTGCTTCATGACCTGGGCGCGGCGGATTGCGGATCGGGACTTGGATTGTCGTCTCTTCTGAACTGCCATAATCGCGTCTCCTGTGAGTTCTTCTTACAATTTGACCTTGGCCAATGCGCTGAATTTTCCGCCCCCGCCCCCCCGTCCGGCGCAGTCGCAGGGTGTCAGGTTCCGGTTCACACCGCAAGTGGGACAGATGCCCGCGCACTCTTCCCGGCACAGGGGGCGCATGGGCAGGGCCAGCAGCAGCTCGTCGCGAATCTCGGACCCCACGTCGATGACACCATCCACGATGGGCAGGATGTCCTCGGACTCCGCGTCCTCATCCTTACCAGAAGAGCCCTCCAACTCGGCGTAGGTCACGGTCACCGGCAGGTCCAGCGGCAGGGTGGCGGGCTCCAGACAGCGCGCGCAGGTGGTCACGATGCTGCCTTTGAGGGAGCCGCGCAGCAGGTACTCCGCGCCGGTGCGATCGATCCGCCCGGTCAGGTGCACCCCTTCGGGCGCGGGGCGCAGCTCGATGTCCGGGCACTCGGCCTTGAGCCACGCCTCGGTCACGTCCACACGCACCTCAGCCCCTTCGTCACCGATATCCTTGATTTTGTAACGCATGGCGGGTTCAGGCCCGGTGCTCCGGGCTGGAAAGGGCGTAACTATAGGGGCCGCGGGCGGATCGTCAAGCGGGGGGTGGGGACCTTGATTCCGCGCTAAGGCAAGGAGGCCATCCGTAACCATGCATGGTGCCTGGCTTTTGCCACGACGAAGCCCGCACCCGCAGGGTGAAAAAGGAGGTCGATGCTCACGCGAATGGCTCGCGTGGGGGAATGATAGGCACGTCCCGGTCAGCAGGCTGATTCCACGGATGGCTGACGCCTTCGGTTTGCCTGCCGACGCCGGCCGGCTGATTCCCGACGGCTGGCGTGTCCAGAATGTCCGGCCACGGCCACGGCCACGACCAGGTCCACGACCACGACCACCCTTCTGGCATCCGCAACCGAGGAACAATGCAGCCAGACGGGATGCACCTTCCGCCAAGTGCTGGTCGGACTCCTGGCGAGCGGTGCTAGTTACCGGCCGAGGACACCACGCTGGCGCCGCCGAACATGAGCATGGTCTTGAGGTCCTGGTCGTTGAACACCAGGGACGCGCCCAGGAACCAGTCAAAGAACCCGCCAGCGTAACCCTGGGTGCGGGTGTAGTTGAACACGTCGTCGACGCCGCCCACCAGGTAAAGGTACTTCTTGTAGACGGCCAGGTAGGCGCGCGCTGTGAGGCGCGGGTACTGGTTGGAACGGGTGTCGTAGATATCGGCCGAGAGGCTCAGACGGTCGTCGAACAGGAAGAGATCGGCGCCCACGCCGCCCGTCGATTCCTTGATGCCGAAGCGGCCCTGGAAGGCCCCCCAGCGCTTGCCGAACATGAAGCTGAAGCGCAGTTTCTCGGTGGTGGTGACCTCCTGCGCGGAGTACACGTCTTCCGAGCTGTAGCGCACGGTCGACGAGGCGGTTCGGTAGCCGCGCGGGTCGTCCACCAACTCGATGAGGTAGAACTTGTCGGGACGGGGCGCCAGTTGGATGGACACGTACGACTTGAAGGTGCCCGCCATGTAGTTGTATTCGGTGCGCAGGCCCACGATGGTCTGCAGGCGGCTCACCCCGCGCGTGATGGAGCTGACATCGTCGGTGATGCTGTCCAGGTTCTTGGCCACGGTGTCGTCGGTCAAAAGGTGCCCCACCGTGCCCTCGCCCTCGGCCATGCGCCCCGTGATCTTGTCGACGTTGCGCAGCGACTTGTCCAGGTTGTCGATGCTGCTCTGGAGCTTCTGCAAGGACGTGCGCAGGTCCTGCCCCGCCTCCGACACCTGGCCCTGGGTGGTGCCGACCAGGCCCTTGATGGCCTCGCTGATCTCGCGCGCGTTGCGCAGGGTGACCCGCACGTCATCGGCCTCGGAGCGCGTGATCGACTGCACGGTGGCCGCGATGTCGTCCACGCGGGTCAGCAGACGCTCGACGATGACCGAGTTTCTCTCGAGCAGCAGGTCGGCGTTCTTGGCGATGTCCTTGATAGGCCCGGAGGTCATCATTTTCACATCGGCCAGGATGTCCTTGAGGATGGGCAGGGTCTCGCCCACCGAATCCATGATCTGGCCCATCTCGACGGGCTCGCTCACGTACTTGATCTCGTCGCCGTCCTTCAGCTCGCGCTGGGGGATCTTCTGGCCCCCACGCATCACCACGGGCGTGCCCGGGTCGATGTCCAGATAGTACTCGCCGAGCAGCGAGGCCGACTTCTTGGCGATGCCAGCGTTCTCGTAAAGCCGAATGCCCGGCTGGATGCGGATATAGATCCGGGCCTTGCCGGTTTCCTGGTCCAGCTCTCGCTCCTCGACCTGGCCGACACGCAAACCCGCGGACAGGACGCGGGTACGTTCGTACACCCCCAGGGCGTTGCGGAACAGGGCATTGACGCGATACCCGTCGCCCCCCGCGATCTTCTTGCTGGTGTACTGGAAAAGAAAGTAGGTGGTCAGGATGACCACCACCGCCAGGGCTCCCACGGTCAGACCAGCCAGGCTGCGCCTCATGACGGCGCTCCGAACTTGACCGCGCCCGAGGTCTCGACGAACTCACGTAGCAGCGGATGGGGGGCGGCCAGCAGCTCGGCGGGTGTCCCGCACGCGATGATCCTGCCTTGGTAAAGCATCGCGATGCGATCCGCTATGCGGAAGGTGGACGCCATGTCGTGCGAGATCACCACGGAGGTGACCCCAAAGTCTTCTGCGGTTCGCCTGATCATCTCATCGACATTCTTGGTGGCTATCGGGTCCAAGCCGGTGGTGGGCTCATCGTAGAGCAGAATCTCGGGGCGGTCGATGAGAGCGCGTGCCAAACCCACACGCTTTCGCATACCACCAGATAGCTCGGCTGGGAACTTCTGTTCGATCCCCGGCAGGGTCAGGTCCAACCGTTTGAGCAGATCGCGCACACGATCCAAGATCTCGCTCCTTGGTAGTCTGTATCGCTCGGTCAGGGGGAACGCGATGTTCTCCACCACGTTCAGCGAATCGAAGAGCGCCGCGTACTGGAAGACCATACCGAACTTGCGCTGGATCCTGCCGATGGCCACATCGCCGAGCCCCACGATGTCCTCGCCGTCCACGTAAATGTGGCCGGAATCGGGCTGCAGCAGGCCCATGAGGTGCTTCATCAGCACCGATTTGCCCTGGCCGGATCCCCCGATGACGATGTTGGTCTTGCCCCGTTCGAAATCCAGCGTGATCCCCTTGAGCACTTGTTGCGTGCCAAAGCTCTTGTGCAGATCGCGTATCTGGATCTGCCATCGCGGGTCCTTGTTGGGTGCGCCGTTGCTCATCTACATCCCGCTGGGTGGCCACACGACGTTCATGATCTCGATCAAGAAGTAGTCGAGGATCAGGATGGAGACCGAGCTGGAGACCACGGCAGAGGTGGTGGCACGACCCACCTCCTTGGCGCCGCCTCGCACGTTGAAGCCCTGGTAGCAGGCCGTGAGCGAGACGGTGATGCCGAAGATCGCCGATTTGATCAGGCCCTGGATGTAGTCGACCGGGTCCACCCAGTGGCGGAACAGCTCGAGGACCTGCCCGAGGTCGATCTGGTAGACGAGGATGGCGATCACGTACCCGCCGAGCAGACCGAGCACGTTGAACACCATGGTCATCACCGGCATCATGAGAACGGCGGCGATGATGCGCGGGGTGACCAGGTAGTGCAC
>CAZHUY010000313.1:0-6663 GCA_964535465.1 uncultured Myxococcales bacterium
GGATGGGGCCGGAGTACATGACCACGGGGGTGATCTTCCCGGGTCCTCCCCCGTCGCCGGTGACCCCGGTGGCGGCCGCCACCGCCGCGTCGTGGGCCAAGCAGTGGTTCGACAACTACAACACGCTGCCCGCCGCGACCAACCCGTCGGGCCCGGCCACCATCACCGCCCAGATGGCGTACGTCACGAACTACCAGAAGGCCCAGGGGCGCGCCGTTTACAACGGCGAATGGGGACCCCAGGACGGAGGCCCCATGGATTCGCGCGTGCGCCTGGTGGCGGAAATGCGCAAGCAGTGCGAGCAGGCAGGCATCGGCTGGGCCATCTGGGAGGACCGAACCAACATGAAGCTCTTCGACTCCGAAGCCGGAACTTGGGTCTCTCAGATCGTCGACGCTCTGTTGCCGTGACATCCGGCCCCTCCGATTCTCCCTACCGACGATGCGTCTTTATGCGCAGCTCTATGGTTACGGAACCGAGAGTTGCCGTCGTTTCCCAAAGGTCCGGCCCCGTCTTCATGCTCTCCAGGGCATCGTAGTGGCCACTCTCTCCGGGAGCAAAGGTCAGCTTGCCGCCGTTTCTTGTCCAGCCGGCCGCAAACTGAAGAGAATCGGAACAGTTGTTCTCGACCAGAAGGGATGCGGTCACGCATTGGCCACCGCCAGATTTGTTCCCCTTCACATTCAGGCAATCGATCACCGGCTCGATCGAGGTAAGCTCGGAATGGTCGATTGGACAGCCTCCCGTCGTGAAAACACACCCGGGTGTCGGGTAGACGGCGAATATAGCCGCCACAAGGACAAGATTCCGCTGCGCTGTCGCAATCATGTTGATAGCGCGGTGATGCTAGCCGGAGAGTTCCTAGGTTTCAACCTCGTATCCGCTGCATGCATCACGATCCAACTGAAGCTCTGAAGCTCACGCAGCCCGACGGCACCCGGTTGTTCGTGCCCACTCGCGTTGGGCATGCTCGACCAAGTGGGTGACGAGCGAGAAGCGCGGGCAGAAGCAGGCCAATGGCCTGCACACGGGTAACACGGGTAGAAAAGACAAGGGGGCTTGGGCGCCGAAGCACTCCAAGCCCCCATAGGTCTGCCAAACGCTAGGAGGGTCCCAACCCTATCAGCTGATTAGCCGTTGCCCCACCAGGTCAGGGAGACTGGGCCGGCCCCGTTTCCGCCGAGTTGGATCAGCGTCTTGCAGGTCGTATTGACCGGCCTGAGCGTTCCTTGTTGCCATGGACCGGGCAGTGAACCGGTGCCGTTGTTGGTGGTGCAGTTCTTCCAGGTGAACGGGATGGGGAATCCGGTCCCGGTCGCTTGAGGCTGCAAGATCATACTCTTCATGTACTGTGCCCACGACGCCGGATACTGGGTCACCTGTAAGCATGCGTTGTTATCTACGTTGGAGATCGCATGCTCAGCTCCCATGTCAATGGCGTCATCGACGCGCACCGTCTGTACGTACGTTGTCACATTTCCCGCGGTGTCCGTCGCTGTCCAGGTTACGGAGGTGGTTCCCTTCGGGAAGGTCGCCGGAGCGCTGTGCGTCACGGCGACGGCACCACAGTTATCCGTCGCTATGGCCACCCCAGTCACGGGTGCCCCCGTGCAAGGATTCGCCACCACGTTGGCCGGTAGCGACGTGAACACAGGCGGAGTCGTATCGGTGCTCACCGTGACGGTCTGATCGTAGGTGTTGGTGTTTCCGGCCGCGTCGGTAGCGGTCCACGTGACGATGGTCACGCCCACAGGGAAGGTGGCGGGCGCATTGTTGGTGACGGTGACGCTGCCGCAACTGTCTTGGGCCTCGGCTGTTCCGATAGATTCGACCTCGCCGGTACACGGGTCAGACACAACATCCGCGGGTTTCACGGTGAACTGCGGATTGGCTTGATCAACGACAGTCACCTTGGCCGTGCACTTGGAAGAGAGACCAATCCTGTTGAGAGCCGTCAAGGTTACGTCCGTCGTCCCAACTCCGTAGGGTCCTGCAGGAGACTGCACGAGTTCCAAGGCTGCCCCATCGGGATCGAACGAGCCGGCGTCCACCGAGACCGGAATCGCGCAAGAAGCCTCGGTCGCTTCCACGCTGATGTCCGTGCAGAGGGCCACTGGTACGCGAACCCCAATTGAACTCGTACCGGACGGGATGGGCAGACGTCCACCATCCGTTGTCGTCTTCGCGATGGCATCGGTGACGCTAATTGCCGCATCTGTGTCAGGACCCTGGTTGTCAATGATGATCCGCGCCCCGCCATTCTCGGCACGCATCGCAATCTCTTGTCCAGCCACCATTCGCATGTCGCTCAGCTTCGTCCAGAGATTTCTGTTGACGCCCGAGATCGTCCAGGCGACCCGCTTCTCTCCGCCGTCCGTCGGGAGCTTAAGCGCCATCGCCTTCTCGGCGGTGTTGATGTTCTTGACCGCTATGACGTCCGCTTTGTCGGGAGTCCCTGGCACCTCGAAATGCGACCCCAGCATGGCCGTTGAGAAGCCGGCCTTGTACGTCGCCCCAGCCGTTGTCCCGACCACCTCGAACGTGTGAGACTCACCCTTGAATCCTCTTCCTACGTACATCTGACCCTTGAGCGGGCCACCAGCGACGCCCGGAACAGGAGCCAGCTTTGGCATTCGTGAAGCATCATCCTGGATATCGTCCCATTTCTCCGGAAGCCCCGGGAGGTCTGGCTTGAAGAAGGTCCTGCCATCGCTATCGGTGATCTGCGCCACCTTCGCCGAGTCACCCAGTAGGAAAGTCATGCCGTTGTCGATGAGTTCCCAGGGGGTAAACAAGGCCAAAGCCGTGTGCGGCTTTCCACTGACCAAGTCGTAGGGAGTGACCAACATCCGACCTCCGGTGTAGCTGTTTCCGGAATAACCATCTCGATACTCATAGGTGCTGTACGAAGGATACCTGTTGATGGTCATCAGGTTCTCCGCGGGATTGGCCGGATCATAGGGATACTTCGAGTCAGCGATGGCAACCTTGTTCTCTATGACACCCATCCGATAGTCGTACGGCAGCACCACGTGCCCACCGCCGAATAGATAGGAATCATAGACCATCATGAGGGAGCGCCGACCCGCGAGCTGCAGGGACCAGCCCAAGTCGAAGTTCAGTGCCGGGTTATGCGTGTTGCCGGCGAGGAACGAGGAAACGAAATAGGCCACTTGAGCCAAACCCAGCTGCCTACCATGCTGGACATGGAACTGGTGCCAAAGACTTGGATTGGAGGCCTGGTCCCCACTGACCGTCTCGTAGATCGGCTGACCATAGGCCGAACGCCCCACCAGGGCATCGATGCCTTCCATGGTCATACCGTAGCAGTTGCCCGGCTTAGCGATTTCTTTGTAGAGAAGATCGTAATAGAGCCAGTTGAACGGATGCAGAAAGTGATTCTCATCTGGATCAACGTCCGAAAAGGATTGCGAATACGTCGCCCAGTCAAGCTCATCCGTGCCGTCGTTCTGCATGTTCCACCAATAGCAGGCCCGGAAGTCGCTCTCCATGCACTCATACGAGTTCTTCATCCGGAAATACGCTTTGATGGACTGGTCGTCGGCTGTGTCACGGCCAATATGCTCTTCTGGGTCGTGCATGCCCCATAGGTTGAAGATATCGTAGTGCACATTAATGTTACCTATCCACTCATCGTCACCCCACTCAGCATCCCAGCCCTTGAGCTCGACATCAACTGTGAGGGTGCTGGATGCGGCCTCAGCAACCGTCCAATCCTGATTGACCTCGACGGTGCCATGGTCGCCGCTCGAAGGGAGTCTCTGGTGGTGGACCACGCTTCCCGGGACGCCGTTCACGGACACCTCCAGGTATGCATACGTATCGCACGTCGTGCCCCAGTCAAAACCGCAACGCCCCGAGAATCTCGTGAGGTGGAATTGCAACTTGCCGAAGTTGTATATGCGGACGCCTGTCACATTCGCAGGATTGCTCGGGTCACGCGTGTAGTGCTTGACGATGATTCCGTGTTGGAAGTTGACGTAGTCGTCCCCATACGTGTCGCCGGGCTTGATGGCCGTGCCAGCGCTCTTGGGCAGCCCGAGCCACCCCGTGGGACCACCAGCCTTCTCGTATTCGGTAATGATATCTCCGGCGCGAAGCTCGAGTGCCGGGACGACATTTCCCGGGTTCGTGGAAGCGTAGATGCTGCCGTTTTCGAATCGCGCCGAAAGGATTCCTGATGTCTGCACAACGTCGCCAACCGGGAATCCCAGACTTCCACCTATACCACCGAGCGTCTGCCACCGGTCGTCAATGACACCCCTGAGCACAGCAAAGGTGCCAATCCCGGTCTTCGTGTAGACCTTACCATTCGCAAATTCCTGGAATCTGCCGCCGCTCGCGGTGAGCTGGTCGGAAATAGGAGCACCCAGCTGTGAGGAGAATGAGCGATAGTGGCTTTCGATGTCGCCGTAGACGGTGTGGAACGTGCCGCCGGAGCTGGAGGTGATCCTGCCGCTCGCGAAGAGGACCTCTGTGTACCCGCTCTTGGAGGTCAAATCGCCGATCGGTGCTCTCAGGAAAGCATAGAGGTCCTGGCCGTCTGCCGTCAGAGTGCCTTGCAAGGCCAGCCAACGATCGAAAATCTGCTGGGACAAGAAGAATGCGCCGGTATCAGGCGAGTACACGATAACCCCGTGCTCGAACGTCTGGTACTTGCCGAGGCCCTCTGGCAGAGCGTGAATTGCTGAGGTCGCCGCGCCTACCACGGAATCGCCAGCGACATAGCGTTTGTACTTGATTGCAGCTGCGACGATCTCGTCTCCCGTCGCTGTGTCCACGGCGGCGTCAGACTCCAACTTGTGCCGTGAAGACTCAATAGTCGAGTCCTGCCGCCCGCTGCATCCAACAGCAATGGTCAAAACAGTGGACAACAGCCAAGATAACCGCAACAGTCGTTCCGATCTTGTTCTCATCGTATACCTCCCATTCTGAGTCCCATTCTGAGTCCATCTACCCGTCTACAAAGGCGAGCTATGCGTCTTTGTGGACGACGCGGCGAGGCTGACATGATTGGGCTGAGCTGGTCAAGCCAGATCCCCGGCTAGTAGTGCTGAGCCATTGTTCCGGCGGAAGCAGGCGGAGAAGCGGAAGCCATGTGATCGCGCCGAATCAGCTCACCTTGCATGCCGACCGAGGCGTCCCTATGACGTCAAAGCCGGTGGCATCTCTACTGGCTGACCTCAGCGTCACCAAGAGCCATTCGCTGCCCCACGTCGCCGACGGCAATTCGTTTTCGGAGGCGCAGTTCAAGACGAGGAAGTACCGGCCCGATTTCCCAGCGCGTTTTGGCTCCGAGGAGCAGGCGCGAGCGCATTGCCGCGACTTCTTCCCCTGGTACAACGAAGAGAACCACCACGCGGGCATCGGATTCTTCACCCCGCACGACGTCCACTACGGCCACGCCGCGCGGCCCAATCAGATGATGAAGAGAGGATACGCGATGCTGCGGCGCCTATGTTTGTCCGGTCTTGCACATTCCGAACGAACACTGCGAGCCTTGGGGACAATAGGGAGATGCGCTCCCGGAGTCTGCGCCAGGCAAGGGGCATGCGAAGAATTCGCAATGGCCGCTGTAGCAGACCTGGTTCTCATCCGGGCAATCTTGGTGATTCTGGCACGCCAACTCGCATCTTCCGCCAGGTTGGACCATATATCCTATCCTGCAGACGAAACCGTCCAGGAGACATCCTCCTTCGTCGGTACATGCAACCGTCCCTGGAGGCAGACACGTGCTAACGCGACGGCCGGTGGGATCCTCAGGCTCTCTGATGATCGCCCATGTTCCGCCAGCGCAATCCATGCCGGAGCCACAGATGGCCCTCACCAGTCTGGGTCGTTCGCCGGGATCACTGGGTACTTGCCACTCACCACAGGTCCCGCCAACGGTTGTGACGGTCCGCTCCTCAATGTCATAGTAGGAATCGGAGGATGATTCGCAGGCCCCCAACAGCGGTGCCGAAACAAACAACCAGAGAAGTGCACGTTGGATCAACATGAACGCATCCTTTGTCGGTTTTCTCGGAAGCTGTCCCCCACGCTTCTGACTACAAGTGCAGCTAGGGTACCACGGCGATGAACATTGGAGGAACGAAAAACAAGAAGGTGTTCGGCGCGTGTGCAAGGCGCGCGTCTCTGCCTCACGACCTCCCGGTCCTCCATGTTGACCGCGTCGCCGGTGTTCAGGCTCGCCAATATCCTGGTGGTGGTCCATCTGTACGAGCCGAAGCTCTTCAGCATGCAGGGCAAGGGTTGGATGGGGCCGGGCCGGGACCTGGGTGTCCCAGATCGTCGACGCCCTGTTGCCGTGAGGGTGGGGCGGGCGGCCCCGATCATTTCGTGTCGGCGCCGCGGTGATCGTCCATGGGGCGCTGGCGCCAGCGCGGGATGTTCTTGCGGAAGGCGAGCAGGGCGATGAGGTGGCTGCCAACCGGAATGGTCACCACCTGGAAGAAGATGGCCAGGAAGATCTTGAGCGTGGTCTGCTCCTCGCCTTGAGCCACCCAAAGGGCCAGCAGCATCAGGAAGATGCCGAGGGTGAGCGCCTTGGTCACCGCGTGCGATCGGCACAGAATGTCGGGCAAGCGCAGGTGTCCGTCCGCCCGTTTGCCTCCGGTGGGGTGGGCGGTTAACGGTTGACGG
>CAZHUY010000314.1:0-6596 GCA_964535465.1 uncultured Myxococcales bacterium
TCGACGCCGGTCAAGTTCCTGCTCGGCATGCTCATCATGAGCCTGGCCATGGCCAGCGGGGTCGGCTTCATCGTGTTTTCAATCCTGGTCCCCATCATGGACATGGGCCAGATGATTCAGTGACGTCCGCAAGGCAAGAAGGAGAGAGAGACATGACACAACGACAAGAAGAGCAGACGGAATTGGTAAGCCGGCCGACCGTGGGCCGTCGGGCCCGTGATCTCGGCATGACCCTGATGGAGATCATGATCGTCTTCGCGCTCATCGCCCTCATCATGGGCGCGGTGGGCGTGGGCGCCTTCCAGTACTTCAAGAAGGGCCAGATGAAGACCGCGCGCATCCAGGTCAACGAGATCATGCAGAAGGCGCAGCAGTTCATGATGGACAACAACAACGAGTGCCCCAAGACGCTCGACGACCTGGTGGCGCAGAAGTACATGCCACGTAAGGCGAAGGATCCCTGGAACAAGGACTTCATCCTGCGCTGCCCGGGCCAAATCAACACCGACGGCATCGACGTGATTTCGCTTGGCCCCGATGGTCAAGAAGGCACGGCCGACGACGTCAAAGCCATTGAATAGTGGGCTACACGGGGACATACCCGACCTCCTCGCGAGGTCAACAGGCCGGCATCACCTTGATCGAGGTCTTGGTGGTCA
Organism: uncultured Myxococcales bacterium; assembly: GCA_964535465.1. GTDB lineage: Bacteria > Myxococcota_A > Polyangia > Fen-1088 > Fen-1088 > Fen-1137. The sequence goes on from CAZHUY010000314.1 coordinate 660, forward strand.
TGTCCCTGGTCGCCCTGGTGGTGGGCTCGGCCACCGTCGGGTTCCGCACCCTGCTCAAGAGCGATCTGCGCTCCTCGGCCAGCAAGATGGCGGCCAGCATCCGCTACCTCTTCGATCGCGCCTCGACCACCGGAAGGGTCCACCGTATGGTGTTGGACATCGACCAGGGGCGCTATTGGGCCGAGGTGTCTCAGGATCGTTTCATCATGGACGGCGGGCGCGAGACCGCCGAGACGCGCGAACGCCTGGCCAAGAAGCTGGCCAAGGAAGATGAGGAGGCCAAGAAACTCGCGGAGGAGAAGGCGGGCCTGGACGAAATGCGCGCGCGCTACATGCCGCAGGAGTTCCGGCCCAAGCGAGTCCAGTTCAACGCCTTCGGCGAGATGGTGGTCAAGCCGGTGGACCTGAAGGGCACCGGTGTCATCCTCGACGTCTTCACGCCCCGCCTGGCCGAGCCGCTGGCCGCGGGGCGCGCCTACGTCTACTTCTTCCCCTTGGGCATGAGCGAGGCGGCCGTCATTCACCTGGCCGACAAGAGCCGCGAGTCCAAGTACTCGCTCATCGTTCATCCCCTGACCGGCCGGGTGCAGATCAAGAACACTTACGTCGAGCCTCCCATCGAACGGCAGGTCGACGACATGGACCAGGAGATCGTGCCATGAGCCGCCGAGCGGCCGCCGCGGGGTTCTCCCTGCTGGAAGTCATGGTCTCGCTGGCCATCCTGTCGGTGGGTCTGGTCACGCTGACCCGCACGGTGACCGGCAACGTGCGCGCCTCCCAGCACGCGCGCATGGTCACCGCCGCCACCTTCCTGGCGCGCACCAAGATCTCCTCGCTCGAGCAGACCATCATGGAGCTGGGCTTCAGCGAGGTGGAGGGTGAGGACGAGGGCGACTTCTCCGAGGAGGGGTTCCCGCGCTACAAGTGGTACGCCGCCGTCGAGCGCGTCAAGCTGCCCCCCAGCGCCACCCAGCAGGTCGAACAGGCGGCCTCCAAGAAGATCACGTCCACCAATCCCATGGAGATCCTGTCGGGGTTCATGGGCAACTACATGAGCATGCTGATGGAACCCATCCGCGTGGCTCTGGAAGAGTCGGTTCGGCGGGTCACGGTCAAGATCACGTGGAGCGAGCCGGGGCGTCCCGAGCAGTCGTTCGAGCTGGTGAACTTCCTCACCGATCCCTCGAAACTGAACACGGCGCTGCAGACCGGCGGGGCCAGCGCGGCCACCGGCGCCGCGGCCACCGGGAAGGCGGCCAAGGCCGGCACGACCGGCGCGGCCACCTCCGCCCAGAAGGCGACGATCAGATGAGGCGCCTTCCTCTCTCCCGCAGCCCCGGCTTCACCCTCATCGAGGTGATGCTGGCCATGGCCATCATGACCTTCGTCACCGCGCTGCTGTGGGGCTCGTTCGCCCAGATGAGCAAGACCAAGATGCGCGTGGAAAAGGCGCAGGAGCGCACCCACACGGTGCGCGTGGCGCTCATGCGCATGACCCGCGAGATCGAGATGGCCTACATCTCGGAGAACGAGCGGAGCGGCGCCGAAGAGCGCCGGACCATGTTCGTGGGCACGGCCTCGGGCAGCATCGACAAGCTGCGCTTCTCGTGGTTCGGCCACCAACGCCTGCGTGCCGATCGCCCCGAGTCCGACACCTCGCTGGTCAGCTACTTCGCCGAGCCCGATCCCGAGGACCGCATGGTCACCAACCTGATGCGCCGGGAGACCCGCCGGCTGGAGACCAAGGATCCCGACCGGATCCCGGGCGAGACCTACATCCTGTGCCCGGACGTGATCAGCGTGAAGTTCAGCTACTACGACTTCAAGAAGAAGGAATGGCAGGAGGAATGGACCACCATAGGAGCCGATGGGGCCCAGTACCTGCCCACGCAGGTGCGTATCTCCCTCAAGTTTCTCGATGAGCGCCGGCAAGAGGTGACCTTCACCAGCACCGCGCGCATTCAAATGACCGAGCGGGTGTCGTATCGCCCGGCGTAGGAACGCTTGACCATGTCGCCCTCGCATCTTCCCCCACCGTCGTCCCGCCCTTCGGGTTGGTGGAGCACCTTGCGGGCACGCTTCCGCGCCCGCCACAGACGCGACCGACAGAGCGGCGTGGCCTTTCTCATCACCATCTCGTCACTCTCGCTGCTCATCGCGCTGGTCACGCAGTTCACCTTCAACACCACGGTGGACTCGGCCCAGGCGGTCAACGCCCGCGACGAGGTGCGTGCCCACTACCTGGCCCGCTCGGCCGTGGCGCTGTCCCGCCTGCTCATCCGCATCCAGCTGCAGTTCGTGGAGACGGTCATGGACCAGGCGCGGAACATGCTGAACCAGCAGGCCGAACAGGATCTGGGCATCAGCCTGCGCGCCACCGATTACATCAACCCTCTCTTGGGTTTCTTCTCGGGCTCCAAGATGGAGACCGCCCTGCTGGGCACCCTGGTGGGTGTCGACATCAACGAGGCCACCGGCCTGGGCGTCCCCGCCGGCCGCATGGAAGCCACCATCACCAACGAGGACGGCAAGATCGACCTCAACTGCGGGGGCGGCCTGGTGCCAGACCGCCGGGTTCAGCTCATCCTCTTCCGCCAACTGCAAGCCCTGATGGCTTCACCCCGTTTCAACTGGCTGTTCGAGCAGCGCAAGGAGAGCGGGCAATACGTGGACCGCATCGATCTCGCCAACGCCATCATCGACTGGGCGGATGGCGACGAGCAGGGTTTCGGCGTGAACGCCAACTCCGCCGGCCCGGAAGACTATCGCTACGACCAACGCGAGGATCCCTACACCGCCCACAACAACCGTTACGACTCGGTGGACGAGGTGAACATGGTGCGGGGCATGGATCCGGACTTCGCCGAGGCCTTCCTGGGCAATTTCACCGTCTACCCCACGGGCAAGGAGTGCCGGGTCAACCTCAGGTCCATCAAGACCGACTGCACGCCCCTGATGGTCGGCCTGCTGCGCGCGGCGCTCTTCTCCGACATCAGCAAGCCCCCGGTCGACGTGAGCATTCTCGACGACAACCGCGCCTACCCGTTGGCCAGCATCCTGTGCGAGCGGGGCGCCGCGGTCGGCTTCGATTCACTCGACACCATCGTCAAGGTTCTGAGCAACCCGGCGAGCTCGCTGGCCCGGGAGGATCCGCGCTTTCAACTCATGCAGACCCTGACCGGCATCCAGATCACCCGGCAACAACTGAGCATGGTGGCCTTCGTGGGCCCGCCCCGCATCTACCGCGTGGTGGCCACCGGCGAATCGGGGAAGGTCAAGAAGCGCATCACCGTCATCCTGGACAGCGGTCGCATGCCCGACAACCCAACCACAACTGATCCCTTGGGCGAGAAGATGGCAGGGGTCATTCAGTACTGGCGAGAAGAGTAGGAATAAGGCAAGTCACCATGTCTCATACCGTAACCGGAATTGACCTAGGCTCCTGGTCGGTCAAGTTCGCCGTCTTCGATGCCGGGTTTCGGCGCGCGCACCTGAAGACCACCTTCGAAGTGCCGGTGCCCGCCGGCGAGGCGCCCTTGGCCGAACGGCAGGCACTGGCCGTGGCCGAGGGACTGCCCCGCCTGCCCGCGGAGTCCACCGTGCACATGGGTCTGCCCGGCGAGATGCTCGCCCTGCGCGTGCTCGATCTGCCCTTCGCCGATGCTCGCAAGATCGATCAGGTGGTGGGCTTCGAGATGGAAGGACAGATCATGCACGAGCTGTCCGAGGTGGTGATGGACCACATGGTGCTCTCCGCCAAGGACGCGGTCGAGGGCGAGACCGCGGGCGCACGTGCCCTGGCGGTGGCAGCCTCCATCGACCAGGTCGGCGCGCATCTGGAGCACCTCAAGACGCTGCGCCTCGATCCACGCACGCTCTACGCCACGCCGGTCATCTATCACACCCTGCTCGAAGAAGAGCACACCCCCGACGCGGACACCGGCTGCCGTCTCTTCCTCGACCTGGGCCACCAGCGCTGCCAACTCTGCGTCGTGCGCGGGACCGAGACGGTCTTCGCCCGTACCCTCAATCATGGGGGTGAGGAGCTGACCCAGGCCTTGGTGGTCGCCTCGGGCAACCAATGGACCTGGGCCCAGGCCGAACAGACCAAGCACACGCCCAGCCACGGGATGGTGCCCAGCCAGGCCCGTCCCGCCACCACCACGGCGCAACGGCAGGTGGGCCAGGTGCTGATCGAGGCGCTGGCGCCCCTCGTGCGCGATGTGCGACAGACGCTGGCCAGCTTCCGGGCGCAGTACAAGACCCCCGTGACGCTGATCATGCTGGCGGGCGGCGGGTCACGTCTGCAGGGCCTGGCCGAGTACCTGCAGGAAGAGCTGGGCATTCCCACCATGCAGTGGCCGCCCCCTCCCGCGGCCCCCGCGCCCGGCGCCACGGAAGCCACCGACGACATCCAGGTCATTGACGAAGAAGGCGCTGCCCTGCGCGCGCGCTTTGCCCTGTGCACGGCGCTGGGCTGGGCCGGTGTACGTGGCAACAAGGAGCTGGATCTGCGACGTGGTCCCTTCCAGTACCGCGTGAACTACTCGGTGGTACGGCAGAAGGCGGGCCACCTGGCCATGTTGGGGTTGGCCTTGCTGGTGTGCGCGGCCACCTACGGCACCATCGAGCTGCGTCGCCTGTCCAGCGAGCGCACGCAACTGCAGGCTCACCTGAGCGCGGCCACCAAGGAGCTGTTCGGGCAAGAGCGTCTGGACGCCACCGAGATCACCGCGGCGCTCAAGCGTTCGTTCCGCGACGAGATGGCGCCCGTGCCCAAGGCCACCGCCTACGATCTGCTCGACCGCATCTCGCGCCAGATGCCATCGCCCGAACAGGTGGCCATCGACATTCAGGATCTGGAGATCAAGGCCAAGAAGACCACCATGAAAGGCACGGTCGACTCGTCAGCCTCGCTCGACGACGTGGTCGCCAAACTGAAGACGGTGGAGTGTTTCGAGGAAATCAGCAAAGGCCCTCTCACCGAGGTCAGCGGGGGCGCCAAGCAATTCAGCCTGACCATCACTTCCAAGTGCCCGTGAGGACTGCATGGGATTCCTAAAGAGATTCATCGGCAAGATTCGCGGGGCTTTTCGCAAGCCGCTCGCCTACGCGGGGGCGGAGTGGAACCGCATGGGCGCACGCGAACGGCGCCTCATCTCGGCCTTGGCCGGGGTGGTGGGGTTGCTCATCGTCGCGGTCACCGGTTACCTGATCATCGACACCCTGCAAGAGCTCAGCACCAGCAACCAGGACACGCGCGAGGCACTGGCCGCCATCACCCGGCACCGTGGTGAGTACCTGGAGGCCAAGGGCCGCATGGCCGCGCTGGAGGCGCGCATCGGCGTCGAGGCTCCCCAGTTGGCAACCGATCTGGAGGCCGCCGCCAAGGAGGCAGGCATCCAGATCCCCGAGACCGTGGATCGCCCCCCAGCCCCCGCGGGCAAGCACTACATGGAACACAGCCTGGACGTTCGCCTGCGCAAGGTGGGCTTGAAGGAGCTGGCGACCTTCCTCAGCAAGGTTGAGACCAACGCCCGCCTGATCACCATCACCCGGCTGCAGATCCGGCGGAGCTTCGGCGAGAACACCACGCTGGATGTGGACCTGACCGCCTCAGCCTTCGAGCGCATCAAGGATGACAAGCGCAAGAAGGCCGCCGGTCCCGCGAAAGGCAAGGGCTAGATGTTCGAGCGTCTGCGTTGCTATTGGAAGTTGGCCGCCACCGGAGGCTTCGGGTTGTTGGTGTTCGTGGTGGTTCTGGTCATCACCCTGCCCTATGACCGCGTCAAGGACTACATCGTGGCCGTCGCCGATCGGAAGGGCTACGACGTCGAGATCGCTTCGGTGGGCCCCGCCCTGGGATTGGGCCTTCGCCTCAAGGACCTCGCCATCGCCAACCGCCCCAAGAATGGCGGCAAGCCCACGCGCATCCTC
>CAZHUY010000315.1:0-1757 GCA_964535465.1 uncultured Myxococcales bacterium
GCTAGCCGCCAGCCGCGGGCCGGCCCTTCGGGCGGCCCGCAATTTCCCGACAGACTCTGGTCAGTGCCCGTCGTTCAGGGTGCGGACGGAGAGAGAGTCACTGGTCAGCACCAAGAAGGTGGCGTTGGCGGGCAACCCCGACGGGACGCTACCGCCATCCGATGTGTTGAGATTGCAGGCGGCGACCGCATAGAACCAGGGCACGACGGGCGGCGAGGCCCACAGCCGAGATCCAATCCCCGCCGGGGGCGCCTGGTTGGCCCCACCCGCCCCCGCATTCACCAGGTAGGTGCAGTAGAGGGCCGGCCACTGCGGCTTCAATCCCAGGCGAGCCCAAGCCGTCGGCATGGCCCCAATGGGATGGGCCGTTCGCGCCGACTCGAAATCCGCAGCCGTGGGGTCGGTGGGGATGAAGGCAGAGGCGTTTTCGTTGGGACTGGGCAGAAGGACGACGTCGTCGGCTCGGGCGGGCAGATACATCCCGGCTTCCATGAAGTAGAGCTGCTCCTTGGCGGACAGCTCGGCCAGTACGCCGTGAGCCTCGGCCATCCTGGCGCGGGCGACGTAGCGCTTGTACCCCACCCCGGCCAGGGCAGCCAAAATGCCGAGGATAACGACCACGATCATCAACTCGACCAGCGTTGTCCCCTGGGTGGATCGACGGCACTGACGGTTCATCACGTCAGCGATTGTAGTTCCGAGACAGCCCTCCCATCAATAAAACCCTGGCGGCGCGAGGAGCCGGCGCCATGATCCCCTGGCCCGGCGTGCCTTCGCATGAACAGGTGCATTGTAGCTTGCTGCTAGTTTCCCTATACTGATGCCCAAACTGCGCACTGCACTAGACTAGGTCCCCAACAGACGACAGGCTCACTCCGAAATTCCAAGGAGGGTCCCGTGGCACTCACCCTCAGAATCGGCCAACAAGCAGTCTATCCGTCGCGCGGCATCGCCGAAGTCGTGAACGTCGAGAAGCGCGAAATCGGCGGCAAGGTGCAGAACTTTTATGTCCTGCGTCTAGCCAACACCGATCTGCGCATCCTGGTTCACGTGGAGAAGGCCGAACAGGTCGGCATTCGCCCGGTGGCAGGGGCCACCGAGGTAGACGAGGTTCTCCAGATTCTTCGCGAGAAGGCAGTCAAGTTGGAGCGCCATCCCTGGAACCGTCGCTACCGCGCGTACATGGACAAGATCAAGTCGGGTTCCTTGTTCGAAGTGGCCGAGGTCTTCCGCGATCTGCATCGACTCAAGAAAACCAAGGCTCTGTCGTTCGGCGAACGCCGCATGCTGGACACCGCTCGCGGGCTCGTCCTGCAGGAGCTCTCGGCGGCGCGCGCCCTCGATCGGGCCACGGTGGAGCGCGAGCTGGAATCGGTGCTCAACGAAGGACAAGCTTAGCGTCGAAAATGACGCAAGAGACGGGGGCCACGGAGGATCGCGAGCGCGTCCTGGCCCAGACACGAGTCGAAGAACTGCGCAGCCTGATCGCGGAGCACGACCACCGCTATTACGTGCTCGACAGCCCCATCATCTCGGACGCGGAATACGACGAGCTGATGCGCGAGCTGCGCGGCTTGGAGGAGCGGTTCCCCGAGCTGCTCACGCCTGCCAGTCCCACGCAGAGGGTGGGTGGCAAGCCGGCCACGCTCTTCGCGCCGGTCGAGCACCCTTCGCCCATGCTCTCGCTCGACAACGTGTTCTCTGCCGAGGAGATGCGGGCGTGGGGCAGCCGTCTGGAGCGCAGCGTGGGGCGCGAC
>CAZHUY010000315.1:1767-6552 GCA_964535465.1 uncultured Myxococcales bacterium
TGGGCTCGCGGTCTCCCTGCTCTTTCGCCACGGCCACTTCTTCCGTGGGGCTACGCGCGGAGACGGCCGGATGGGCGAGGACATCACCGCCAACCTGCGAACCGTCCGCTCCATCCCGGCCAGGCTGCCCGGGCCGCAGCACCCACCCATCCTGGAGGTGCGCGGTGAGGTGTATCAGCCCATCTCCGTCTTCACCCGCCTGAATCAGGAGTTGGTCACGAGAGGCGAGCGACCCTTCGCCAACCCACGCAACGGGGCGGCCGGCAGCCTTCGACAAAAGGATCCATCCATCACGGCCGCGCGCGAGCTCAGCTTCTGGTGCTACGACACCGACGCCGGCGCCGGCCAGCCCGGCCACACCCGCTTTCAACGCCATTCCGAGGCCCTGCGGCATCTCGCGACGCTGGGGTTCCCCGTCAATCCCAACATCAAACAGGCAGCAAGCCTGGATGAGGTCATGGGGTACTGCGCGCACTGGCAACAGCACCGCCACGACGTCGACTACCAGATCGACGGCGTGGTCATCAAAGTCGACCGCTACCAACAGCGCGAGGATCTCGGAATGACCACCCGGGCCCCCCGTTGGGCCGTAGCCTACAAGTTCCCACCCGAGGAGCGCACCTCGGTGGTCAAGCGCATCGCCGTCCACACCGGACGCACCGGCCGGGTCACACCCTATGTCGAGTTGGAGCCTGTGCACGTAGGCGGCGTGACCGTCACCTCGGCCACACTGCACAACGAAGATGACCTGCGACGCAAAGACGTGCGCGAGGGTGACACCGTGATCGTGCGGCGGGCCGGCGATGTCATTCCGGAGATCGTGGGGCCGGTGATGGAAAAACGCCCGCCCGACACGCCCGTCTGGTCTTTTCCCGCCACCTGCCCGGCATGCCAAACCCCTCTGCAGCGCAAGGCCGACGAGGCCGATTGGCGCTGTCCCAACCGCAAGGGCTGTCCCTCGCAGACCGTTGAATGGCTGTGCCACTACGGCTCGCCCGATGCCATGGACATCGAGCACCTGGGGTATCAGACCGTGAGCACGCTGGCGGAACGGGGTTGGGCCAGCGATCCCGCGGATCTCTATGCGCTGACCGCCACGCAGCTTCTGCAACTCCCTGGCTTTGGCGCGAAGTCGGCGCAGAACCTATCGGAGGCCATTGCCGCTTCGAAAGCTCGCCCGCTCTGGCGACTCCTCGTCGGGCTCAACATTCGCCGCGTGGGTGCCCATGTGGCGCAGCTCCTGGCCGAGCGTTTCGTCTCGCTGCAGACCCTGGCGGCCGCCAGCCTGAACGACCTGCAATCCCTCGAGGGAATTGGCCCGGAGATCGCAAGTGGCGTCCATGAATGGTTCCAGGATCCGGAAAATGCGCAACTGCTCAACCGACTCTTTGAAGCGGGGGTGCGCATGGCGGACGAAGCGCCGGCCAGGCCATCCGGGCCTCAGCCGCTCGACGGCCAGATTGTCGTGATCACCGGCACCCTGCCCTCCCTGTCGCGCGACCAGGCCACCGAGTTGGCCAAGCAGGCCGGTGCGCGCGTCACGTCCAGCGTGTCCAAGAAGACAACCTTCGTCCTGGTAGGCGAGGAAGCAGGTTCCAAGCTGGACAAGGCCCAAGCGCTGGGTATCGAGACCATCGACGAGGAGGAGTTCTTGCGTCGTCTCGGGCGCGCTGCACCGTCGGGTTCGAAGGCCTGACGATTTCAGTTTTCCGCCCCAGTTGCCGAGAACATCACTACGTGCCATCCTGCTGCCGTGGTCCGCTCCCGTCGCTCCGCTACCCAAGGATGAGCCCATCAGGTTGTGTTTGCGAAGGTTGCACCCGGAAATGACGGCCGACCACTTTCACACGCAAAGGTCTTGATCCATGGCGATGCGTCTCGGTCTGCTTAGTCTTTCGGATGCCAACATCACGCGCGTCCTGAAACAACCGGCTCACGCGTGGGCGCTCATCACGCCCCCCGCGCCCGCGGCCGAAGAGCCCGTCACCAAGGCCAAGCGCAAGAAGAGCCCGACGACGGGGCGTACCAGCAAGACCAAAGCCGCGGCCGCGCTGAAGTTGGCCACCAACGAAGGCATGCGCTGCGACCTCGACATGGCCTGGCATGGGATTCACTACCTCCTGACGGGCACGGCCTGGGAGGGGACCCCTCCGCTCGACTTCCTGGTCGAGGGCGGTCGTCAGGTCGGCCAAATCGATCCCGAGCACGGGCCGGTGCGCGCCTTCAGCCACGACGAGGTCCGCGCCATCTACGACGCCGTGTCGGTGATGGGTCCCTACGAGCTACGCAAGCGCTTCAATCCCCGGGACATGGCCGCCAAGGAAATCTACCCCGACATCTGGACCAAGACGCCCAATGAAGAAGAATCCTTGCGCTTCCTGATCGACAACCTGGATCGCCTGCGGGGCTACCTGCGCGAAACGCTGGATTCGAAGCTGGGCGTCCTGGTCTTCCTCGTCTGACCGGCTCTGGTGACCTACTCCACGGGATGTAGCCCCGCGCTGTCCACCCCGCGCAGGGTATAGTTGGGATCCGTGGTGAAGGTGGTGAAGATCCCGATGAACATGATGAGAAGTCGAATGAACAGGGGTTTGTCGCCGTAGACGCTCTCCAGGCGCCGCTTGCGCACCTTGTCATCCGATTCGGCGAAGTACTCGAGCATGCTTCCGTCAAGCAGACCGCCCCTCTCCTTGCGTGTGACCCCCGCGATGCCACCGCGCGCGCAGTAGTCCATGATCTCCATGACCAACCTGCGACGCACGTCAGCCTCGCCGATGGCCGAGGAGAGCAGAGCGACGGCACCCCATTCCGCCTGAGCTCTGCCCACCGCGGACAAGGCGCTGAACAGAGAAGCGGTCACATCATCCAACTGGTCCAGGCGCTGCGCGCGCAGCATGCTCATGAACACGACGTTCTTGAATAGCTGGGAGATCAGCAATACGCAGGCCTCGCTGTCGGGGGCGCTGGCCGTATCCTGGGCTCGCAGGTGATAGTCCGGCAGAAAGAGGACGCCGAACGCGGCCTCGAAGAAATCGTGCTCGTCGGTGGGTGGGCGCTGCACGGCGATGTCCAGGGTGTTGTCCAGCCGGTCAGCCAGCTTGCAGTGGAGCAGATCGGGCATCTCGCGAGCCTTGGCCAGGACCTGCCCGAGATACTGATAGTACGTGTGGGTCTCGCGGCGGCGCAGATAGGCGATTCGCTCTCCCAAAAACCAGCGGTGGTTTGCGTCGATCTTGTTGAGCACGCTGATGAACTCGGACTGCAAGCGCTGCCACTCATCGGATCCCAACTCCTCGGGAGTCAGATCCTCCTCCTTGTCATGAAGCAGCGCCCCCAGCAGATCCAGGATCCCGGGCTCGGGCATGATACGCGCGAGCATGGCCGCGGTCCGCAAGCAGTGAAGCACAGCCGCCGGACCGCTCTTGCGACGGCGGTCGCCGTAGGCATGCCGCAGATAGCTCAATGTCTCCAGCAAGGGCGCCTGATTGGCCACGTGGGCTGGACCCAAGATGACGCGCAGGAGCGCCCCCAAATCGATCTTGCGCGCAGAGAGGTGCCAGTTGATGGTGGCAGACAGGGCCAGGTGACTCTCCACCGTGATCCTGCTTCGAGCCGAGATCGGCCCGGTTATGGAAATCCCGGACATCATGGCACGCTCCTGCGCGAAACGCGGTTGCACACGGCCTCCGCCATCCACAACCACGCTTGGTTGTGAAGAATACGCGCAAGGGGTGCGAGGAGCCAGTTGCTCGAATGCGGGCCTCGGCCGCCTGCATCCTCGAGCCCGGGACGGCATCTTTTGGTATAGATGCACGCTCTGGCCCTCCAACCCATGAAGACCGGATTGCTACCCGAGTTCCCGGAGGCCGCACGGCTTGCCCTCGACCACAGGGACGCCATTGTCGCCAAGCTTAACGCAGAGCAGCCCGAGGTCTCGGAGTTGAGCTTTCCCGAACTCTTCGCCTGGCGGGGCGTTCGCCAGACCCAGGTCTCCGAACTGGAGGGTGGCGTCTGTTTGTATGTCCTGCGCCATGGGAAACGCGGATTCTGTTCTCCTGTGGGAGCGCGCGATCCCGTCCAAACCATGCATCGCATGCTGACCTGGTCGCGCCAGCAAGGCCAAGACGGGTTCGTCTACGCCCTGACAGACGCACAGGCACGAGCGGCCGAGGCATCGGGCCTGCTGGTGGTCGAGGATGATCCCGATAACGCCGACTACGTCTACAAGGTGCGGGACCTGATAGAGCTGTCCGGGCACAAGTTCGACGGCAAGCGCAACCACATCAACCATTTCCTACGCAACAACGAGTTCTCGTTTTCGCCGCTGCAGGCCACGAATATCCCCGAGGTGATCGCCTTCGAGAAGCGCTGGTATGCGCAGCGCCACCGCACCGAGCTCCCTGGGCTGCTCGCGGAGAACCAGGCGGTGCTCGAGTTGCTGCACAACTACCGCGATCTCCCGGTCGAAGGCGCCGCCATCAGGATCGAGGGCCAGCTCGAAGCGTTTGCCGTGTGCGCTGAACTGAACCACGAGACCGCGGTGGTCATCGCGGAGAAGGCCAACCCGGGAATCCGTGGCCTCTACCAGACCATCAACCAGATGGTCTGCGAGCGCGTGCTTTCACGTTACACGTGGGTGAACCGCGAGCAGGACGCCGGCGACGCGGGGTTGCGCCGCGCCAAGCTGTCGTACCACCCGCACCACATGGTGGCCAAGTACCGGGTGCGCTTGCGCTAAATCATCGTTCATGATTCTGGAACACCCGGGCTCAAGCGGCGGCTCGA
>CAZHUY010000316.1:0-5903 GCA_964535465.1 uncultured Myxococcales bacterium
CCAGTGGGCTCGTACACGGTCAAATGTCTTCGGTAGATCGAGATCGACCTGAACGTCGCCAACCCTGAGTCCATCGAGAAGCGTCACCACGCGGAAGTCGGTCAAGGTTGAGGGGGCATTGCCCTTCATCTGTTGCAGTCTGAGAATCAATCCAATGCTGCGTAACCGATTCTTTGCGCCATCTCCCTCATCCTCGACGATAAGCTTACGTAGTTCGTCCCTTTCTTCTCGAACGCGCTCGTCGGACGCGGCTAGGCCGAGAGACCCAATCCCACAAACCATACCAAGCTGGCGCAACTCTTCCTGAGTCACGATAGAGCGTTCGAATAGGGCTTCCCCCTGGCAAACTCTCAGGCTTCGCGCGAAGGCTTCCGCAAGCACCTGCCCTCGACGGGAGGGGCGAGAGACTCCGCTCGCCACACGCAGCAGTCGCAGGTTCAACATTGAGCCCGCGTAGGTAGCGAAGCTGCCGTGGGAAGCGGCAATGTGGTCGTCACGGATCTCGATTTGGCCTTGGCCGACGAGATTCAAGAGCTTTCGGCTCCCCAGAATGCGCTGTGAATCAGGTGTCGCTGTCAGGGTTGCAGCTGCAATCAGGTAATCATAGCGTTTCAGAGCACGCTTCCATGCCACCGAATCGATGCGATGCTCGACGTCCCCCGGTCGACCTCCGGCAGCCCGGAAAGCTCGCTCCAGGGCCCAGCAGAGGAACGAGTAGTACCGCGGCCTATACGTAACGGTGGTTGTGAAGTCGATCAGCTTGGCGTACGCCTGCTCTCCGGCAACACGCATTCCAAGGTGATCGACACCCGAGTCGCTCGGCGAGAAAGGTTCCAACCAATCAACGACGGGCTCGGACATCCTGGCGGAATCATATCAAGAACCGAGAGAAGCGGTGCGGCTAGCTGTTTCCGTACCTGAGGTTGCGAAATGGCGGCGCAGGGCGGGAACTGTCAATTCCATTGCTGGCAAGTGGGAGTTGGTCGCGGCGCTGGCTCAATAGAACGAGGACGCGATCCCCATGTTTGTCGTATTATCGCAGCATGGCAGCCACCCATCCCGTCGAAGTTCGTGCCCACCTCGTGGCAGCCTTGCACGCGGATCTGGTCGGCCCGTTCGTTCCCGAGTCGGTTGGCGGCCGGTCCGAGGAGGACCTCGAAATCCCGCCCTCGCGATGGTACCTGTGCGGCTTCTTGGCGCCCGAGCAGGGGCGCGAGCCGGACGCCAACATCGAGGAGGGTGAGCTGGGCGAGGGAGACGACGATGAGGAAGCCAGTTCGGCCCAGGAACCTGAGCCGAAGCGCAGGAGCCTGCTGCCGGCATCATTGGGCGTTTCGGTCTTCGTTCCCGACGGTGAGACAAGCGACGTCCTCAGCGCACGCGTGACCTTCGCAGATTATCGGGTGGTCGAATCCGATGAGCATACGGAGGCGACCAAGACTCGGCACCAGCAGATCTGGAGACGAATTCCCCGCGGGCCGATCGAGGTCGAGGTGCGACTTGACCCTGAGGTACTGGCCAACGGAGTGCCCCTGCCTGGCTTCTCCGAGCTGGTTCTGACGGGTGTGGTCGAGAAAGTGTCAGCGCCTGGGCTTTCGGATGGGGCCAAAGCCGTATCCGTGTTCCTGGTTAATCGTCGGCAGCCAGGAGCGCCCGGGCGCGAAGACGAAGCCTACATTTTCCAGGTCGAGCTTGAGATCGGAAGCACCAAGGGCTTCCTCTCGCGGACCAACATCAAGGGGCAAGACTCGGACGACCCCGATGAGCGCATCGCCGACCTGCAATTCCGCAACCACGCTGAATACGTAGTCGGTCATGGCATCGCGGCCGAGCCGGTGGTGCAGGGTGACCGAGTATTGGCCGTGCGGACCACCTGGCTGCCCACTGCGGCTGTCGCTCGTGTGGCGACCCGTGAGGTCCAGGACGTATTGGTGGGTATGGAGGGCCTGGCTTCTCTGTCCGAAGGCGCCACGGCCCGAGCCAAGCTGGAACCTTTGCTTCGCCACTACGATACCTGGATCGAGGATCTGAAGAGCACGAAGCTGGATTGTAACGAGCGTCGAGAGGTGTTGACGAACTTGGTACGCAGAGCCACCCACGCGCGAGGCAGGATCGCGGCGGGCATTGCCCTGCTGGAACAAGACGCGCTAGCCTTCGACGCCTTCAAGATCGCCAATCGAGCGATGGCCGAGGCTGCACGTAAGCGCAGCCCTGACCGCTACAGGGAGGGTGGACAGCCTTCATGGCGTCTGTTCCAGCTTGCGTTTGTGTTGCTCGCGCTGCCTGGACTGGCGGACGAGACCCACAGCGATCGAGAGATCGTTGAGTTGATCTTCTTTCCGACAGGCGGCGGAAAGACCGAAGCCTATCTTGGGGTCATCGCCTTCAACCTGGTTCTGCGGCGTCTGCGCAACCAGGGACGGCCGGATGGAGGATTGGGGACCGCGGTTTTGCTTCGCTACACCTTGCGCCTGCTGACCCTGGACCAGCTTGGCCGAGCCGCGACCCTGATTTGCGCCTTAGAGCTGATTCGCAAGGCCGACACGCGCCTGGGGAAGGTTAGGTTCTCGCTCGGATTGTGGGTGGGGAAGTCGGCCACCGCCAACACTCTGGACGAGGTGGCCAAGCGGATCACCGAGTACCGCAACAGCTCGTCAGCCACGGCGCAATCGCCATTCCCCCTGCCTGCCTGTCCATGGTGTGGTAAACCGCTGGGCAAGGACAGTCTTGAGCTGAAACCCACGCGGACCCATCCCGAAGAGGTGCTGGTGGGTTGTTCGGATTTTCGCTGCGAGTTCGCCTCTGCCCGAAATCCGGAAGGGCTGCCCGTGCTGTTCGTGGACGAGCAGATCTATCGAGAGCTGCCCTCATTCATCGTGGCCACGGTCGACAAGTTCGCCATGCTGCCGTGGCGAGGCGAGACCGGAGCCTTCTTCGGTCGCGTTCACTCACGTGTGGGTCGCCGATTCTATGGACCCATGGACGGTGCGACCCCGCCGCCACAATCCGAGCGGTTGCCGGAGGGGGTGCCTCCGCCTGATTTGATCGTGCAGGACGAGTTGCACCTTATCTCCGGCCCGCTGGGGACCATGGTGGGCCTTTATGAGACAGCTATCGAAGGGTTGTGCGCGCGCAAGCTGAAGGATGGGCGGGTCATCAAGCCCAAGATTATCGCTTCGACGGCCACGGTACGCAGGGCTTCCAGCCAGATCCAGGCGCTGTTTGGCCGTACCGAAGTCGATGTGTTTCCGCCTGGCGGGTCTGACCCATCCGAATCTTTCTTTGCGACCACTGATACCAATGAGGCCCACAAACGGCTGTATCTGGGCGTGGCTGCGCCTGGCAGGTCGATGAAGGCGATCCTGTTGCGGGTCTTCACGGCGCTGCTGGGGGCCGCGCAACGCAAGTTCGATCCCAAAGGGTCGAGCGGGCAGGCCGCGGATCCATACATGACCTTGGTCGGCTACTTCAACAGCTTGCGCGAGCTGGGGGGCATGCGCCGTCTGGTCGAGGATGAGGTGCTTTCGCGCTGCCAGAAACTGGATAACCGTCGGCCCCAGGGATTTGTCGGCAACCATCCCTGGGTAGCAAGCAGGCAAATCAAGGGCGAGCCGGTCGAGCTGACCAGCCGCGAGAGCACGTACATGATCAGTCGAGCCAAGGATCTGCTGGCGCGCGACCATACCGACGAGCAGCACGTCGATTTGGCCCTGGCCAGCAACATGATCTCGGTGGGCGTGGATATCGAACGCCTTGGCCTGATGGTGGTTGCCGGCCAGCCCAAAACAACCAGCGAGTACATCCAGGCATCGAGCCGGGTAGGGCGCGATGTGAAACGCCCTGGCTTAGTGGTCACCGTGATGAACGTCCATCGACCCCGTGATCGATCCCACTACGAACGATTTCGCACTTACCACGAGAGTTTCTACCGATTTGTCGAGGCCACCAGCGTGACGCCATTTTCGGGTCCAGCTATCGAGCGCGGGCTATGTGGAACCTTGGTGGCGCTCACGCGTCTGGGAACGTCGGCGCTAACGCCCCCAACATCGGTGAAGCTGCTTGAGGCCATGCGGGTCGAGGCAGGTGAGGGCGCTGCCCATGCTCTTGCAGAGAAGGCGCGAAGACAACCGACCCTCGGGGATGCCGCGGATGTGGACCGCCTGAGGGATGCGGTTCTCGGGCGATGCAAACATCTGCTCGACACCTGGGAAAGGATTGCCCGACGAGCGACGGAAGCCGCGGGTGAGCGCGTGTACTCACGGTACGACCGGGAATGCCGAAATCGGAAGGCGCTGCTACACACAGTACTGGAAGACGACCCCGCACTGCTCTCCGAGGGCGAAGAAGATTTCACCGCGCCGACATCCATGCGTGATGTGGAACCTTCGGTCCACCTATGGATTGAGCGGCAGCGACTGGGTGGGAAGGGGGCTGGTCGTGGCTAGCGGTCGGCGCGGCGGAACGCGCGAGTTGCGAATTGAGCCGAACGGTCGCGTTCGGCAGAGCCAGGCAGTTTCAACCTTCGGACCAGGCGCCATGCTCGATCTCGTGCACGACGCGGTGGTGGTCGGCGGTTTGGACTTTTGGCGCTACGACGACCAACCGGGGAGAGCTATTTCGGAGCCGCGTTTGCGGGATGCCATTGCCGCCAAACTGGAGAGAACGAATCGGCGACTGCGCCAGGAGGATCCGTTCCGGTTGCCTCCAGTAGGGGACGACCGAGAACCCCGCCGGAACTGTGGCATCGAGGTGGTGGAGTTCCCCAAGTGGTTTATTTGCCAGAATCCCGCGTGCCGAGGGCTCATGCAGAGTGGTGAGCTGGTCCGCAAGGGCGACAAATACATCCACGCCTGCGACAATCGGGAGAGCCACCCCTGCGTGCCCGTGCGCTTCGTAATGGCCTGCAAGAAGGGGCACCTTGAGGAGTTCCCGTGGGTGTACTACGTGCACGGGGCACAAGGGAAACGGACCTGCTCAGCGCCCTCTCTGCGTCTTCACGAGGGGGCGACCGGGGACTTCGCGGAAATCGAAGTGCGGTGCGCTTGCGGCGCCAACCGGCGGATGTCGAACGCTTTGGTTCCCCAGGTGAATCCTATCTGCAGTGGCCAGCGACCGTGGCTGGGGCGCGAGGGGCAAGAGGCATGCAGTGAGAACCTCCACCTGCTCGTGCGTACGGCCAGCAACAGCTACTTCCCCCAGGTGGTCAGCGCACTCTCCATTCCCGAGCCCGGCCTTGGGCTGCGCGACGGAATTCGTGAGCAGTGGAGCACTCTGCAAATCGCCAACGACGGCAACCTGTCGGTGCTCCGGGAGATCCCCAAGATTCGAGCCGTGCTGGACGGGCACAGCGATGCTGAGGTCATGAAGACCATTGATGACATTCGGCAGGGCAGACAGCCGCCCCGCGATGCCTTGCGTACCGCCGAATTCAAGCAGTTCACCGGTTCGGTTCCAGAACGCATCGGCGATTTGCCTCCCCCCAAGGGCCAGTATTTCTTCGCGCGCACTCTGGTGCCCAAAGGCGGCCTGCCCACTGGGATTTCCCGACTGGTTCTGGCCCATCGCTTGCGGGAGGTCCGAGTTCAAGTGGGTCTGACCCGGCTTGAGTCCGCCACGCCAGACCTCCAGGGCGAGTACGACCTCGGTGTGGAGACTGCACCCTTGGGCCTGCAAACCGATTGGCTACCAGCGGCCGAGGTGAGGGGTGAAGGCATCTTCATCCAACTCGACGAGCAGGCGGTGAGGGGTTGGGAAACCAGGCCCGCGGTGGAGGCCCGAGCCCGAGAGCTTTTTGATGGATTCAAGCGATGGGCGAATGGCAGCCCCCTGGAGTTCCCAGGCGCACGCTTCTATCTGCTGCATTCGCTCTCCCACCTGCTCATGACCGCGCTCTCGGTCGAGTG
>CAZHUY010000316.1:5913-6515 GCA_964535465.1 uncultured Myxococcales bacterium
CGCACCCGCCACCGACCCGACCCCGATGGCAGCTATCTTGATCAGTACCGGGAGCACCGGAACCGAGGGCACCCTCGGTGGCTTAGTGGAACAGGGCCGACACCTCCGCGCCCACATGCAACGAGCGTTCGACCTGGGCAGGCTCTGTTCGAACGATCCGGTGTGCGCCAGCCACAAGCCCTCGGCCCTGAGTGAACGTCATCTTGAGGGGGCCGCCTGCCACGGCTGCCTATTCGTCGCCGAATGCTCCTGCGAGCGCTCCAACCACTATCTCGACCGAGCGCTGGTCGTCCCGGCCCTCGGACACAACGGCGTCGCCTACTTCTCCGACCGCCCATGACCAACCGCAAGCCCACGGACCTGACGGCGCTCTCAGACGTGGAGTTGGAACGCATCGCCCGCGCCGCTGCCCGTGAAATCCCCCCATCGCCGGTCGACAGCAACCTGACCCTGGGCAACCGAGCCGAGTCTTTCGCCGGGCTCGATGCGAACGCGGTGCTCGCGGCCGTAGAAGCCGTTCTAGCCGAGCGCCGACGCGCCGAAGACACGAAGGTGGACCTGGTTTGGACCGGCCCCGACGTCGCCGGCAGCATGGCCAGAGA
>CAZHUY010000317.1:0-2331 GCA_964535465.1 uncultured Myxococcales bacterium
GGGCGCGTCCTACATTTGTCATCGACGTGGGCTCCGTTGCGGTCTCGCCATCGGCCAAGGCAAGCTCGCTCTCTTCACTAACTGGTAGAGATTGTTCAATAATTCTCGCTAGACCCAGGCCTCCGCCCTTCTCCACGGCATCGGCCAGGGCCTCCACGAACATCTGGGTCCGCAGGCCTTCGCCGGCCATGCCGTTGCCCTTGAAGACCCCGCTGGATTCGATCATTTGCCGCAGCAGGCAGGTCTCCAAGGCTTGGCTGGCCTGCGTTACGTCGCGAATCGGTCCCATCACATCACCTCCAGGTCGGCATCGATGGCCCCGGCTGCCTTCATGGCTTGCAGCACGGCCACCAGATCACGCGCCGAGACCCCGAGCAGATTGAAGGCCTTGACCAGATCCTCCACGGACGTGGTCGCCGGCAGGGCCACCACGGGCTTCGTCGTTTCCTGCGCCTCCATGGTTGCCACCTTGCCCGCCACGGTTCTGCCCTGACCGAAGGCACCGGGCTGCCACGCCCACGGTGTGTGGCGGACGGAGATGGACAGGCCGCCATGGGCCACGGCGACGGGCCGAATGCGCACGCCTTGGCCGGCCACGATGGTTCCGGTGCGCTCGCTGACCACGATGCGCGCCCGCTGGTCTGGATCCACCTCGATGGCCTCCAGTTGCGCCATCATGGCCACTACCTTGCCTTTCCACGAGGCTGGGATCTTCACCTGAACCACGGCTGGGTCGTTGGCCACGGCCGCCTCTTCGTTGAGCGACTTGTTGACCGCCTCGGCGATGCGCAGGGCCGTGGTGAAGTCAGGGCGACGAAGGCCGAACATCAGGGGAGCCTTCTCCAGGTCGGGCGTGACGGCGCGCTCGACGGTGCCCCCGCCCGGCACCATGCCTGAGGTCGGGTGGTTCTTCTGGATGCGCGTGCCCGAGGCCGCGAGGTCGAAGCCGCCCGCCTGCACCGGCCCCTGGGCCACCGCATACACCGCACTATCGGGTCCGGTGAGCGGCGTGATGAGCAACACCCCACCCGCCAGCGAGCGTGCGTTGCCCATGGAGCTGACCGAGACATCGATGCGGGTGCCTGGTCGCGAGAAGGAAGGCAGGGACGCGGTCACCATGACCGCGGCGGTGTTGCGCACGCGCACGTCGCGAGGATCCACGCGAATGCCCATGCGACCCAACATGCCGCTGATGGATTGCGAGGTGAAGAACACCTGCTCGCTGTCACCGCTGCCCGCCAATCCGACCACCAGGCCGTAGCCGAACAGGGCGTTTTCGCGGACGCCTTGCACATCGACTAGGTCCTTGATGCGCACCGGGGCCGCGTCGACAGGCAGCGCCGTCGAGGCGAACAACAGAGTCAAGAGTCCAAGATGTCTTCTCATCAGAATGGCCACATCCAGCCCAGCCATCGTGAGAACCAGCCGGGCTTTTGGTTTTCGGAGAGCACGCCGCGCCCGACGAATTCGATCTGGGCGTCGGCGACCATGGAGCTCTTCACGGTGTTCTCCTGATCGATGTCGATGGGGCGCACCACGCCCGAGATGTAGAAGTGGTGCTCCTCGGCGTTGACCAAGATGACCCGGTGGCCCTCGACGAAGAGGTTGCCGTTGTTGAAGACCTTGGTGACCACGGCGGGCACGGTGGCGGTCAGGTACTCGGTGCGCGCGGTGTCGCCCTTGCTCTGGAAACTGGTGCTGGAGCCGCCGCCAATGGCCAGGTTGGGGTCCATGGAGCTGGGCAGCTTCTTCAGCAGACCCATGAAGGCATCGATCTTCGCGGCGGTGGCGCTGCTGCGATCGGTGTTGGTGTCGGTGGTGCGGTGGGCGTCGGCTTGCTCGTCGATCTTCACGACCACCAGGTCGTTGACCCGCAGGGCGCGCGCATCCGTGAAGAGCAGCGAGGCGGGGCGGCCCTCTTGCCACAGACTGCCCGGTGAGGACGCGGCCTGGTCACCTTTGCTCTCGGCGGGGAGCTTGTAGTCGCGACGTTTGGGGGTGTACTCGTTGATGTGGGCTTGGGTGCAGGAAACGGTGAGGGAGAGGAGAGAAAGGTGGAGGAAGAGTGTTCGGCCACGGCCACGGCCACGGCCACGACCGGGACCGGGACCGGGACCACGACCACCGACGTGATTTTCGGTGGGGCATGGGGAATGGGGGTGAAGGGTTGATTTCATGGCAGCTCCACCAGCAGGGTGCCGTCTTGCATGCGTCCCTCGACGTGCCGGCCGGAAGACAGGACCGCGCAGGTCTTGCCCACGCCGCAGCCCAACACGCGTCCTCGGGTTTCGACCGCGAGCCCTCCGTTGAGAACCATGACCTTCACGGTCT
>CAZHUY010000317.1:2341-6507 GCA_964535465.1 uncultured Myxococcales bacterium
GCCCGCGGCGAGGGTCGAGCCCGCCACATGCTCGGGGCCCAGCACGGTTCCCGCGGGAAGATCGCGCGCGGCCGTGGCCCCCTCGGGCGGCAGGAATCCCGACCGGCCCGCTTTGAGCTCACGGTCGGCGATGGCCAGCGCGGGTCGTAGGGGTTCGCCCGCGCGCACCGGCCGTCGCGTGGTCGCCGTCGGCACCCACACCTCGAAGCGCACCCAACCCCAGCCCGAGCAAGCCGGGCCAGAGAGCTTGACGGGCAAGCGGCTCGAGCGCGTGACCGAGCCGGAGAGGCTCGCTCGCTCGACCCGACAACCCGTGGGCACGCGTGCCTGCCACCCGGTGGGCACGATACGCGCGCCCGGTATGGTCAGCGCCTGGGAGAGAGCCTCGCTCACCTCTTTGGGGAGGTCCACGCGCCCGGGAGGAGGGCTTGCGGTCAAGAGGAGAGCGAGGGGAACAAGGAGATTCATGGCCATCAGCGGATTTGGGTCAGTCTCTGCAACATCTCGTCCGCGGACGAGACGATCTTGGAGTTCAGCTCGTAATTGCGCTGGGTGGTGATCATGTTGATCATCTCCTCCACCGCCGAGACGTTGGAGCCCTCCAGCATGCCTTGGGCGATGGTGCCCGTGCCTTGTTCGCCCGGTCTGGCGTAGAGGGGCTCGCCGCTCGACGAGGTGGCGAGCATCAGGTTGTTGCCGATGGATTCCAGCCCGCCGGGGTTGGCGAAGGTGGCCAACTGGATGTTGCCGATGTCCACCATGTCGGTGCGGTTGGGCAGGCGCGCTTGCACGGTGCCGTCGGCCTTGACCGCGATGCTCACGGTATCCGGCGGAACCGAGATGCCGGGGTCCAACTGCTCACCCGACTGGGTCACGATGCGGCCACTGGCATCCAGGCGAAAGGCGCCGGCACGGGTGTAGGCATAGTCGCCGTTGCCGCGTTGGATGCGGAAGAAGCCGCCGCCCTGGATGGATAGGTCCAGCGGGTTCTTGGTATCGATGCTGGTGCCCTGGGAGAACGAGCGCGAGGTCGAGGCGGTGCGCACGCCCAACCCCACTTGCAGGGGAGTGGGTTGGCTGCCGCCCTGGACGGTAGGCGGCGTGGCCGAGCGGATGGTGTCGTACAGCAGATCCTCGAAATCGGCGCGCGTCTTCTTGAAGCCGGTGGTGCTGGCGTTGGCCAGGTTGTTGGCGATGATGTCCAGCTTGGTCTGCTGGGCGTCCATTCCGGTGGCAGCGGTGTAAAGCGATCGCAACATGGGTCACCTCATTTGACGAGACCGACCTGCGTGGCCCGCTCGTCGAGCTTGCGGTAGGTCTGGATGGCCTGCATGGCCATATCAAACTGGCGTTGGGCGTTGATCATCTGCACCGTGCAATCGAGCGCGCTCACGTTGCCCAACTCCAACTCGCCCACGCGCACGGTGGCTTGCGGGTCCAAATTGACGGTGGTGCCCGCCGAGGCTTGCATGAGCGCGGGCGCGATCTTGTCCATGCCTCCTTGGGGGCTGAAGAGGGCGAGAGAATCCACCACGGTGTCGCGCCCCACCACCACGTCGCCGTTGATCTCCACGCGCGCATCGCTCTCGGGCGGAACCATGATGGGCTGGCCCGACTTGCCCATCACCTTCAGTCCCAGAATCATCAGCTCGCCGTTGGGGCCCAATTCGATGTGGCCGTTGCGCGTGTAGGCCGTTTGCCCGTTGGACATCTGCACCCCCAGGTAGGTGTTGCCCTCCGGCACCACGTCGAGTGGGTTATCGGTGACGTTGGTGGGACCGGGTCGCAGATCCACCCCGGTGTTGGTCGCCCCCGCCAGAACTTTGTCAGTGGGACCTGGCGGCAGGAAGGCACGAAAGGCCGGACGCGTCGCCTTGAAGCCCGGCGTCTCTGTATTCGCTAGGTTATCCGCGATCGAATCGAGCTGAGCGGCGCGCGCCACCGCAGCGGACATGCCTACGTAAATGCCATCGGCCATTTGGGGTGTTCCTCTCGCAGGCTTTCCAAGCAAGCCGAATGCCATCCGGATTTCTGACGGGGAGGCACGTCTTCTCGCTGGCCCGTGAATTGCGAAGAGGAATCTCGTTCATTCACCATTCAGTTTTCTCAATTTTGATCCGATGGAGAAATTGTGAGCCCACCAACAAGACTTGATGCTGTAGTTAGGCTTCGAGAGGTTGATGAGGATCGAGCCCGCCACAAGATGGCCGAGGCGCAGCGCCTGGCGCTCGCGACCCAAGCCGCGGTTCGCGCGGCTGCCGCGCGGGCCATGGCGGACGAGCGCCGCCGAGGAAGCGCGGACGACTGGAGCTTGATAGAGAACGCGCACATTCGCGCCCTGGCGGATGCGCGCCAAGCCGAACGCGACAAGCTGATGGCCGACGAGAGGCTAGGTGTTTCTCGCGCTCACTTCGTAGGCGCACGCACGCGGGCCGAGGCCATGCGGCGGGTGCGCGAGTCCCGTCTGTACGAGCTGCGCGTGGCCGAGAGGCTGGGCGAGCTCAAGCAGATGGACGAAGTCGCCACCATGCTGTTCGGGCGAAGGTAGAGCGGGTCGCGTGTCGCGTGAGCGGTAGCGTGAGCGGTAGCGGGTCCCGTGTGCGTGAGCGGGTCGCGTGTCGCGGGTCGGGATCCGCACACCCCAATCGCCACCCGAACTCGCTCACGCCCACGCCCACGCAAGCCACAAGCCGCTAGCCGCCCCCGTGCCACGAATCTGGCGCGGGCCGGCCAGGTTCGTGACGACCCCTTTACGGCATCGCGTGCTTCTTGAGGATGGGCCAGGTCAGGTTGGCGTTGGCGGCCTCGTGTTGCCCGCCCTGTTTCGTGCACAGGACCACCTCCTCGCCTTGGCACTGCGAGGCGGCGTAGCCCTGACACCCGTTGCCCATTTCGGCGGCCGTGCCGGTGCAGCCGCTCAGCTCGGCCCACTTCTTCATGGCGTCGACGGCGCCTAGGAAGTTGATGGGTTTGACCAGGTTGGACAGGCCGCCCGCATAGGGAACATACGGATCGGCTGTGCCTTGGAACGCGACCACTGTGATGGGGCGCCCGGGCTTGCAGTCCGGCACGACCTCTTGCAGCAGCGCGAACGCCGCAGGGGCGAACGCCGCGAACACATCGGCCGCGTGACAGGCCACGTAGTTGGTCATGCCCCCGCCCATGGAGAAGCCGGCGGCATAGACACGCTTGCCGTCGATGCAGGCCAGTCCCTTGATCTCCTTGACCATGTCCTTGGCGAAGCCCACGTCGTCGACACCGTCGGCGCAACAGGGTCCGACGTTCCAGTCGCCGATGGCACTGGGGAAGGCGCTGATCACGCCGTCGGCATCGGCGAGCTTCAGGTAGGGGGTGTCCTTGCGCCAGTTGGGACCGGTGCTGCCGTGGGGGTGAAAATCCACCAGCAGCGGGACGGCCGTGTTTCCCTTGTATCCGCTTGGGACGTGCAGCACATAGGTGCGGCTCTTGCCGCCGGATTGGATGGTGCGCGTGGTGTCGCCCGCGGCCAGCGCGGAACTGGGACAGGACACGGCCGTGCTGCCGCCCGCGCTCGTCGTGCCGCCCGCTGCCGTGCCACCGTCGGCACCGCCACCGCCCGAGGCGTTGCTTCCTCCCGTGCCGCCGCCGCCGGCCCCGTTGCCACCGGTCCCTCCGGCCAAGGCAGAGCTCGCGCCCCCGCCCGTCCCGCCGCGGGCTCCGCCGGTCCCACTGGTCGTGCCGCCGACCACGCCGCTCGCCCCGGCCATGCCACCCGCCCCGCTGGCGCTTTGGCCTCCCTCCGTGGTCGTGGATCCGCCGCTGGTCTTCGATGACGCCGGGCTGCTCGAGCCGCCGCTGGCCTTCTGGCTCGAGCTGCCAGCCGTGGTGCTGGCCCCGCCCGAGGCATGTCCGCCCGACAGCGCCGATTGGCCCGCGCTCGCGGCGCCGCCCGAGGCGCTTGTGACCGAGCCGCCGTTGCTGCCCCCGCTGGACGTTTCACCGTTCTCGGTCCCTGAGCCGCACCCGATGGCCAGGCCCATGGTGCCCATCATCAAGACGAGATAAGTTCGAAGACTGGATTGCGTCATGGATCCTCCCTCATCAAGGCACGAGGCGCGTTGGTGGTGGTAGGAACCAATATAGACAGATAGAGCCCCGAGGCGCACGCATCATGCGCAACAGGGGGG
>CAZHUY010000318.1:0-6489 GCA_964535465.1 uncultured Myxococcales bacterium
GCCGAGGACGCGCCCAAAAACTGGCAGGCTTTGCTCGATCTGCAGGCGCGCGTGCGCGACCATGTGGCGCCGCTGGGACTCGAGCTGATCCTGGACGAGACCGAGGGCTATGCGTACCTCCGGCAGCGGTTGGCGGGCGAGGGCGAGCCCGAGTTGCCTCGCTTGGTGCCGCGCCGGCCGCTGGGTTTTCAGGTGAGCTTGCTCTTGGTGCTCTTGCGCAAGAAGCTGGCGGAGGCGGACGCGCAAGGCGACATCACGCGCATCATCCTCAGCCGCGAGCAGATCGCCGATCTGGTGCGCGTGTTCACGCCCGAGAGCGCGAACGAGGCCCGGCTGACCGATCGCCTGGACGCCAATCTGAACAAGATCGTCGAGATGGGTTTTCTGCGTCGCCTGCGCGGCAAGGATGGCGAATTCGAAATCCAACGCATCCTCAAGGCCTTCGTGGACGCGCAGTGGCTCTCGGAGTTCGAGCGCCGTCTGGCCGGGTATGCCGAACACCTGAAGAACGAGTCGGCCGGGGACGGGGAGCCATGAGCGAGCCGACCCAGGGCGCGCTGGACTTCGTGGCCACGGACGAGCGCGCGGGTTTTCGCCTGCACCGCCTGGAGATCTACAACTGGGGTACCTTTCATCAGCGCGTGTGGAGCCTGTCGCCTGCGGGCGAGAATGCGCTCCTTACGGGCGATATCGGCTCGGGCAAGTCGACACTGGTGGACGCCATCACCACATTGTTGGTTCCGCCGCAGAAGGTGGCCTACAACCGCGCCGCCGGAGCGGAGACCCGCGAGCGCACCTTACGCTCGTATGTCCTGGGCCACTACAAGACCGAGCGTAGCGATGTGGGGCTTTCCGCCCGCCCGGTGTCGTTGCGCGACGGTAACAGCTATTCCGTGCTGCTCGCCCGCTTTTTCAACCAGGGCTACGACCAGACTGTGACCTTGGCTCAGGTGTTTTGGTCGAAAGATGTGGAAGGGCAACCGGCCCGGCTCTTTGTTTTGTCCGACGGCAGGCTCTCGATTGCCGAGCACTTCGCGAACTTCGGTTCGGACATCGGCGATCTGCGCAAGCGCCTGCGTCGTTTGCCCAAGACCGAGATCTTCGATTCCTTTCCGCCCTACGCCGCGGGTTTCCGCCGGCGCTTCGGCATCGAGAACGAGCAGGCCCTGGAGCTGTTCCACCAGACCGTGTCCATGAAGTCCGTGGGCAACCTGACCGATTTCGTACGCCAGCACATGCTCGAAGCCTTCCCGGTCGAGGATCGGATTGAGGCCCTGGTTCATCACTTCGACGACCTGAACCGAGCCCACGAGGCCGTGTTGAAGGCCAAAGGGCAGATTGCGCGCCTCACGCCCATAGTGGCCGATGGACAGGAACACGCCAAGGTGGCCGAGCAGACCGAGTCGCTACGCCACGGCCGCAGCGCCCTTCGGGCCTATTTCGCCCAGCACAAGGTCGCCCTGTTGGAGA
Organism: uncultured Myxococcales bacterium; assembly: GCA_964535465.1. Lineage (GTDB taxonomy): Bacteria > Myxococcota_A > Polyangia > Fen-1088 > Fen-1088 > Fen-1137. Next base: position 1,471 of record CAZHUY010000318.1, read on the forward strand.
AGCGCCTGGGATACTTGCAGATCGAGATCGGCAAGCTGGAGGCGCGATTGGCCGAGACCGCTGAAGAGCGCCGGGGCCAGCAGGCGGCCCGCGACGGGGTGAAACAGGCCATCGCCGAGCAGGGAGGGGATCGCATCGAGCGCCTCAAGGCCGAGACCGCGCAGAAGCAGACGGACAAAGCGGACCGCAACCGCCGGGCGGATCATTACGCGCAACTGGCGGCGGCCGTCGGCCTGCGGACGCCCAGCGATGGCGACACCTTCCTGGCCAGTAGACGGATCATCGCAGAGCAGGTGGAAGACGCGAAGGCGCAGCAAGCCCGGTTGCAGAACGCCGTGACCGAGGCATCGGTTGAGCTGCGCGATCTCAAGGATCAGCACGACGAACTGACCCGAGAGCTGGCCTCTCTTCGTGCGCGCCGGTCCAACATTCCCTCGCGCATGCTGGAGATCCGCGCCGGGCTCTGTCGCGCGCTCGACGTGGAAGAGGACGAGTTGCCCTTCGTGGGCGAGCTTGTGGCCGTGCGTCCCGAGGAGCGCGGTTGGGAGGGTGCCCTGGAGCGCCTGCTGCACAACTTCGGGCTATCGCTGCTGGTGCCAGAGCGGGAGTACGCGCGCGTCGCGGACTGGGTGGACCGTACGCACCTGGGCGAACGCCTGGTGTACTTTCGCGTACTGTCCCAGCGTGCCGCCACCGCCAGCAGCGCACCCAACACCGTCTGGCACAAGCTGGCCATCAAACCGGATTCGGCTTTCTACGCCTGGATGGAATCCGAGATCGGGCGGCGCTTCGATCATGTGTGCTGCGACAACCTGGATCAGTTCCGGCGCGAGAAACAGGCCATCTCCAAGGCCGGCCAGATCAAGACTGTGGGCGGACGGCACGAGAAGGACGATCGCCATCGCCTCGATGATCGTTCGCGCTACGTGCTGGGCTGGTCGAACGAGGCCAAGGTCGCCGCGCTGGATGAAGAGCGCGAGGTGCTGGAGAAACGCATTCAGGTGATCGTGGGGCGCTTGGCGGGAGTGCAAGCTGAGCAGGGCCGCCTGTCCGAGCGGTTGGCGCATCTGCACCAGCTGTCGACCTTCGAGGATTTTCGCGAGATCGACTGGAGGCCTCTGGTGCTGGAGATCGAGCGCTTGGAGAACGAGCGCCGGCAGTTGGAGTCGGCCTCGGATGTGTTGCGTGCGCTGGAAGAGCAGTTGGCGCAGTTGGAAGAGCGTATGCGCGCCACCGAGGCGACGCAGGATGCGCACAACCGCGAGCTGGCGACGGCGCGCTACAAGCAAGACGAGGCCACGGCCTTGCGACGATCCTGCCAAGAGCTGGTCGACGCCACCGAGGCCGAGGTCAAAACCCGCGACTTCCCGCGCATCGACGAATGGCGGGACGAGGCCCTTGGCCCGCACCTGTTGACCGTCGAATCGTGCGATGGCCGCGAAAAGGATCTGCGCGAATGGTTGCAGAGGGAGATCGACCATCGCGATCTGCGTCTGCGCCGCCTGGAAGAGCGCATCGTCAAGGCCATGGAAGCCTACCGCAAGGACTACCCGGTGGAGACCCAAGAGGTGGACGCGCGCATCGCCGCCCTGGGCGAATTCGGCACCATGCTGGAGCGACTGGTCCAGGACGACCTGCCGCGCTTCGAGCAGAAGTTCAAGGATCTCCTCAACGAGAACGCCATTCGCGAGGTGGCGAATTTCCAGTCGCAATTGAACCGCGAGCGCCAGACCATCCGTGAGCGCATCGTGGCCATCAATCGATCCCTGCACGACATCGACTACAACCCGCACCGCTACATCGCGCTGGAGATCGTGGCCGCGCAAGACGCCGACATCCGCGATTTTCAACAGGATCTGCGCGCGTGCACCGAAGGCGCGCTGACCGGCTCGGAGGACGCCGCCTATTCGGAGGCCAAATTCCTGCAGGTGCGCGGCCTCATCGAGCGCTTTCGTGGCCGCGAGGGCTCCACCGATGCCGACCGGCGCTGGACGCGGCGGGTGACCGACGTGCGCAACTGGTTCAGCTTCTCGGCATCCGAACGCTGGCGCGAGGACGATCGCGAGCACGAGCACTACACCGATTCGGGCGGCAAGTCGGGCGGCCAGAAGGAAAAGCTGGCCTACACCGTGCTCGCCGCCAGCCTGGCCTACCAATTCGGCCTGGATCCCGGGGTTAAACGTTCGCGCTCTTTTCGCTTCGTGGCCATCGACGAGGCTTTTGGCCGCGGTTCCGACGAATCAGCACGCTACGCGCTCGAGCTGTTCGGCCGCATGAACCTGCAACTACTCATCGTGACCCCATTGCAGAAGATCCACATCATCGAGCCTCACGTGGCGGGTGTGGGCTTCGTGCACTCCGAGGACGGACGGTCGTCGATGCTGCGCAACCTGACCATCGAGCAGTACCGGCAAGAGCGCGCGGCCCGCGCCTCGTGATGCCCATGGCCTGGACCACGCCTGACGATGTTCGCGGCCAGGTGCAGCGTCTGTGGGATCGCGGGCGCATTCTGGCGGCCCGACTCGGGGGCGAGCCGCTCTTTCCCTTGTCGGTGCGTTTGACCAAGCCCACGGTGCGCGAGCTGGGCGAGCGTTTTGCCGAGGCCCGGGACTGGATTCGTGCGCTGGAGGAGGGCAGCAAGGCTGCGAAGGGCGCGGGGTATGAGATTGGCTACGCAGAGATCAACCACCGCCAACTGGGCGCCAACCGCGTGCCGCAGTCGTTGCTGGTGCCGAGCGAGGCGGATGCGCTGACCTTGATCGGCAAGCGTCGCCAGGTCGAGCTTTTCGATCGGCTGGTCGCGGACACGCGGGACACGCATCCGGCGTTGCTGTCATGGATCGCGGCGCACCCCCTGCAGTTGCTCGATCACACAGAAGATTGGCCGCAGCTCTTGGCGGTTGTCTCGTGGTTCGCCGCCCATCCGCGCCCGTCGATCTACGCCCGGCAGATCGCCGTGCCCGGGGTGCACACCAAGTTCCTGGAAAGCCGTAAACGTCTCCTGGCCGAGTTGCTGGATCTGGTGCTGCCGGCTGAGGCCGTCGATCAGCAGGCTAGCGGCGCGCAAGCTTTCGAGCAGCGCTACGGCCTTGTGGCCAAACCCGCACTGGTGCGTTTTCGTGTGCTCGACCCGCGCCTGCGGCTGCATGGATTGAAGGATGTGAGCACGCCGGTGACCGAGTTCGCTGGGCTCAATTGGCCCGTCCAGCGCGTCTTCATCACCGAGAACGAGATCAACGGGTTGGCCTTTCCCCAGGCTGCCGACAGCCTCGTCATCTTCGGCCTGGGCTATGGCATCGATCGTCTGGGTCAGATTCCGTGGCTGCGCGACAAGAGCATCTTCTACTGGGGCGACCTCGATACGCACGGCTTCGCCATTCTGGACGGCTTGCGAGCGATCTTCCCGGCGGCGCATTCCTTCCTGATGGACCGCGCGACGCTGCTCAGCCATCGTGCGCTTTGGGTCGCAGAGGCCGAGCGGTGTGACAAAGCGCTCACGCGTCTCAGCGCCGAGGAAAGCGAGGTCTACGACGAGCTTCGTTTCGACCGAGTCGGCACACGCGTGCGCCTGGAACAAGAGCGTATCGCCTTCGACCAGGTGGAGAGCGCCGTGGCCGGGTTGCTGGGATCTTAGGATCGGAAACTGGTCTGGTTGGCCCAGCAAGTTCTGAGAGGAAGTCGCGAGTGATCGTTCGGCCATGATAACCATCGTTTCGTCGGCGCCCAGTGCGCGCCGAACCTATGATCATCGTCTGAGAGAGCTCGTCTGCAGCACGGGGGACCGAACGCTGGCCAGACGGCTATCCATTCCACGGTCGACCATCACCTCTTGGCGGCGGCGTGGCGTCCGACCCGTGGTCACGGTCGATGTGGGTGCCGACCTTCGACACAGCTTCGCCTCGCAAGCGGTAATCGGTCGTGCGCCGCTGAACCAGGTCCAGAGCTGGCTCGGACACAGCACGATCACGATGACCATGCGCTATGCCCATCTCGCTCCGGGCAGCGGCGCCGAGTTCATTTCGGTGCTGGAAAGCCCCGCAGCCGTGGCAACCACGTGGCAACAGAAATGAGCGAGATCAGAAAGCTGGGTTATCTCGCTTAGTTAAGTGGCGACCCCAACGGGATTCGAAAGCTCATCAAACGTAGCGAAACCTAGCGAGAATTCCGTCTCTCCGTCGGAGAATTCGCGATCGCCTGATGCCAAGAAACGCTTCACGAAGGCAGACGGTAGCAAAGTAGCAAAACTCGCGATCTTGGCGGCAAATGCCGTGCGAAACGTGGATCTGCACCGGGCGTTAGAGCTAATCGAGGAGATCCGGGCGGTGGGGGAGGGGAGCGGTGCGGCGGTGCTGCCAGCGTTTGGTGAATGACACCCGGGTCGCCATACGCCACCGTCCTCTTCGACGCGGACTGCGATCATTGATCACCGGCATTGGCCCAAGCCGGTCATTCCGCTCTGGGCGTCCCATGGATTGTTGCGGTGCTATCGACCATGGTCGGGTTGGATGTCGGTCCACTTGAACTGTCCGAGCGTGGATTTCAGTTCCTCATCGATGGCCTGCATGCGCTTCCGAATCCCCGCTTCGGTGTCTTCTTGAACCGCACGGGTGAACACTCTCTCGTCGCCAGCATCGCCAACGTATTTCCACTTCGCATCTGCTCCAACGTACCCGATCAGAAACGTTTTGCTCTTAGCCCACAGGCACACGACACCTTGGCCCTTGTAGCGAACCCAGACGTGGGCCTTTTTGACGCTGGGGCAGACCCAAGCGCGGCGCTCTTGGTCCTCCGGACTGGCGGCACCGTCGATCCCGTCCGGGATAAGTAGCCTCGCGAAGCGTCGGTAAAGTTCCTGAAGCCCAGGCGATTTGATTTCCTGGACATGTCTTTCCACCGTGAGCAATTCCGATGTGCGGGAGACCGGAGCTTCTTTCTCTGGCTCCGCTGGTCCATATGGGGCCTCGGTGTCGCCAGCGGGGTCTCGGGGTACCACTTCCACCGGAATCACCGGGTACCAGG
>CAZHUY010000319.1:0-6440 GCA_964535465.1 uncultured Myxococcales bacterium
CCACATCTATTCGAAGGACGGCATCAACGACTGGAAGGATAACGGGTACGGTTGGTCGCCACGCGAATACAAGAAGATCTTCTGCTACGAGGGCAGCACCGTGTGCAACGCCTGGTACAAGATGGAGCGGCCGAGCGTCGTCCTGGAGAATGGCCACCCGACCTTTGCCACGTGGGCCGTATCCGATGTCGACAAGGACAACCAGGTGGTCCCCAACTCGAATCACGGCACCAAGGTCGTCGTCATTCCTTTCGACGGCGAGCAGTTCGACAAGGACTTTGGTGACGGCAGCACGGGGGGCACCGGCGGCAACACCGGCGCGGGCGGGACGACCGGAACGGCCGGGAGCAGCGGCACGGGTGGCGCGCGTGGCGGAACCACCGCGAACACTGGCACCAGCGCGGCGGGCGGAAACAGCAACTCGTCCGCCAACACCGGCGGCGGCGCGGGCGGCAACGCCGGAGGGACCGCCAAGACATCCTCCGCAACGGGCACGGGCGGCAAGACCGGCACCGGCGGCAAGGTGAGCAGCAGCTCCAGCGTGTCGGGTGGATCCAACTCGGGCGGTAGCGTCACCAGCTCAGCCGCGGGCGGTTCAAGCCGCGCCAGCAGCAGCAGCAGCAGCAAACCGCCAGTCGGCGGCTCGTCGTCAGCGGGCGGCTCACTGGCCAGCGCATCCGCTTCATCGTCGTCGGGAACGGCCGTCACCGGCGGCAAGACCGGCAGCGCATCGAGCGACGACACGGCGTCCACCGCCAGCGGCGACGCCTCGGGTTGCGAATGCGCCTTCGGTTCCGCCAAGCACCAGGGCGCCACTCTGCCTGCCCTGCTGCTGGGCGCGCTCGGCATGCTGCTGATTCGGCGACGAAACCGCGCCGGGCGCTAGCCGACCCTGGCCACGAGGCCACTACCCCCGCCGGATGCGAACCGTGCGGATGCGGCGGGTGGTGGCCTCCACGATCTCCAGCGTGGTGCCGTCCGGGAGGCTCAGTTTGGCCCCGGTGGGTGGAATGCGGCCCGCCAGGTCGATGCACAGCCCAGCCACCGTCGTATACGTGTCACCCTCGGGCAGTTCGATCTCGAACTGGCGATTGAGATCGCGAACCGGGGCGGTGCCCTGGGCCACCAAGCTGCCGTCCTTGTCCTTGCGGGCCAGCTCGGGCGAGGTGTCCGACTCGCTGAAGATCTCGCCCACCAGCTCCTCGACCAAGTCCTCGATTGTGACCAAGCCGGAGACCGTGCCTCTCTCGTCCACCACGATGGCCAGCCGGATGCGCCGGTGCTGCAGATCGCGCAGGACCTGCACGGCGGGCATGGTCTCGGGGACGAAGAAGGCGGGCCGGGTGATGTCATCCAGCACCAGCAGGTCGCTCTCCCAGCTCAGCGCCAGCACGTCCTTGGCCATCACGTAGCCCGTGATGGTGTCCGGGCTGCCCTCGTGGACCGGCATGCGCGAATAACCCTGCTCGAGGAGGATGCGCTTCACCTCCGAAGTCGGGGCGCGGCGAGGGACGCCCACGATGCGCTCGCGCGGGATCATGACCGCTGAGACCGGCACGCCGCTGAACTCGAAGGCGCGCGAGGCGATGTTGCCGATGTGCGGGTCCAGCGTGCCCGTCTCGGTGGCCTCTTCCACCATCTGCTGCAGCTCACCGGGAGTCAGGCGGGTTTCGCTGAAGGTGGTCTTGTCGCCAAAGACCTTCAGCAACAGGTTCGAGCTGGCCGTCAGGATACGCACCAGAGGCCGCATCAGCCACGCCAGTCCCAGAAGTGGCCGGGCCACCGCCAGGGCGTATCCCTCGGCGTAGCGGAGTCCCAGTGACTTGGGCACCAGCTCGCCCAGCACCAGGGACAGGAACGAGATGCCGCCCACCACGATGACGAAAGAGACGTCCTGGGCGAAACGGCCCAGCCCCAGAGCCAGCAAGGGGGACATCAGCTCGCCCACCAGGGTCTGGCCGCCAATGGCCGCCGAGGTCGCCCCCACCACCGTGATGCCGATCTGGACCGTGGCGAAGAACCGCTCGGGCTCCTTGCGCAGTCTCTCGACCGCCGCCGCGCGCGCAGATCCCGCGTCGATCAGCTCCTTGATGCGTGTCTTGCGCAAAGACACGAGGGCGATCTCGGCGCCGGCGAGAACCGCGTTCGCCAGGATCAGCGCCAGGATGATCGGAATCTCGGACGGCATGCCCGTGACATATAGCGCATCCGGCAGGGGCGTGGGGAGCCGAGGAACACAGGGGGGGTGGCTGTCAGGCGCGAGGGCGCCGGCGCCGCCCCAGCAAGAACGCCAACCCCACGATCATCAGGGCGAGGCCCGACGACGACGAGTCGGGCGTCAGCCGGCAACTGCAACCGCCCTTGCTGCCGCTGCCGCCCGAGCCGCTGCTGCTGCCGCCGGTGCCGCTGCCGCCCCCCGAACCGCTGCTCCCGCCCTGGGCGTGCGAACCACCGCTGCTCTCTGCCGTACCGCTCGCGCCACCGCTGGCGCTGCTGCTCGGCTTGCCGCTCGCGCCGCCACTGGCGCTGCTGCCCGGCTTGCCGCTCGCGCCGCCGCTGGCGCTGCTGCTCTCGGTCTTGCCGCCCACGCCGCCGCCGCTGCCTCCCTTGCCACTCGCACCGCCGCTGCTCCCCCCACCTCCGCTGCTGCCGCCGCTCCCGCCGGCCCCCGTCCTGATGCAATCGGGCTTGCAGTTGGCATCCACCTTCTTGCTGACCCCGATGGGGCCAGGATCGCACTCCTCGCCCTTGTCGACGGCCCCATCTCCACATCTGGGCTTGCGACAATCGAGGCGGCAGGCGTTGGCGAGGGAGTCGCTGTTGTCGGCCCCGTCGTCGCACTCCTCTTGATCATCCGTGGTCCCGTTGCCGCAAGTCGCGGTCCATCCGATGTCCCAGAGCAAGGCTCGCTCCATTTCCAGGTTGTTGTGCGGGGTCTGCGTCTCGACCGGTTCCAGGGTGAGGTCGGGCCTGACCAGGGGATCCCAGTGCGCGCCCGTCGAACCCGAGCGGATGGGATTCGAAGCGAAGATCAAGGTCTTGCCCGCCGCATCGGCGCCGACCAACCGGTCGCCGTCGGCCGACAGCGTGACCGTGGTCGAGGCCGACGCGCCCATGAGCAGATTGGCGTCGTCCGCGGTCAGCGCCAAGGTCGGGATGACGATCGGGTATTTGGCCTTCATCTCCTTGCTCCCATCGAGGGCCTGGGGTGGCGGAGATCCGGCGAGGCCGTAGGTGACGAGCACGGCGAGCGCACCCTTCTTTTCCGCTTGGTAGGCGAGCGCCAACGCCGAACAACCCTTGGGAGGAAAAAGCAGGACGATCTTGCCGGAAACGCCGGCGAAGGTCGTCTCGCCATACGAGCACGCCGAGAGCGTCACGGTGGTCAACGACCCGGTGATGCTGGCGCCATCGCCCAGCGCCCGGCCGTAGCTGGCTTCGCCCACGATGCCCGAAAAGTCGCCAAGCGAGGGAGAGACCTGCACGACCGGAGATCCCTTGGCGAGCAAGCGGGCGGCCACGGCCTCGACCCGCTTGCCATCCCAGACCAGACTGCGCACATGGGAAAGGGACGCCTTGCGCTCTTCATCGGTCATCTCGTTCCAGTGTTTCGAGTTGGTGTTGTCGAGCACGTGCTCGGCAAAGGGTGAGGGCTCCGAGGAGCCGGTGAAGGCCCCGGTGTCCGGATCGACACCGTCGGCGAAGCCGAGCCCGTGGGTCAGCTCGTGCAGGACCACGGAGAGCAGATTGCTGTCCTTCGAAGCTTCCTTGGCGTCGAGCCCGTAGTACCAGTCGATACCCATGCAGGCCTTCAAGCCGCTGTTGAACTCCGCCCTGATGTCCGGTTGGCTGGGGTAGAGATCCCGCCCCAAGATGCGGTTGGCCAGCGCCAGCGGGTACTTCCCGGTGGTGGGCAGCTCTGGATGCTTGCTGACCGTGAGCGCGCCGGCATGGCCCGCGAGGGTCGCCCCGTTGGTGCACGTCAGGTCCGCGAAGCGCGCCTCGACCACGATGGGAACCGGACTCTCGAGCAGCCGCCCCCAGGCCTCCGCGGCGGTTTGAAAGACGATGAGGCGCTGCTCGCCCACCGTCTTGCCCGGGTTGCCGCCCACCGGTTGCGCGGGCGTCGTGTCGTTGAACCCCGTCCCGGCCTCGTCGGTGACCTTGATCTCGATGGTGGCGGCGGCGCGGGCCGGACCGCTGACCAAGAGGGCCCCCAGCCCAAGCGCGAATCCTCCGATACGAACGCTCATGGCGTGCGTCCTTTGCGAATCTCTTCGACCAGGGCCGAGACCTCGGCGGCGGATGAGACGCACTCTCTCCTGACCGTGCCGTCGGCGTTCTTGACCAAGATGGCGGCATGAACGCCCTGCCCGTCCGGCATGTGCAGAATCCCTTCTCCGGGCGCGGGCTCGCTCGCCGGGCGCGGGGCCGAGCCGCCACGCCACCGCGTTCGGTCGACCTTGTGCAGCAGGGCCTGCTTGAATTCGTCGAGGTCCGCCTTGCCTGGCGTGCCGGGAGAAGCCGATGGGGCGGCCGTCGAGGACGCGACGGTGGCCGACAACGCCTGACCCTGGGCGGATTCGCCCGACGTCGGGCTGGGCTCGCCGGGGTTGGCGGGCAGCCGGTCGCACCCGAATAAGAGCGCCCCCCAGAGGAGCCATGACGGCCCCAGGATCCGAAGGTGACTTGCGGCTCGGAGAGTACCCATGCTGCCTCCTGGTTTCGCGGATGTGGTTTGGCGGCCCATTGTATGGTCACAGAGCGGCAATTGGTAGTGACGTGCATCACGGATCAGCTTCTGAGCGCACCGGCGCTTCCCATCCGCTATGGTGTCGGCATGCCGTCCTTGCTTGATGATTTGCCCGCCCTCTACCGCCCGCTCTTGCCCGGCCTGGGCGCGCTCGACGTCCCGGCCGAGAGCAAGGCCACCTGCGCCCATTGCGCCATGGCCCCTGGTGGCAGCGCCAACGCGGTCGAGACGGTGGACGGCGAGCCGCGCTTCTTTCGCCCGGACGCCAAGTGCTGCACCTACCACCCGCGCATGCCGAACTACCTGGTGGGCGCGCTGCTGGCCGATCCACGACCCGAGCTGGCCGAGGGGCAACGCCGCATGCGCGCGCGCATCGAGAGCCGACACGGCGTCACGCCCCAGTGGCTGCGCCCGCCGTCACTGCACAAGCTGATGTATGACAACGCCCGCCGCGCCTTCGGGCGAGCCCTGACCCTGCGCTGTCCCTTCTTCGCCGTCGAGCAGGGCAACTGCACCATCTGGCCTTACCGCGAGGCGGTTTGCTCGACCTACTTCTGCCGATTCCTGGCGGGCGAGGACGGGCGCAAGATGTGGACCTCCATCAAGCGGCACATCTCGCTGGTCGAGGTCCATCTGTCACGCTGGGCTGTCTGGCAGCACGCCCCCGAGCTGGTGTGGGACGCGCCCGACGCCGACAAGAGCCCGACGGTGGGGCCCGACGAGCTGGACGGCCAACCCGCCCCCAGCAAGGATGCGACCAAGGCCTGGGGGAAGTTCGCCGGGCGTGAGGAAGAGCTGTACCGCGCCTGCTACGAGTCGGTGCGCGCGCTGTCGGCGGACCAGGTCGAGCGCGTGCTCGGCTTCGATGGCGTGGTGTATTTGGCCGAGGTGGAACGACACCGCGAGGCCGCCCTGACGACCAAGCGCCCCGCCACCCTGAAGTTCAACCCAGCCACCACCGTCAAGTGGATGCCCGACGGCACGGTGGCCCTGGGCGCGTACAGCGAACTGGAGGCGGTGGCCCTGCCGGGCAACGCCTACGGCATCCTGCTGGCCTTCGACGGCCGCGACCCGGTGGCGGCGGTTCGCGAGCGCCTGCGCGCCGAGTATGGCGTCGATCTCGACGATCCCTTACTCGATCTGCTGTACCACCACCGCGTGATGATCGAGCCGTAGCCGGTGAAGGTCAGCCGCGCCGGAAGAGGGGAAGCTCGCCTCCCCTTCTCCCGGGCTTCGAGGTGCGGCTGACCTCTCTCTCAGGAGGGGAACTTCAGCATGGAAAAGAAGGCCATGATGTTGGCCTTCATTTCGGTCACCTCGCTCGCGCTCATCACGTAGTTGGTGATGAGGGCTTCGCGCATGCGCACCGGATCGGGTTGGCTCAGGTCGCCCCCGCCGCCCAGGTGGATGGCGGTGCCCGCGTTGAGCTTGGCCTTGGGAGGCGAGTGTGTAAGCACCTTGGTGCCGTTCAGGTAGGAGATCACCGCGTTGGGCCCTGGGTCGAACTGGGTCACCACCATGGCGTTCTCCACCGGCGAGGTGCCGTAGTCGTACAGATCGTTGTTCTCTTCCTCCTCGGCACCGACACAATACTTGTTGCTGGCTCCGCAGTTGACGGCGATGCAGCAGCCGCCCCCATCTCGCCACCCGTAGGCCAGGGCGACCATGAAATCGGTGCCGTGGGTGT
>CAZHUY010000320.1:0-701 GCA_964535465.1 uncultured Myxococcales bacterium
CATCCATGATGCCGGCCAGGGCGCCCATGAGAACGCCGCGCTCGCCGGTCAGATCGCTGAACACTTCCTGCCTGAAAGTGGTGGGGAACAGATAGCCCGAGCCCACCGCGATACCCAGGGCGATGGTGCGCTCGCGCGCCCGCCCCGTCGCATCCTGCTCGACCGCGAAGCTGCTGTTGATGCCGGCGCCCGACAGGAAGTTGCGGCGCACGTTCAGGCCCGAGCCCTTGGGCGCGACCATGATCACGTCCACCTCGGCGGGCGGAATCACGCCGGTCTGGTCCTTGTAGGCGATCGAGAAGCCGTGCGAGAAGTAGAGCGCGTCACCCTTCTTGAGGTGCTTCTTGATTTCGGGCCAGATTGCCTTCTGCGCCGCATCAGAAACCAGCATCTGGATAATCGTGCCGCGCTCCGCCGCCTCTTCGATCTCGAAGAGCGTCTTGCCGGGAACCCAGCCGTCGTTGATGGCGCGATCCCAGTCGCGCTTGAACTTGGAGGACTGGCCGATGATGACGTTGAAGCCGTTGTCCCGCATATTCAGCGACTGGGCCGGCCCCTGTACCCCGTAGCCAATCACCGCAATGGTCTCGTTCTTGAGGACCTCGAGGGCCTTCTTCATGGGGAACTCGTCGCGCGTGACGACTTCTTCTTTGACTCCACCGAAATCGATCGTTGCCATGGATTCTCCTGATGTTTCTTCG